>CAZYGK010000200.1:0-5156 GCA_964647355.1 uncultured Flavobacteriaceae bacterium | reverse complement strand
GGCCGTAACCTTCGGCGATGCGGTCGGGGATGTAGATGATGGCGTCGCTGCCGACCGCGCGCAGGTAGCGGGCGAGCAACGACGACGAGGTCGCGCCGTCGACGTCGTAGTCGCCGAAGATTGCGATCTTCTCAGCCGTCTGCACCGCCTCGGCCAAGCGCGCGGCGGCGATGTCCATGTCTTTGACCGAGCTCGGGTTCGGCAGGTCGGTCTTCAGCGACGGGTTGAGATAGCTCTCCGCGCGCGCCGGGTCGACGCCGCGACCGACGAGCAGGCGGCCGACGATCTCCGCCGTCTTCAGGCGCTGCGCGAGGCTGAGCGCCTGCGAGGGATCGTGCGGGCGTTCAACCCAACGCCGGCCAAGCGCCGAGCGCGCGACATTGAGGTAGGCGGGCTCGGCAGCGGTCAGGTGCTTGGCGGTCGCGGTCATTTTCCCATTGTCGCCGGTCTTGTGCTTTGGCGGGAGTGGCTGGGGCGGTCGCGCCGGACCTACACGGTGGACAACGGCCAAGGGGGGGGTACCGGGTGCGAATTTGAGCGAACAACCCCATGTACCCGGAAGTTAGGCGGTGAAACCGCGGCCTGGCGCCGTGAAATTTTTTGGTTTGGTCGTCACACTGCAGCACCGCGACAACCTTCGGTTATCATCGAGCCATCTAGATGCACGGTATAGAACAAACTACGAACAACATCAACAAGAAAAGTACCGGACACGCTCTCACTCCCAGCCGTGCAGAAGCCACTTCCCGAGTTGTAAGCGTCGTGGGGGGCTACGCTCGACGACGCATTCGACTTGGTCGCAGGTGCGGGCGAAAGTGCGTCGATGCAGCGCCGATTCTACGTAATGCCCACCCCAATGGCTTGACATTTTTTCTTTGTTCCCATTTTGTTCTGGAATGAGTATGGCGACCAAAACCTCAATCGAGTGGACGAACGCGACGTGGAACCCAGTCACCGGCTGCACGAAGATCAGCGCGGGCTGCGACAACTGTTACGCGGAGCGGTTTGCGGAACGGTTCCGTGGCGTGCCGGACCATCCGTTCGAGCAAGGGTTCGATTTGATGCTTCGGCCGGAGCGGCTTCTCCAGCCGCTGTCATGGCGAACCCCGAAGATGATCTTCGTAAATTCGATGAGCGACCTCTTTCACAAGGAGGTGCCGTTCAGTTTTGTCGATCGAGTGTTCCACACCATGGAGCGTGCGAACTGGCACGTGTTTCAGGTGCTGACAAAGCGGAGTTCGCGGCTGCGCGACTATGTGAACCGGCGCTATGCGGCAGCGAAAGCGCCTGCGAACATTTGGCTTGGCGCTTCCGTTGAGGACGGATCGAAGCGGTCGCGCGTGAACCATATGGCGCAGACGAACGCGTCGGTTCGCTTCTTATCGATCGAGCCGTTGATCGGCCCGATCGGTGAGCTTGACCTCGCTTCGATCGAATGGGTGATCGTTGGTGGCGAAAGTGGTCCGCGCGCGCGCCCGATGGATGCCGCTTGGGTCGAAGACATTCGCAAGCAATGCCGAAAGGCGCGCGTGCCGTTTTTCTTCAAACAATGGGGCGGGTTCCGGCCGAAGTCGGGCGGGCGGATGTTGAATGGGAAGGAGTGGAACGAGTTTCCCAAGTTGCCTTCGAGCTGCGCGAGCCCCGCCATCCTGTACGCGGCGGCCAGATGACGAGTTATTCGAAAGATGGAACCGTTGGCCCGTGGGCGAAGGAGAAGCTCGCTTGCCTCGGCCAGTATCTGCAAGCGTACACAAGCATCCTGAACAAGCAGAACTTCCTCAAAGGCTACCTCTACTTCGATGCGTTCGCCGGCGCCGGCCGGGCAAAGTTGAGAACCAAATCTCGTAAACCGATAAGAGGGCTCTTCGACGAAGCAGTTGATGGCGAACAGCAAGAATTCGTTGATGGATCCCCAAGGGTGGCCCTTGCGGTTGACCCTCCGTTTACGCAGTACATCTTCGTAGATGCCAGCGCCGAGCGCGTGGCTGAACTGGAAAAGCTGAAGGCACTGCACCCCGAACTGCGGATTCGTATTCAGCGAGACGATGCAAGCGCTGCAATCGACAGCATCCTCATCAACAATCGAGGAATTGATTGGAGACGTTGGCGCGGCGTTGTCCTGCTTGATCCGTTTGGCTTACAGGTAAAATGGCCGACGCTGGAAGCAATCGCCAAGACGAAGTCCCTCGAGGTTTTGATCAACTTTCCGCTCGGACACACGATTCACCGACTGTTGTCGAAAGCCGAAATGCCAAACGCGGCGCGCCAGCAGCTGCTTGACGGTTACTTCGGCTCACCGGAATGGCGTGATGTCGTTTACGAGAAGTCGCTCACGCTGTTTGACGATGTGGATTTCCGGAAGATCGATGATGCAGGCACCAAGTTAGTGAAGTGGTACAATGCCCGACTGAAGCAGATTTTCGGACACTCGGCCGCCCCGCGGGTCATTCGCAATAGCCACGGAACACCGATCTATTATCTCTTGTTTGCCGGACCCAACGCGACTGGCGCAAAGATAGCCAATCACATACTTAGGCAAGGTGACCCTGTGCGGTAGTTTGCTATTCAACCTTCTACGTACGGGCGACTGGCGAGCAGGCAACTAGACTAGCCATTGGCGCTCATGCGGCGCGTCCCTTGGTGCACAGTGTCCTCAAGGATATCGGCTAATAGCTCATTTCCAGGCTTCGCGAATTCTTCAGAAAGCGCAGGATGCACGAAGACTTGCCCGTCCGAGTTATATCCTATCGGCGCTTCTCCGATGCTGGCCGCGACTAAGCCTACCACATCGACCAGTCGCCGACTCTCCGCGGTGTATTGCTCTGCCCTAGAGAAGGGGTCGCCCGGCGGCAATGCAATGAAGCGCGCCACGGATTGCGCCTCCTTTGCAACCGCGTGCCGAATTGCACTGTCTAACGGAAATCCGACGCCTACCGATTGATTCACTTGGTCTAGGAGGGCGGCGTGTACTTGCGACTGTTGGGCGGCGCTGAGACGAGCTTGGAGGTGAGCTTTGGCCACTATTCGTCGATCTCGATCTGTCTCCCAGTCGCCAGAAAATTCCATGAAGACAGTGGACGACGGCTCGCCAATTCCTTCTGGCGCAGTGATCAGTGCGCAGGAAAATGCGGTTGTCTCAACCACGCCAAAGTGGCTGAGGCCGCCGAAATGGGATCGGTTGGACTTGATCATGTGTGACCTCTTTGCGACCGAGGCTGCGAATCACTGGAGAATGGTACCCGAAATCTAAGCGGACCCTCTGCGCTACCCGATAATTGCCGTCACTCCCCTCGCGACCGCTTCCGCCACCTTTATCCCATCGATTGCCGCCGAGAGGATGCCGCCGGCGTAGCCTGCGCCTTCGCCGGCTGGGTAGAGGCCGCGTGTGTTGAGGCTTTGGAAGTCGTCGCCGCGTTTGATCGAGATCGGTGAGGAGGTTCGGGTTTCGACGCCGGTTAGCACCGCGTCGGCGAGCGCGAAGCCTTTGATCTGTTTGTCGAAGGCGGGGAGTGCTTCGCGGATGGCTTCGATGGCGTAGTCCGGCAGGCAGGTTGAGAGGTCGGTCGGGCGTACTGACGGTTTGTAGGAGGGGACGACGTCGCCGAGTTCTGTCGAGGCGCGGGCGGCGATGAAGTCGCCGACGCGCTGTCCCGGCGCGGTGTAGTCCCTGCCGCCCGCTTCGAACGCGCGCTCCTCCCAGTGGCGTTGGAAGGCGATCCCGGCGAGCGGGTGGCCGGGGTAGTCAGCGGGCGTGATGCCGACGACGATGCCGGCGTTCGCGTTGCGCTCGTTGCGGGAGTATTGGCTCATGCCGTTCGTGACGACGCGGCCCGGTTCGGACGCGGTCGCGACCACCGTGCCGCCGGGGCACATGCAAAAGCTGTAGACGGAGCGGCCGTTCTTGGCGTGATGCACGATTTTGTAGTCGGCGGCGCCGAGCAGTTTGTTTCCGGCGTTAGGCCCCAGCCGCGCGCGGTCGATCAGCGATTGTGGGTGCTCGATGCGAAAGCCGATCGAGAACGGCTTTGCTTCGATGTAGACGCCTTCGTCGTAGAGCATCTGGAACGTGTCGCGGGCGCTGTGGCCGACCGCGAGCACCACGTGCTCGGCTTCGAGCGTCGATCCGTCGGCGAGGGCGAGGCCTGCGACGCGGCGCTCGCCGTCCGACGCCTTGTTCACGATGAGGCGCTCGACGCGGGTTTGAAAGCGGAACTCGCCGCCTAACGCCTCGATCTTGGCGCGCATGTGCTCGACCACCTGAACCAAGCGGAACGTTCCGATATGCGGCTTCGAGACATAGAGAATTTCCGGCGGGGCGCCGCCTTCGACGAACTCTTTGAGCACCTTGCGGCCGAGGAAGCGCGGGTCTTTGACTTGGCTGTAGAGTTTGCCGTCGGAGAACGTGCCTGCCCCGCCCTCGCCGAATTGCGCATTCGATTCCGGGTTGAGTATGCGCTTGCGCCAGAAGCCGAACGTGTCCTTCGTGCGTTCGCGCACGACTTTGCCGCGCTCCAGGATGATGGGGCGCAGTCCCATCTCCGCCAGGATCAGGGCTGCGAAAATTCCGCACGGGCCTGCGCCGATCACGACCGGGCGCTTGGCCGGCGGCATTTGGGTGCGGGTGATTTTGTAGCTCATGTCGGGCGAGGCGCCGACGTGGCGGTCGCCCTTGAGCCGCGCCATGACCGCCGCTTCGTTCTTCATCGCGACGTCGATCGTGTAGATGAAGACGATGGCCTTGGGCTTGCGCGCATCGACGGCGCGGCGGAACACGGCGAGATCGATCAGCTCGTCGTCACGCACGCGGAGCCGCTTCAACACCGCAGCACGCAGGTCGGCCTCGGTGTGGCCGAGCGGCAGTTTTACTTCGGTCAGGCGCATTGGGCGATCCCGCACTCATAACTTGTCATCCCGGCCAAGCGGAGCAAAGCGATGCGCGAGCCGGGACCCAGGGGAATGGGCGCGACCTGCTGTGCTTGATCCCCTGGGTCCCGGCGCTCACTTCGCTTCGCTCCGTTCGGCCGGGATGACAACATGATGATGGTGGGAGTTTTAGACGCCCTTGATCACGTGGCGGGCTTTGATCCAGCGCACGGTGCGGGTTTTGGAGCGCATGACGATGGTGTGGCTGGTCATGAAGTTGCCGCGCTTGTGGA
>CAZYGK010000199.1:0-5160 GCA_964647355.1 uncultured Flavobacteriaceae bacterium | reverse complement strand
GCCGTTGAGCGCACCGGCCGCCACTCCTGCCGAAGGCGTCGAACCGTCGGGGCCGGGCAGCTGCATATCGGAAAGTTCTTTGTCGAGGTCGTTGACCGCCTTCTCGGATCCGCGGCCCAGCATGAACAGCAACACGCCCGCCAGAATGACGATGGCGGCGGCTGCAGCGATGATGATTCCGGTCGTACGGCCCATGGGTTCAGTTCTCTCTATCGTTGCTCTTATCCCGTGTCATGATTCGCGAGGCGAACCATCCCACGACTTCTGTTTCAGACTGTTCAGGAAATAAACGCGCGCGCGGCTGCAGGCTCCCACGACAAGGTGACGGCTACGCCCTTCGCGGGGAAGTTCGCCCGCGCAGGCGCCTTGACGATGATTTCGTGCATCCCTGGCGCCGACAGCTTCACGCGCAGATGGTCGCCGTGGAAGATGAAATCCTCGATCATGGCTGGCACATGATTGCTGCCGTGCGGCGCGTCGGACGCAATCATAAGGTCTTCCGGCCGAACGCAAACGACGCCGGTTTGCCCGATCGCGTTGCAGTTGCCGTTCGTCGCTTTGACGCGCGTCCCGCCCATCAATTCCATCGTGCACTGCTCGCCGTCGATGCGGAGCACTTTGCCCGGCAGCGCGTTGTTCTCGCCGATAAAGCCGGCAACGAACGCGTTCGCCGGATGGTCGTAGATGTTTGTCGGCGTATCCAGCTGCTGAATGACGCCTTCATGGAACACGGCGATACGATCCGACAGCGTCAACGCCTCGCCCTGATCGTGCGTCACGTAAACGACGGTCACACCCAATTCGCGATGCAACCGCTTCAGTTCGTATTGCATCTGTTCGCGCAAGTGCTTGTCGAGCGCGCCCAACGGCTCGTCCATCAGCACGAGTTCCGGGTCGAACACGAGCGCCCGGGCCACCGCGATGCGCTGTTGCTGTCCGCCCGAAAGTTGGCTCGGCTTGCGCTTGTCGAAGCCCGCGAGCTCGACCATCGCAAGCGCCTTCGCCACGCGCTCTTTGATTTCGCTGCGGCCGACTTTGCGAACCTCAAGCGGGAACGCAAGGTTCTCGGCGACCGTCATGTGCGGAAACAGCGCGTAGTTCTGGAACACGAAGCCGAGGCCTCGCTTGTGCGGCGGCATCGTGGTCAGTGACTGACCGTTCAGCTGAATATCGCCCGCGGTCGGCGTCTCGAACCCCGCCAGCATCATCAGCGTCGTCGTCTTGCCCGAACCCGAAGGGCCAAGAAGCGTCAGGAACTCACCCTTCGCGATCTCGAGGTTCAGGTCCTTCACGACAAGCGACACGCCGTCATAGGTCTTTTTTACGCCGGCAAAGCGCACGAATGGCGTCGGACCAATGGGCACGACTTCGACGTGTGCTTGTTCGTCTTCGGCGGCCGGCGCAATAAGAGCGTCTTGCACCACGTCCGGCGCTTTGTCCCGCGCGAGCGGAACGATCACCGGCCCCCGATCTGGCTCGGGAATATCGACCGGGCGAACTTCGATTTGCGGCTCCGGTTCGCTGACGGGCGCCTCGGACACCGGCTCGGCGACAACCTCCGGCACGGGCTCGGGCTTCGGATCGGCTTTTCGATTCGCGCCGAGACCGAAAGCGGACGCAAGTAGCGAGTTCCTGCGGGGCGCCAATGCGACGCCGACACGTGGCGGCTCTGCCTCTTCTTCTTGCTCGTCGTCTGGTTTCTGCGCTTCTGGCTTGGGCTCAACCGCGTCGGTCGCCGCCGTTGCGGCACCATCGGTCGGAGGCTGTTCGCTTGATTCGCCAATCGCCTCCGCCACCTCCGCGGCCGGTTCGCCGTCGGGGACGCCAAGCAATCTCGATCGAAGCGAAAAGCCCTTGCTTGGAGCCTTTCCAGGCGCGTCTTTTGTGTCAGCTGCCATGGATACGACGGACGATGCCTCGTTTCCCCCTACCTTTATCCCAACAGGCAGGTGCCGACCTTAAGGAAGCGGGGGGTTAATTGAAAGCATATCCTAGCCGCTAGGGCTTCCCAAGCAGCCCCTTCAACGCCTCAAGCGGGTCGACCTTCTGCTTCGGCTCGTTTTTCTGCGGTTGTGCACCCTCTTGTTGTGGGTTTGAAGGCACACCCTGATCCGGTTGCTCCGCAGGTGCCGGTTCCGGTTGCGCGGGTGATTCCGGCGCCGGCTCAGGCTTGGCCGCTGGTGGCGGTTCTTGCGTCTGAGGGGAAGTTTGCGGCGCCTCGCCGGGCTGCGCCTGCACAGGCTGCGGCTTAGGCTTCTTGCCGAACAACTGGTCGAGGCCGGTCTGGTTCTTGATCGCCTCGAGTGGATCCTCGCCCTTGATGATCGAGTCGATCGCCGTATTCGTGAGGCCGGCGAGGTCCGGCGCATAGGAAAGCTTCGTCCAAGGCCCCTTGATCAAAAACGGAATGCCTACCCCTTTGATGTCGTGCTTGCCGCCTTGACCCTCGCTTGAACCGACCGCACGCGGGTCGACCCGGTAGTCGAGCCGCTGCCCGGCGACATCGACGGTCCCGGCACCGGTCAGCCGCACGAACGGGTTCAACAAGCGAAGATCGTCGTTTCGCCCGACACCGTTCTTGATCGCGAGCGAGGCCGAAAACTCCGCAAAGTCCGTTTTGGCGGCGCTGCCGATGGCGGAGCGCGAAATCGCCGACTGAATCGTGCGCGCAACCGCCGCCAAGTCGACGCCTTTGACTGCACCGTCCTCAAGCTTTATCGCGACCGTGCCGTCAAGCGAACTCATTAGCGATCGCTGCGAACGGCCCGCGCCGGAGAGCTTCAGCGTCATGTTGCCGGTCCCGCTCAGCCGGTTGAACCCGGCCGCATCGGTCAAAAGCGGTTCAGCCCGAATCCCGCTTAGCACCACATCGAGCGCGACTTCAGGCGCGCTGCCGGCGCCGCTGAGCGTCACCGTGCCTTTGCCGTCGCCACCGTAGAGCGCCATTTGCTTTAGGTTCGCGCGTAGCTTTCCACCCGAAAGCGCGAAGTCGAGCGCGCTCCGCCCCATCCGCAAGCCTCCGACGTTCAACGCGTCGACCGCGAACGCGAGATCGGCATCAATGGCCCGCAACGCAGACGCGTCGATCGCATCGTCGCTCCAAGGCGCGATAGTCCCGCCGGTCGAGCGCGGCCCGGCGCCACCGCCCAGATAAGGATTGAGATCAAGTCTGTCGAGCGAAAGGCTTGCCTTCGCGTGAGGCCGCGCGCCCATCGTCAAAGTCAGGTCGCCCGTACCGTTCATGCCGTCGAGCGCAAGCCGGACGTTGTCGAACACGACGCGCTGCGGCGTCGAGTCCAGATTGCCGCTGATGGCGAGTTGGCCGAAGCCGTTGTCGCCGGGCAGAACGAAGCCGGCGCGTGAGGCCAACTGCCGTGCCGAACTCGAACGCAAGTCGACCTTGCCCGAGGCCTTGCTCGCTGTTGTGTCGAACACACCGGTGAAGTTCGCGCGCAGCACGTCGCCGTCGACAGTCAGCGTCGCGCCGTTGAACGCGACCCGTCCGGGCGTCGAGGTGAGTGCGCCCGCAACCGTCAGCGGTCCGAACCCATGTGAACCCGGCAGCTGGAACCCGGCGCGCGAGCCAAGTTCGCGTGCGGAACTCGAACGAAGGTCGACGATCCCGGCAACTTTGGCCGTCGCAGTCTCCAGCGTGCCCGTGAACGACGTCCGCAGAATATCGCCGTCGACGGAGAGCCTGGCGTCTTTGAACGCGACCCGTCCCGGCGCCGTGCTGATTGCGCCGGCGAACGTCAGCGGCCCAAACCCGCGCGTCCCCGGCAACGCGGCGCCAACCAGCGATGCCAATTGCCGTGCTGAACTGGATCGCGCGTCGAGCATGCCCGCAACCTTCCCCGTCGCGGTGTCGAGCGTGCCCGTGAAATTCGCCTTCAGGAGTTCGCGGTCGACGGTGAATTGCACATTGTCGAAGGCGACGCGATCCGGCGTGATGCTGAGCGCGCCTTTGACGGTTGCGGGACCGAGCCCCTTGGCGCCCGGCAGCGCAATGCCAACCCGCTTCGCAAGTTCGCGCGCAGACTCTGTTCGCGCATCGACGACCCCGGCGACCTTGCTCGTTTGCGCGTCGACCGTGCCCGTGAACGTAGCCTCGAGCACGTCGGTCGAAAGTTTTGCGTCTTTGAGCGAGATCAGTTCCGGCCTGATCGTGACCGCGCCCGCAACCTTGATCGCGCCGAACTTGTCTGCATCCGGCGATGCCGCAGCGCCGGCCCAGGACGCCAACCGCTTCACCGAAGACGTGCCGAAGTTGACGTTCCCCGCTGCAACGTTCGTCGCCGCATCGAGTTCGCCGTCGAACGACGCATCCAAGACCTCGCCGCCGACCTTGAATTTGACCTTGCTCTTGGCTCCCGTCGACAGGGCGCGCGGATCGGCGATCTCCGCATCGACATCGATCGCTTCCTTGTTCCAAGTCAGCCCGCCTGCGATCGTCATCGGCTGATCGAGCCCCGGCATCCGCACCGTCGCGTCGATCCCTTCGATCCGCTGCGCCGTGCCCGCGCGCGCATCGCGATAGCTCAGCACGCCGTCCACGATGCGCGCATCGGCGAAGCTAACGTCGCCGCCCGCCGCCGTACCGGACGTGGCGGCCGGTGCGTTGCTTCCCGCACCCTCGAACAGCCAGTTGCCGCGCCCTTGCGCATCGACCTCAAGATGGATCACCGGCTTCACGAACCGGACCTCGGTGACGTTGAGCTTGCCCGACAGCAACGGAAACAGCTCCGCGCCAACCACCATCGTGTCCATGGAAGCCATCAGCGGTTCCGCAGCGCCCGGCGCGTTCGCGAAACTCACGTTCTCGACCGTCACCCCGAACGCTGGCCACAACGACAGCCGTAAGCCGCCGTCGATCGTAAGCGAGCGTCCCGTCGAGGCCTTCACCTGCGCGATGATCTGTTCCTTGTAGACGCTGACCGGGATCAGGAACGGCAGCAAGATCAGCACGAGGATCAGAACCGCGGGCACCAGCAGTGCCCAACGCCATACCCGCCATGTGAACTTTGGCAATGGCAGCTTGGCGAGCCACGGCGCCGCCTTACCGAGCCAATCGGCCCAGCCGCGCCAATCCAGAAGCTTGTGGAGCAATTCGCGATTCATGGCCGGTAACTTAGGCGCACCGCGTGGCAGAATCACGGCCCC
>CAZYGK010000198.1:0-5165 GCA_964647355.1 uncultured Flavobacteriaceae bacterium | reverse complement strand
ATGAACAAGCTGACGCGCGCGATCGATCAGGTTGTGCTGCATCCGGTTGCAGGGCTCTTCATCTTGTTCGGGCTGTTGTTCCTCGTGTTCCAAGCGGTGTTCACGTGGGCAGAGTTGCCGATGACGTGGATCGAGGATGGGATCGCCGCGCTCGGGCTGTGGATCGGTTCGGCGCTGGCCGATGGTTGGCTGAAGAGCCTGATTGTCGACGGGATCATTGCCGGCGTGGGGAGCGTCGTCGTGTTTTTGCCGCAAATCGTGATCCTGTTTGCGTTCATTCTGGCGTTGGAAGCGTCGGGATACATGGCGCGCGCCGCGTTCTTGATGGACGAGCTGATGCTGCGCGTGGGGTTGAACGGCCGCGCGTTCATTCCGCTGCTGTCGAGCTTTGCGTGTGCTATTCCCGGCATGATGTCGGCGCGGACCATCGAGAACGAAAACGACCGACTGACCACGATCTTGGTCGCCCCGTTGATGACGTGTTCGGCGCGACTGCCGGTCTATACGCTGATCATCGCTGCATTCATTCCGCCGACGGCGGTCGGTGTGTTCAATCTGCAGGGGCTTGTTATGTTCGCGCTCTATGTGACGGGCGTGATCAGTGCGGTCGCCGTTGCATTCCTCCTGAAGCGCACGCTCACGCGCGGGCGGCCGCAGCCGCTGCTGATGGAGATGCCGACCTACAAGCTGCCCGATCCGCGGGACTTCTTCATTAACCTCTGGGTGCGCGCTTGGGCGTTCTTGAAGCGCGCGGGCAAGTTCATTTTCGCGGTGTCGGTGATCCTGTGGTTCCTGTCGACGTATCCGGCCGGCGCCAACGGTATTCGCGAAACCTATGCGGGGATGCTCGGCAGTTGGCTTGAGCCTTTGTTGAAGCCGATCGGTTTCAATCTCGAGATTGCGATTGCCCTCGTTCCGGGGTTTGCGGCGCGCGAAGTGGCGGTGGGTGCGCTCGGCACGGTTTACGCGGTGCAGGGTGACGGTGACACGATCGGTTTGGCACAGGCGCTGCAAAGCGCGTGGTCGCTGCCGACAGCGCTGGCGTTCCTTGCATGGTACGTGTTCGCGCCGCAGTGCATGGCGACACTGGCTGTCGCGCGGCGCGAGATGAATTCGTGGCGCTGGACGGCGTTTATGTTCGGTTATCTGTTCGCGATGGCGTACGTGGCTGCAGGGGCCACGTACTGGACGGCGCGCTGGGCCGGGCTCTGACTCAGCCGGTGGCGGCGGCGCTTTCGCCGCCGGCAGCAACGCGGTCGATGACGCGGACGAGGTGCTCGGCGTCTTGGGCACCGTTCACGAGAACCGTGCCGCCGATCAGGAACGTCGGCACGCCGTTGATGCCGATCTTTCGGGCCATCGTGTCTTCGCGTTCGACGGATTCACGGTCGGCGTCGGAGCTCAGAAGTTCCTCGACGAGTTCGCCGTCGAGGCCGACGTTGTCGGCAATGGCGGCCAAGACCTTGATCTGGCCGATGTCGGCGCCTTCGACGAAATAGGCGCGAAACAGGCTTTCAACGAGTTGGTCTTGAACGCCCAGCGAATGCGCCCAGCGGATGACGCGGTGCGAGTTCAGCGTGTTCGGCGTGCGGGTGATTTTTTCAAACGCGAAGGGGATGCCTTCGTCTTCGCCAGCTTTCAGGAGGGCAGCGTGGATCGGTTTGATCTTCTCCGACGAGCCAAACTTGCGTTCGATGTAAGTCTTACGGTCGACGCCTTCGAGCGGCGTGGCGGGGTCGAGTTGAAACGGACGCCAGCGCACGTCGAATTCGATCTGAGGGCGCAGACGAAGCGCGCGCTCCAGGCGGCGCTTGCCGATGTAACACCACGGACAGACCGTGTCGGAGATGACGTCGATTTGCATGGGCTCGAAGATACGCATGGAAGTGCGCAACAGAAAAGAAGTTTTCGCACTTGGGGAAGATGCTTGTACTCGTTTAAGGATAATTGTCCGCAACCTTTTTGAGAAGTTCGATGACCTCACAAGTGACGTTCGATCTTAAAGAACAAACCGCGTTCATCACCGGTGCAACCAGCGGATTCGGTGCGCGCTTTGCGGAAGTTCTGAGCGATGCTGGCGCACGCGTGGTGATTACCGGCCGGCGCGTCGAGCGGCTCGCCGCGTTAAGGGACAGGATCGCTGCGAAGGGCGGTCATGCGACTGTGCTTGCACTCGATGTGACGGATGTCGCAGGCATTCGTGCCTGCGTTTCCGCGGCGGAGAAGGCGGCGGGGCCGATCTCAATTCTCGTTAACAACGCGGGTTTGAACGTCCAGTCCAGTGCGGCAAGTTTGAGCGAACGCGACTACGACATGTTGATGAACACGAACGTGAAGGGTGCGTTCTTTGTCGCGCAGACCGTTGGTGCGCGGATGGTCGAACAGAAGATCGGCGGGCGGATTGTTAATATTGCTTCGATCGGCGCCTTCAAGGCGCTGCCCGGGCTTGTCGCCTACAGCATGTCGAAGGCGGCAGTCGCGATGATGACGAAGGGGCTCGCGCGGGAGTGGGCAAAGCATCATATTGCGGTGAATGCAATCTGTCCCGGTTTCATCGAAACCGAGATCAACGAGCAGTGGTTCAAGACCGAGGGCGGGCAGAAGCAGATCGCGGGATTTCCGCGCCGCCGGATCGGACGCGTGGAAGATCTGGACGCTACGCTGCTTCTGCTGTGTTCAACTCATGCCTCGTTCATCACCGGCTCGCTGTTTACGGCCGATGACGGACAATTGCTCGGCTGAGCGGTTACGTTACTGGACGACCTTGAGCGCCTTGTTCGTGTTGGCGACGACGCGGATCATCTTGACGCCTGCGGGCAGCGGATTGATCTGAACCGCCGCGGCCACGTCGGTGATTGCTTGCGTCGCCGGACCCGGCGGCGGGGTGCCGACGAGTTCAAGCTCAAGCACGGTGCCCTTCGTTTCGATCGGGCGCAGCGTGACGTTCGTCCAGCCGCCGGTCGGTGCCTTGCCCTTGACGATGACTTCGGCTGCGGGCGGTTGACGTTCGAGCACCTTCACATCGATCGAGATCACCGCGTGTAGGCGCGATACCGATGCCGTCGCTGACGGGGCGGGTGCCGGTGTTGCCGTCGTGGTTGGCGATGGTGCCGGAACAAGAGCTGGGGCAGGTGCCGCTGCCGGTGTGGGTTGCGGCGTTGCTGCAGGCGGTGGCGCGGCCGGCGGCGTTGTCGCGGGCGTCGTCGTCGGCGCCGGTGCGAGCGCAGGAGCGGGGGTTGGCGTGGGCGTCGTCGCCGGTGCGGGTGTTGCGGTTGGTGCAGGCGTCGCAGCAGGCGCGGGTGTTGCGGCGGGCGAAGGCTTCGGAGCAAGCGCCGGTGCCGGGGCGGGCTTCGGCGTTGCCTTCGTTCCTTTGATCGGCGGCGGTTGTACGACACCTGGCGCAGGCACGCCCGGTTTCGATGCGACGGGATTGAAGTTGTCCTCGTCCGGCATCCCGTCCGCCCATGCGGAGGCCAAGCTCAGCGACAACAGCATGCACAAACATGTCGTTGCGACAGCAACCGTGCGTAACTTCATTCCCACCACTCCGATACCGATTTGCGAGCCCGTCCGCGATGAACTAAACCCTGCTCTATACGCAATTACCTATTCAATCTTGGAGGCAATGTCATGGGTCCGCTTAAAGGTGTGAAGGTCGTCGAGTTCGCAGGCATCGGTCCCGGTCCGTTTTGCGCGATGCTGCTCAGCGATATGGGCGCAGAAGTTGTACGTATCGATCGCAAGGGCGGGCGCGGCGCCAACAAATTCGACATTACGAGCCGCGGGCGGCGCTCGATTGCCCTGGATTTGAAGAAGCCGGAGGCAGTGGAAGTCGCCTTGAAGTTGATCGCCCAGTCGGACGCATTGCTCGAAGGGTTTCGACCAGGGGTTATGGAGAAGTTGGGCCTCGGGCCCGACGTCACGCTCGCGCGGAACCCGAAGTTGGTTTACGGGCGCATGACAGGTTGGGGACAAACGGGGCCTCTTTCTCAAGCTGCGGGCCACGATATCAACTACATCGCGCTCACCGGTGCGCTGCACGGGATCGGACGCAAAGGCCAAACACCGGTGCCGCCGCTCAATCTTGTCGGCGATTTCGGCGGCGGTGCGCTCTACCTCGCATTCGGCATGGCGTGTGCGCTGTTCGAAGCGCGCGGCTCGGGCAAGGGACAGGTTGTCGACTGCGCGATGACCGAAGGTGCGGCCTCGCTGATGTCAATGTTCTACGGCTTCAAGGCGATGGGCATGTGGCAAGATGAGAAGGGCGTGAACTTACTCGACGGCGGTGCGCACTTCTACGACACCTACGAGACGGCGGACGGGAAGTGGGTGTCGATCGGATCGATCGAGCCGCAGTTCTATGCGTTGTTGCTCGAGAAGGCATCGCTGACCGATCCCGAATTCCAATCGCAGATGGATCGCTCGAAGTGGCCGAGCCTGAAGCAGAAGGTCGCGGCAGTCATCAAAACGAAGACACGCGATACGTGGGACAAGCTGATGGAAGGTACCGACGTCTGCTACGCGCCGGTGTTGTCGCTCAGCGAAGCGCCGAACCATCCGCACAATCGAGCGCGTGGATCGTTTGTAGAGATAGAAGGCGTGGTGCAACCCGGGCCGGCGCCGAAGTTCAGCCGCACGAAGGTGGAAGTGCAGGGGCCTGCGCCGACGTCAGGGCAGCACAACGATCAGATCCTGAGCGAGTTCGGATTCAGCGGCGCTGACATTGCGGCGCTGAAGTCCGCCGGCGCGATCTAGCGTGAGCGCTCTTCCGGGGACTACGGGCCGGCGGCGCATCTATCTGATGCGCCACGGTCATGTCGACTATTTCGGGCGCGAGGTGCGCGAGAGCGGGCACACGGAGACCGTGCCGTTGACGCCGCTTGGGCGCGAGCAGGCGGCGGCGAGCGGCCTTGCGCTTGCTCACGTGCGGTTCGACAGAGCGCTTTCCTCCGGACTGCCGCGCACGCGGGAGACGGCGGAACTGGTGCTGGCTGCGAATGCCGAGGCCGCGCATCTGACGCTGGAGACGGACCGCGATCTCGTCGAGATCAAGGGAAGCGGGCTGATCAAAGCGCGCAGCCGCGAAGAGTTGGCGGCGCGCATGGCGTTCGAGTTCGATCAGGCGGCGCAGCCCGGCGCGCGCATGATGGGCGGCGACGTGTTCG
>CAZYGK010000197.1:0-5172 GCA_964647355.1 uncultured Flavobacteriaceae bacterium | reverse complement strand
GCGTCAGCGCCACATCCGTATTCTGCTTCAACGGCACCGTCTTACCGCCGCGCAAACCCTCGTCTGCCGTGATCACGACCGTTGACGCGCAGTCGAGAATGCGTCCCGCCAAACTGTCCGGCGAAAACCCGCCGAACACCACCGAATGCACCGCCCCGACCCGCGCGCAGGCCAGCATTGCATAGGCGGCCTCCGGGATCATCGGCATATAGATCGTGACCCGATCGCCCTTCTTGACCCCGTTCGCGGTCAGCACGTTCGCGAACCGGCAAACCTCCTCGTGAAGCTGCTTGTATGTGATGTGCTTGGAATCTTTGGGATCGTCGCCTTCCCAAATGATCGCCGTTTGATGGGAGCGCTTCGCCAAATGCCGGTCGATGCAGTTCGCCGCAACGTTCAGCGAACCGTCCTCGTACCAGCGAATGAACAGGTTCTTCGCATCGTACGAAACGTTTTTGACCTTCGTAAAGGGCTTGATCCAGTCGACACGCTTGCCCTGCTCCCGCCAAAACGCGACCGGATCGGCGACCGACGCTTTGTAGAGATCGAGATACTTCCCGTTGTCGACAAACGCCCTCTTTTCCCACGCGGCAGTCACGGGAATAAGCTGGTCGGTCATGGGCGCGTCTCCTCGTATTTTTGTGCGGGCGAACCCTACGTCGATCACTCGATTTCGCGCAACACCTCAGCCGTATCCTGCCCGACCGTCGGCGGATCCAGCCGGATCGCGCACGGGCTCTTGGCGAACTTCAGCCCAGGCCGCATCGTCCGGTACCGGCCCTCCGAGGCAATCTCGCGCTCCTCGAAAAAACCCACGGCCTTGAAGTGCGGGTCGTCGAACAGCGTCTTCGTCTCGTTCGCGCGCATCGCCGGGATATTGTGCTCGTCGCACAGCCGCATCCACTCGTCCGTCGTGCGGGTGAGCGCCGCATCACACATCATCCCGTAGTAGGCGTTGACCCGTCCCTTGCCGTCGGGTGCCGAGAGAAACCGCTCGCTGTTGTAGGCATCGGGAAACCCGCCCAGCTCCAGAAACTTCACGGACCCTTCGCGGCTAGCCGGCAGCACGACGATATAGCCGTCCTTCGTCTTGTAGGGCTTTCGGTGCGGCGTGATTGTCGTCGGATGGCCGAACTTGCCCGGCAGATCGATATAAGTCTTCCCCCAGACATGCTCGGCTTGAATGAACCCCGTGAACGTCTCAAGCATTGGCACCTCGACGAACTGCCCCTCGCCTGTCCGCGCGCGATGCTGCAACGCCGCCAGCGTTGCAATCACCGCAAAGAGCCCGCACGTCTTGTCGGCGATGATCGAGGGAAACGGCCGAAGCTCGTCGTTCCCGTCGTAGAGCGGCAGCAAATCGCACGCGCCCGACGCGGCTTGGATCAAATCGTCGAACGCTTGGCGGCCGTTGTAGGGCCCGCCCGAACCGTATCCGATCGCCTCGACATAGATGATGTCGGGCTTCAACGCCGCGACATCGCCATAGCCGAATCCGAGCCGCTTGATCGCCTCCGGCCGCATATTGTGAATGAACACGTCGCCCGTCGCGACGAGCTTCCTCAGCTGCGCCTTCCCCTCCTCAGTCTTCAAATCGAGCGCCACCGACCGCTTGTTCCGGTTCAGCGCCACGAATAGCGGCCCCATGTTCTGCGACTTCGGCGCTTTGCCCTGATTGCGCTGCCGATCGCCGGTCGAAGGATCCTCAACCTTGATCACGTCGGCGCCGAGATCGCCCAAAGTCTGGGTCGCATAAGGCCCCAGCACGAACTGCGTCAGGTCGATCACCCGGATACCGTGCAAGGGCCCCGGCTTGGCTTCACTCTTGGTCATGGGAACGGCTCTTTGCGTTGAATGGCGTGACGCGCTAACCCTAGCCTTGGGCTAGCAAAAAACGCCAGGGGAACCATGCAGCTGCACCAATCGTCGTGGCCGGAAATCGAGGCCTACCTGAAGCAATCGACCGGCCTGATCGTCCCCATCGGCTCCACCGAGCAGCACGGACCGAACGGCCTCCTCGGCACCGACGCGATCTGCCCCGAAGTGATCGCGAAAGCCGCGGGCGACGAAAGCGGCATCCTCATCGGCCCGACGTTCAACGTTGGCTCCGCCCAGCACCATCTGGGCTTCCCCGGCACGATCACGCTGCGCCCCTCGACGATGATCGCAGCCATGCAGGATTGGACGACCTCGCTGACGCGCCACGGCTTCGACCGCATCTATTGGTTCAACGGCCACGGCGGCAACATCGCCCCCGTCAACTCGGCCTTTAGCGAGATCTACTCGGAGTTCTCGTTCGGGAGAGCGGGCTCGAACCGCAAGCCGATCCGCTTACTTCTGCGCAACTGGTGGGAACTCCCCGGCGTCGGCGACCTTTGCCGCGAACTCTTCCCCGTCGGCGAGGGCAGCCACGCCACCGCAAGCGAAGTCTCCGTCACCTACTTCGCCTACCCCGACGCGCAGAAGAAGGCCGAGATGCATCCGAAGATCGCGCCAAACGGCTCGATCCGCGACGCCGACGACTACCGCCGCCAGTTCCCCGACGGCCGCATCGGCTCCGACCCCAGCCAAGCGACGCCCGAAAAAGGCAAGCGCATCGTCGAGGCCGCAACGAAGGCGCTCATCCGCGACTACGAAGCCTTTCTTCGCGCTGCTTAGCGATACCCACGCACGGGCTGCGTTCGATCGAACCTGGGCACGCCGGGCGGACGACCAGTCACCGGGCTCGGATGCCCGTCCGTGCGCATATTGAACAAGAAATAGGTCGGCACGCAGAACCCGACCTCCGCCGCCTGCAACGCCCGGATTGCCCTGCCATTGATCTTGTCGGGCGAAGATCGGTTCACGCGCTGCCCGTTGCGCAAGTTGCCGTAGTCGCGCGCACTAATTCTGTCGTAGTCCGGAAACTTCTGACAGATGTAGTCTTCGCGGCACGTGCGGCTCGGCGAGCACGTGTCGAGCATGCCCCGCACCACGCGCGACTCCAGGCAAGCACCGGAATTGCCGCTCGCCGCGCACAGATCGAACCCATTCCCGCCCTGGTTCGCACACAACTCGCGCGGCACCCGTAGCGCCGGATTGACGTCGATGAAGTTCTCTTCCGCGGCCGAGCAATCGCGGCTCGCCCGGCCCAGCGGCGCACCGCTTTGCGGCAGCACGCATTTGAGGCCGCTCATTTCGCCGCGCGAATAGGCGGACCCACCGAACATCCATTTATCCTGGAATGCGAATAGGTTGGAGGCAGGCAAAGGCCCGCGATTTTGCGGCGCGCCGGCGACATCGAGAACCTCGCCCTTCCAGCAGACGTCGCCGGCGCTAGCCCGTCGCCCCCCGGAAACCACGCACTCGCCGAACAAAACCGTTTGCGTGCGCGACGTGACCGTGCGCTGGCAGGCCGTTCCCGACACGCACGCCGGCGCACCGGCATAGATTGCCGATGTCGTACACAATTCGCCGACGGTCGCCTTCTTGAAGACAGGCACGCCCGCTTGCGTCCACGCGGCAGCCGGAAACGACGAATGCGGCCGGAGACGGTTCGGCTGCCGCCCTGCCGCGAGCGCCTCAACATAAGCCGTACGTCGCGCCGCTTCCGCATAGGCGTGCGGAGACAACGGCAACTGTTGGCGATTGAAGTGATGCGAGAACTTGTCGTCGGCGAGCCCCAGCAGATGGAAGCCCGCCGTTCCGCTCATCTGATGGCACCCCATGCAGGTGAGGTTGTTCAACCGCTCGACCAGAGCATCGTGCGACTTGATGTACTTGAGCCCCCCAATATCGATCGAATTCAGCAACGCTCGCTTGCCCTCGAACAGCCGCGTGTACGGCTTGTTCGCGACGCGCGCGCGGCCCAGTGTGGACCACGAGACCGCAAATTTGCTGAGAAACGCGGGGTCGAAGTCGATCACGAGCGTGCCGCTGTCGAGCTTCGCAAGTCTGTCGCCCTGCTTCAGATACTCGACGAACCGCGAGAGAAGAGCGGGGTTGCGCTCGACCGCCAAAACGTCGGGCGTGTTCTCCAAGGTAACGGGCACCAAGCGCCCGGACTGAGCGCGAAAAATGCGCTGCATGTACATCGCCTGGCCGCCGAAATCATGCATGTAGCCCGACGTGAAACGGAGCGATTGAAAATTGAGCTCGATCTGCTTGAACGCGAGATCGCGCAACACACCGCTCTTCAGGCTCGCAGCACTCAAGCGGCCGATCCACCGCCGCGCAAACGGCGCACAGTCCGGCAGCTTCGGATAGACGCGCACGACGTTTAGAAAGAACGGCAACGACGACCCCGACGTCCCCGTGCGATAAGACAGCCGGTAGATGAAGCGAACCTCGCCACAACTCGCCGGATCGAAATCTGCGCGATCCATCCGATTCACGATACCGACAAGTCTCATCGTGCCGTGCGGCGAGGCGAGCCAGCGCGTATCGAAGTGGCGCGGCTCGTCGCCGTCATACTCGATCGTGTATGGATACTGCGAGTTGTTCGAGAGGTACCGGATGAAGTACCCGCCTTTGGTGTCGTTCGCCGAGCGCTTCCCTTTGTCTTCGAAGTTGCGCAACAGGCGCACCATCTCCGGCACGTCCCCCATCCCTTGCGGGATCGCCTGCGGAAGCTGGTCGGTACGCGCATCGTGCGCCAGAGGCCGGCCGATCGTATCGGCGAGCGAGCGGTAGAGCGCATTGCCGGCATAAAGCTCGCTCGTGGTCGTCATGCGCGCACCGCCAAGCTGCTCCGAAAGCGAGAACCCGGTGTCCTCCAGCGTATTCAATGTGGGCACGTCGAGGACGTTGACGGTTGCGGGCTCGGCGGCAGCAGCGCGCACGAAGAACGCCGCTGCCAATGCGATGGTCCAACGCATGCGTCCCCTCCCCATTCGCCCGCTTAGAGCGCCAGCACGTGCCCTTCTTCGGGCTTTGCTTTGCCTGCCACCATATCACGGTAGACGCGTTCCACATCGCTGCGGCCGCGGCCTTCAACGATCTTCATCCAGCTGTCGACGGAAGCGTTGAATGCGCCCCAAGCCGAGGCGAGCCGCTTGTCCAGACCGCCCGGGCCCCAGTCCTGATTGCGCTTTTTGACGCGATCGGGGGCAAAGAACATTTGCGGCTTCGGTCCCGGCAGGTCGCCGCCCATCTGCATGTGGTCCCAGTGGGTGGCGCCGACGGCGCAGCTGT
>CAZYGK010000196.1:0-5202 GCA_964647355.1 uncultured Flavobacteriaceae bacterium | reverse complement strand
GCTTGTGCGTGATCTCGGAGAGCGGGTTCGTCTGGTCCATGAACTGCGAGAGCTGCGAGGAGCCGAAGAACTCGCGCACGGCGGCTGCCGCGGGCTTCGCGTTGATCAGATCGTGCGGCATGACGGTGTCGATTTCGACCGACGACATGCGCTCCTTGATCGCGCGTTCCATGCGCAGCAGGCCGACGCGGTACTGGTTCTCCATCAACTCGCCGACGGACCGCACGCGGCGGTTCGCCAGGTTGTCGATGTCGTCGATTTCGCCCTTGCCGTCGCGCAGGTCGTGCAAGACCTTAACGACGGTGAGGAGGTCTTCCTTGCGAAGCGTGCGCTGCGTGTCCGGCGCGTCGAGACCGAGGCGCGAATTCATCTTCACGCGACCGACGGCAGAGAGATCGTAACGCTCGGAATCGAAGAAGAGACCGTTGAACAGCGTTTCGGCGGTGTCTAGCGTCGGCGGCTCGCCCGGGCGCATAACACGGTAGATGTCGATCAACGCCTGCTCGCGCGACTGGTTCTTGTCGACGGCGAGCGTGTTGCGGATGAACGAGCCCGTGTTGACGTGGTCGATGTCGAGCAGCGCGATCTCGTCGAAGCCCGCGTCGTCGAGTTCTTCCAGCATCTTCTCGGAAACTTCGTCGCCGGCTTCGGCGTAAATTTCGCCGGTCTCTCCGTTGACCATGTCGAGCGCCAGGTAACGGCCCACGAGTTCCTCGTTCGGAACCAGCAGTTGCTTCAAGCCTTCTTCAGCGAGCTTGCGCGCGGCGCGCGGCGTCAGCTTGCGGCCCGCCTCTATCACAACATCGCCGGTCTTTGCGTTTTTCAGGTCGTGCGCGGGCTTCAGGTTGCGCATGCGCTCGGCGTCGAACGGCGTGGTCCAACCCTCTTTCGCCTGCTTGAACATGACGGTGCGATAGAACTGGCTGAGAATGTCCTCGCCCGAAAGACCAAGAGCGTAGAGCAGCGTAGTCGCCGGCAGCTTACGGCGGCGGTCGATGCGGACGTGGATGATGTCCTTCGCGTCGAACTCGAAGTCGAGCCACGAGCCGCGGTAGGGAATGACCCGGGCGCCGAACAACAACTTGCCCGACGAGTGCGTCTTGCCCTTGTCGTGGTCGAAGAAGACGCCCGGCGAGCGGTGCATCTGGCTGACGATCACACGCTCGGTGCCGTTCACGATGAACGTACCAAGCTCGGTCATGAGCGGCATGTCGCCCATGTAAACGTCTTGTTCCTTGATGTCCTTGACGGACTTGGCCTGCGTTTCTTGATCGACTTCGAACACGATCAGGCGCAGCTTCACTTTGAGCGGCGCCGCGAACGTCATGCCGCGCTGACGGCACTCGTCAACATCGTATTTCGGCTCTTCAAACTCGTAGTGCACGTATTCGAGACGCGACACTTCCGCGAAGTCGGTGATCGGAAACACCGAGCGGAACACCGCCTCGAGGCCCGAATTTTCCCGCTTGTCGTGCTTCACATACATCTGAAGGAACTGCGCGTATGACTCGCGCTGCACCTCGATGAGGTTCGGCAACTGCGCGACTTCGGCAATCCGTCCGAAAGTCTTGCGCACTCGTTTGCGGTCCGTGAACGACAACGCCATGATCGATCCTTAATCCCGTCTCGTCTTCGTGCTCTCTTCTGTATTCCGTCTCGTCCCGCGCCAGAGAGCTTGGCGGAGCGATAAAACGGCCTCACCGCCCGGGGGGAATTCCCTCGGACGGTGAAGTTAGACACGGCATTTCGTGGGGTTGGAGCAGCTCAAAGCCGCTTTTCCCCACGCTATTACTTCAGCGCGACCTTTGCGCCTTCGGCTTCAAGCTTCTTCTTCCACTCTTCGGCGGTGGCCTTCGGAACGTCGGCCTTAACTTCCTTCGGCGCGCCTTCGACGAGGTCTTTCGCTTCCTTCAGGCCGAGACCCGTGAGTTCGCGTACGACCTTAATGACGTTGATCTTCTTGTCGCCCGAGGCTTCGAGGACAACGTTGAACTCCGTCTTCGCTTCCGCCGCCGGAGCAGCAGCACCCGGACCCGCAACAGCGGCGACCGCGACAGGCGCCGCAGCCGAAACGCCCCACTTCTCCTCGAGCATTTTGGAGAGGTCGGCCGCTTCCATAACGGTCAGGCTGGAGAGTTCTTCAACGATCTTTTCGAGTTTGGACATTTTTGAGTTCCTTTGATGCTTTCACTTCAATCTTGAGACATTCGTCAGTGAGTTATGCGCTCTTCTTGGCGTAAGCGCCGAGCACACGGGCAAGCTGCCCGGCCGGTGCTTGCAGAACGCTGGCAACTTTCGTCGCCGGCTGTTTCAGCATGCCTGCGATCCGCGCGCGGAGTTCATCGAGCGACGGCAGCGAAGCCAGAGCTTCGACGCCCTTCGCGTCCAGGAACTGATTGCCCACGACGCCGCCGAGGATGACGAACTTCGGGTTCGTCTTGGCGTATTCGTGCGCAACCTTCGGCGCGGAAATCGGATCGGCAGAGATTGCGATTCCGGTCGGACCCTTCAACAGGTCCTGCATCGGCTTCGCCATCGTGCCTTCCGCAGCACGCTTCGCGAGACGGTTTTTGGAGATCTTGAAAGATGCTCCCGCCGCCCGCATCTGCGACCGTAGCTTCGACATATCGGCCACGGTCATGCCTTGATAGCGCGCAACCACGACGACACCGGCCTTGCCGAACTGTTCGTTCAGCTGGCTGATGACTTCGGCTTTTTGCGTTCTATCCATAGTTACTCCTAAGGTTTGGTTCGTTCCGGCCGGGATTGTCGCCCCGCCCTTCCCTTCGTCAAAAGTCCTGTCCCAAGAGTTCAAAGCACTTTCGCACTCAACTCCTGTCTATGCGGGCTTTCGCTGTTTGAGGCCCTCGCGGGCCGCCTGCAGTCTCGGACAGGCGGAGGCGCCTCCGCCTCCGTCCACCGGCGTTGCCGCCGGAATTCAAATCTCCTTACGCGCCCATCACCGTCGAGGGCTCGATCGTGACACCCGGACCTTGCGTCGAAGAGATCGCCATCTTCTTCAGATAGTTACCCTTCGCCGCTGCCGGCTTCGCCTTCATGACCGAGTCATAGAAGGCGCGAATGTTTTCGATCAGCGCCGTTTCGCTGAAGCTCGCCTTACCGACGCCGGCATGGATGATGCCGGCTTTCTCGGCGCGGAACTCGACCGCGCCGCCCTTGGCGTCCTTCACGGCCTTCGTCACGTCCATCGTCACCGTGCCGACCTTCGGGTTCGGCATCAGGCCGCGCGGACCTAAGACCTTACCCAGGCGGCCGACGAGACCCATCATGTCCGGTGTGGCGATCAGGCGATCGAAATCGATCTTGCCGCCGTTCACGACCTCGAACAGGTCCTGCTCGCCGACGATGTCGGCGCCCGCGTTCTTCGCTTCGTCGGCCTTCGCACCCTTGGCGAACACCGCAACGCGCAGCTTCTTGCCCGTGCCGTTCGGCAGGTTCACGACGCCGCGAACCATCTGGTCCGCATGACGCGGGTCGACGCCGAGGTTCATCGCGACTTCGATCGTCTCGTCAAACTTCGCCTTCGCACGCTCTTTGACCATCTTTACGGCTTCGGCGAGCGCATATTGCTTGCGCGGATCGACGCCGTTACGGGCTGCAGCCAAACGCTTGCCTTCCTTCGGGGCCTTCTTTTTTGCTGTTGCCATGGCGCTTACCCCTTCACCTCAAGACCCATCGAACGCGCAGAGCCGGCGATGATCTTCATTGCGGCTTCGATGTCGTTCGCATTCAGGTCCTTCATCTTGATCTCGGCGATCTTCTTGACATCGGCCATCGTGACCGAGCCCTTGACCTCGAGACCGGGCTTCTTCGAACCGCCGTCGATCTTCGCCGCCTTCTTCAGAAGGTGCGATGCCGGTGGCGTCTTCATTTCCAGCGAGAACGACTTGTCCTGGTAATACGTAATGATCACCGGAATCGGCATGCCCTTTTCCATCTCCTGGGTCCGGGCATTAAACGTCTTGCAGAACTCCATAATGTTCAGACCGCGCTGACCGAGCGCGGGCCCGATCGGCGGCGACGGGTTTGCAGCCCCCGCCGGAACTTGGAGCTTGATCTGCCCCATCACTTTCTTCGCCACGAAACTTCTCCTCTTCTATGGCTTAGCGGTCCGAACGGTTCGGGCACCTGCCCTCGCCTCCCGCAACTTCCCGGTCAGAGCTTTTCGACCTGACCGAAATCCAATTCCACGGGCGTCGCACGGCCGAAAATCGACACAGCAACCTTGAGCCGCGACCGGTCTTCATCGATTTCCTCGATGATCCCGTTGAAGGACGCGAACGGACCATCCGCAACGCGCACCTGCTCGCCCACTTCGAAGGAAACGGCGGGCTTGGGATGCTCCACGCCTTCCTTCACTTGATTGAGAATGCGATCGACTTCAGCCTGACTCACGGGCATCGGCTTGTTGTTCGCGCCCAAGAAGCCCGTAACTTTCGGCGTGTTCTTGATCAGGTGGTACACCTCGTCGGTGAGGCGCGCTTTTACGAGCACGTAACCTGGAAAGAACTTCCGCTCGGCGTTGACCTTGTGACCGCGGCGAATCTCGACGACCTCTTCGGTCGGCACGAGGATTTCCTCGAACAGCTCGGCGAGGCTGTGCTGCTGTGCCTGCTTCTTGATCTCTTCGGCGACCTTCTTCTCGAAGTTCGAGTAGGCTTGAACGATGTACCAACGCAGCGGCGTCGTATGTGCGGTTTGGGTCGTCGCCATGGGCCTACACCGCGTTCAATACGAAGCGCACGATCGTGCTCAACGTCCAATCGACCGCCGCAAAGAACACGACGGCGAGGCCGATCATGATGAAGACGGCGATCGTCGTGACGCGGGTTTCGGCGACCGTCGGCCACGTCACCTTGTTCGCTTCTTGGCGCACCTCCGCAAAGAACGCAGGCGCGTTCGCAAGCCGGGCCAAGAAACCCGGGCGCGGGCCCTCCTGGTCGACAGACTTACCGTCGTCGTTCTTCTTACTGTCTGCCATCGTCTTCATTCACTTCGCTTTCAGTATTCACCGCTTCGGGATTTGGCAGGGGCGGAGGGACTCGAACCCCCGACCCTCGGTTTTGGAGACCGATGCTCTACCAGCTGAGCTACACCCCTATTCCAATCCTCACTTCACGATCTTGGCGACGACGCCCGAACCGACGGTGCGGCCGCCTTCGCGGATGGCGAAGCGCAGCT
>CAZYGK010000195.1:0-5227 GCA_964647355.1 uncultured Flavobacteriaceae bacterium | reverse complement strand
ATCGCGCTGATGCACAAGCTCCTCGTCGAGGAGAAGAAGTTAATCAGCGATGCGCGTTACTTCCACGCGCTGAACTATTGCATGCTGCTGCCCGGCCCCGAGGCGCAGCAGCTCGCAACCTACGTCGGCTGGCTCATGCACGGCGTGAAGGGCGGCCTCGCGGCGGGCATCCTCTTCATTCTGCCCGGTGCCCTCGTGATGCTGGGCTTGAGCATCCTCTACGTGAACTACGCCGACCTCGCGGTCGTGAGCGCGATCTTCTACGGCGTGAAGGCGGCGGTGCTCGCGATCGTCATCGAAGCGATCCTGCGCATCGCCAAGCGCGCCTTCACCGGCCCGGCGATGTTGTGGATTGCAGCCGCCGCCTTCGTCGCCCTCTTCTTCTTCGCCGTGCCCTTCCCGCTCGTTGTCCTGGCCGCAGCGCTTACCGGCGTCGTCGGCGCGAACTACGCGCCTGAGCAATTCCGCTCCAAAGGCCACGCGGCGCACGGCAGCGGCGCCGGACATTCGTTCGCCGTCGACGAAGCCTTCGCGCGCGGCGAGTTGACCCATACGCGAGCGACCGGCAGCCGCACCGCGACGACGGTTTTGATCTGGCTCGCAATCTGGCTGGCACCGGTCGCAGCCCTTGCGCTTGCGCTCGGCCCCTCAAGCACGTTCACCAAGCTCGCCACGTTCTTCTCGACCATGTCCGTCGTAACCTTCGGCGGCGCCTATGCAGTCCTTGCCTACGTCGCCCAAGAAGCCGTCGCGACCTACAACTGGCTGACAGCCCCCGAAATGCTCGAAGGCCTCGCGCTCGCGGAGACAACGCCAGGCCCGCTGATCCTGGTGCTGCAGCACGTAGGCTTCCTGGCCGCGTATCGCGAGGCTGGCCTTCTCGCCGGCATCGCCGGCGCGGCCGTTACGCTTTGGGTTACATTCGCCCCTTCGTTCCTCTGGATCTTCGCTGGCGCCCCCTACGCCGAACGAATCCGCGACAACCGCACCGCGTCGGCCGCACTTGCCGCAATCACCGCAGCGGTCGTGGGCGTGATCCTAAATCTGGCGATCTGGTTTGCCGTGCACGTCGTCTTCGCGAAGGTCGAGACACGCAACATCGGCCCGCTACATCTGCAAGTCCCCGATCCGGCAACGCTGGACCCCATCGCGCTCGCCATTGCGGCCCTGGCGCTGATCGCACTGCTACGCTTTAAGATGCCGATCCTGGGCCTCCTTGGCGCCAGCGCCGCATTGGGTCTCGCCGCGAAAGTCCTACTGGCGTGACAAGCGCCAGCGCCCGATCAGCCACCGGCCGGCAAACACGACAGCCAGCAAGCCTGCGAACAGCAGCCCGAGATTGACCCACATACGCCCGCCCGGCCGGTCGATAGTGCGCGACCACCATGACGGTTTGGCGTCATTCGGTCCCGCCAGTGCAAAAGCAACGAACGTATCGCTGCGCCCCGCATCGCCCGCGTCGCCGTGGCCGCCGGCAGCGATCACGACATACTGACGCCCCTTCCACTCGTAGGTCATCGGCGTCGCAATCCCCGGCGCCGGCAACTTCCCCTGCCAAAGTTCCTTCCCGCTCGCCGCGTCGAACGCGCGCAGATATTTGTCCATCGTCGCACCGATGAACACGAGCCCGCTTGCCGTCACCAGCGGCCCGCCCAGCGTCGGCGTCCCAGTGTTGAGTGCGATGCCGAGCGGTGCGAGTTCCTCCGTCGTCCCGAACGTGGACTCCCACAGCACTTTCCCGGCCTTCAGATCGACCGCAGCGAGCACGCCCCATGGCGGCGGATTGCACGGCAGACCAAGCGGCGACAGCAGCGTGTCGCGGATCATCCCGTACGGTGCGCCCTTCTGCGGCGAAACTTCGCGATCGGGATTGGCCGCGTCCAGCTTCTCAAAATCCGCCGCCGGAAACAGCGTGATCCGATGCATCATCCGGCTCGTGTTCGCATAGACGATTTGCTTTACCGGATCGAACGCGATTCCGCCCCAATTCATGCCCCCGCCCGTGAACGGAAACATCAATGTCCCCTTCAGCGACGGCGGCGTGTAAAGCCCCTCGTTACGAGTCTCGGCAATCAGCTTCCGGCAAGCCTCGCGATCCCACGGCGTGAACCCGTAAGCCTGATCCGCCGAAATCTTCTGCGGCGCCAGCGCCGGCACGTGCACGGGATAAGGCTGCGTCGGCGACAGCACCTCACCCGCCACGCCACCCTGCGGCACGGCCCGCTCCTCGACCGGAAACACAGGCACGCCCGTGTCGCGATCGAGCACGAACAAGAACCCCTGCTTCGTCGGCTGGATCACGACATCGCGCGGTTTGCCGTCGACATCGATCGTCGCCAGCGTCGGCTGCGCCGGATTGTCGTAATCCCAGACATCGTGATGCACCGTCTGAAACGCCCAAACGACCTCCCCCGTCTCAGCTTTCAGCGCAACGACGGAATTCGAATGCTTGTTATCCCCCGGCCGCAAACCACCGAAGAAATCGGGGCTCGCCGACGATGTCGGCAAGAACACCAACCCGCGCTTCTCGTCCGCCGACATCGGTGCCCAAACATTCGCATGCCCGACGTCCTTGTAGCCCACACCCCACGTCTTCGCCGCCGGATCGTTCGCATCCCGCGGCACAGGATCCCACGCCCACTTCGGTGTACCTGTGTAGGCGTCGAACGCTCGCACTGTCCCGCGCGGAGCGACGACGCGCGCGTTGTCGCCGATCGCAGAGCCGACGATGACGGTATTCCCGACGACTACTGGCGCCGAAGTGACTTGGAACTCACCCGGCCATTCCAACGCCATGCCAACATCGATCGTCACTTCGCCCTTGACGCCAAAGCTCTCGAGCGGTTTTCCGGTGTGCGTATCCAGTGCAAACAATCTTCCATCATTGGTTGCGGCAAATAACCGAAGAGCGAAGTGGCCTGAGCACGATTGTGGGGTGTCGATGCAGACCCAATAGGCAGCCGCGCCGCGGCAATTGAACTTGTTCGCCGGCCCGACTTTCTCTGTCGGAATCTTCGGGTCGAAACGCCAAAGTTCCTTCCCTGTACCCGGATCGAGCGCAATCACCTCGTTGAACGACGAGCACAAGATTAGCTTGCCATCGGCCAAGATGGGCGTCGCCTCGAACTTCGTCCGGCGCATTGTCTTCGCGTCGCGCTTGGCGATGTCGCCGGTCGAGTACGACCAAATCGGAACGAGATCATCGACATTCGCTGGCGTAACTTGCGCCGCCGCGCTGTAGCGCATGCCGCCGCCATCGCCGCCGTAGTAACCCCAACCGATGCCGGGACGGCTATCTTTGATGAAGGAATCGACGGAGGTGCCATCCGGTTGCTTAACCGCGTCACCAGCGGCAGCTGCCGCCAGAACCAGGCTCAACACGCCAAAGGCGAATACGCGCATCATCGCGTCCCCCGAAATAATCTGGGGAGAACAATAGCCCGAAATTCGCCTGGAACGCGCGGTCTATTTCGTCGAGGTAATCTGCTCGACGGCGGTGGCCATCAGCTCTTCCATCTCGCGGCGGATTTGGTGGTCGGAAACGTCCACCTTCTTGGCGTCGAGGTCGCCGCGGATCTTACGGAAAACGTCCTCGTCCCCCGCCTCTTCGAAATCGGCCTTCACGACCTCTTTCGCGTAGGCGTCGGCCGCCTCGCCCGTGATGCCCATTTTCTCGGCCGCCCACAGGCCCAAAAGCTTGTTCCGGCGCGCCGTCGCCTTGAATTTGAGGTCCTGGTCATGGGCGAATTTGCTCTCATAACCCTCGCGGCGCTTGTCGAAACCGGACATTCTCGAATTCTCCCACTGATTTGGCCGGACACTAGGTCAAGCGCGACACCTCGCGCAACGCCCTGCATTGTGCCAAAGGCCGCATTTGCGCTACTGTCAGATAGCGCTCGCTGAGGGTCATTCAACACCCTTTAAGCGGGCGTTTGGCCTTTCTTGAGGCCTGTGGGAACCCGGACATGGCGATGAAAAACCGCAAGCTCGTTTACGAGGGCAAGGCGAAGATCCTCTACGAAGGACCCGAGCCCGACACCCTGATCCAGTACTTCAAGGACGACACCACCGCCTTCGACGCGACGAAGAAGGCCGTCCTCGAGGGTAAGGGCGTCCTGAACAATCGCATCTGCGAATACTTGATGACGCAGCTGACCCAGATCGGCGTGCCGAATCATTTCATCCGCAGGCTGAACATGCGCGAGCAGCTGATCCGCGCGGTGGAAATCATTCCCCTCGAAGTTGTCGTGCGCAATGTCGCTGCAGGCTCCATGGCGAAACGTCTGGGCCTCGATGAAGGCACGATTCTCCCGAGATCAATCATCGAGCTGTTCTACAAGAACGACAAGTTGCATGACCCGATGGTGACGGAGGAACACATCACCGCTTTCGGTTGGGCGACGCCGCAAGAACTCGACGACATCGCCGCGCTGGCGATCCGAATCAACGACTTCCTCTCAGGGTTGTTCCTTGGAGTCGGCATAAGACTTGTGGATTTCAAAATAGAATTCGGAAGGCACTGGGAACAGGATATGATGCGTGTCATTCTGGCTGACGAAATCAGTCCGGATTCGATGCGGCTCTGGGATATCAAGACCAACGAAAAGTTGGACAAGGATCGTTTCCGCAGAGATCTGGGTGGTGTGACGGAAGCCTATAGCGAAGTCGCAAGGCGTTTGGGTATTTTGACCGAAGTGCAGAATCCGGAAAGAAAGGGGCCGGTGCTCGTCAAATGAAAGCGCGCGTGACAGTGATGTTGAAATCCGGCGTACTCGATCCGCAGGGGAAAGCGATCGGACAAGCGCTCGGCCGTCTCGGCTTCGCCGGCGTGAACGACGTTCGTCAAGGCAAAGTGATCGAGCTTGAGCTTGCGGAAACCGATCAATCGCAGGCACGTTCGAAACTGACCGAGATGTGCGAGAAACTTCTCGCCAACACCGTGATCGAGAACTACGCGATTGAATTGAAGTAGCGAAGTGACGTGCATACCGATCGGCGCCGTGGGAAGCGCCGGTCCGGCAGGAAGAATGGGTAAGTAAAACACATATGGGTAGGGGCTGATGACGAACTCCATCTTCGTCTTAAGCGTGACGTGCCTTGCGATGTTGGTGTCGCCGTTCATGTGCACGGCGGCGCCGGTCGCCAAATCGCCAATCGCTCAATCCGAATTGAACGCGCGCCTCGCGGCCGCAACGGATTTGCTCGACGCGATGGGCGGCCGCAAAGC
>CAZYGK010000194.1:0-5269 GCA_964647355.1 uncultured Flavobacteriaceae bacterium | reverse complement strand
AGTCCAGATGGATGAAGTGATTGTCCGGGTACCAGCCGACGCCGCCGCGGGCCATTTTGCGGGCGATCTTCGCGGCGGGGGAGAGGTTCCGGTCCAGCGTGATGTCGATCGCGCGGCCTTCGAGATGTTTGCTTTTCTCGGCAACGCCGAAGATGCGCGAGGCCAGCATCTCGTTCGTCTTCTTCGTGCGGTAGGCCGAGAGCACGGTCGCGCGCGGTGCGCCGGCGTGCTCGATCACGTCGGCCAGGAAGTCGAGCGTTTCGACGAAGACGGGGCCGGAGATGTTTTCGCGATGGTCACGGAGAAACAACGCGAGGTCGACCATGGCGGACGGGATTGGCCCGATGGCGTCGCGGTATGGGCCGTCAAACGTCTCGCCGGTGTGAATATTTTTCAGCGACAGGCGGCGCGCGATGGAGCGCGCCGGGAAGATGAACGGATCGTCCTTGAGAATGCGCGCGTTCGCACTTGACCCGAAGACAAGGGTCAAGCCCGTGGCAAGCAAGAAATCGCGCCGTTTGAGCTGCATCGCTCTTCCATCTAAGTCCGCCCCCGTAAAAAGACTACACCATGACGATCAAATAAGTGTTGGGTTCGACAACCCTGAGGCGATTTGTCGAATGCACCGGATTTCGGCTAGGGTCCGCCCTGCAACTCCTTAACGCCCAATCTCTTTTTGTCTTCACCGGACACCGGATTTTGGGTGCGAAGAAACGTGAACAGCAAAATTTGGTGGAGGATAAAGGCTTATGACCTACAGACGCATTCTGCTTGCCTCAGCTGTCGCCCTCGCATGCACACCCCTCGCGTCGGCCAAAGTGCCGGCGGCGCAAGCGGATCGGTTGGGGAAAGATCTGACTTGGAACGGCGGCGAGACCGCGGGCTCGGGCGATGTTCCCGCTTACACGGGCGGCATCCAATCGCCGCCGGCAGGCGTCAAGTTCGATCCGAAGACGCAGCATCCGCCAGATCCGTTTCCCGGCGACAAGCCGAAGTACACGATCACCGCCGCCAACATGGCGCAGTACGAAGCGAAGTTGACCGAAGGTAGCAAGGCGCTTCTGAAGCGTCTGCCGACGTTCAAGATGAACGTCTATGAATCGCGCCGCAGCTGCACCGCGCCGCAGTTCGTGCAAGCCGCGACGAAGAACAACGCGCTGGTCGCGGGTCTGACGCCGGACGGCGAGGGCGTCACCGGCGGGATCATGGGGACACCGTTCCCGATCACGGAAAACGCGATGGAGCTGGTTTGGAACCACCGCCTTCGCTATCTGCCGCACAAGCTCTATCGCGCTTACGCGACGGCGCCGGTGCAGGCGAACGGGTCGTACAACATGATCCGCTACCAGGACGAGGCGATCGTCAACTGGACGGACCCGACGAAGAAGAAGGCGGAAGACCTTCAAAACATCCAGCTCATGTACCTGCAGAATACGGTCGCGCCGCCGCGTCTCGCCGGCAACGTGATCTTGGTGCACGAGTCGCTGAACGGCACGGTCGAGCCGCGCAAGGCGTGGTCGTACAATCCGGGACAACGCCGTACGCGTCGCGCGCCGGACATTTCGTACGACAACCCGGGCTTCAACACCGACGGCATGTCAACGGCGGACTCGTTCACCGGTTTCAACGGTGCGCTCGACCGCTATACGTGGTCGACGGTCGGCAAGAGCATCAAGATCGTCCCCTACAACTCGTACAAGCTTTTGAACTCGAAGTACGCCGACATCATCAAGCCGAGCCACGTGAATACCGATCTCACGCGGTATGAAGCGCATCGCGTGTGGACGGTGGATGCGAAGCTGAAGGGCGGGCAGCGGCATCTCTACGCACGCCGTACGCTGCATCTCGACGAAGATACGCGCGCGATGGTGGGCGCGGAGCTCTATGACGGCCGCGGCGGCCTGTGGCGCATTCAGGAGCTGCACACGGTCAATTTCTATCACGTGCCGATGTGCTTCTCGATCGCCGAACTCGTGTACGACGTTCAGGCCAGCGGCCGCTATTTGGCAGGCTCCCTGATCGGCGAGGAGAGGCCGTTCAATTTCGACGCCGACGAACTTAACGCGTCGCGGTTCCAGCCGGATTCGCTCCGGACGATCGGCGTGCGCTAAGCGCTGCCGCAGTCGACGCCAAGCGAAGCCGCCCTCACGGGCGGCTTCTTCGTTTCTAGCGGGTCTTCAGGACGATCGAGTTCGACTGCGTGCGGATCGCGATCGAAGCCGGTGCCGGATCGGCGAGCTGCAAGGTGGCGGCCACGGGCGTCGCGCTCACGTAGCTCGGCGAGCCGCAAACGAGGAAATCGGCCGCCGCACTCAAACCGTCGGCCGACATCGACGTGATCGCGAGTTCCGCCGCACCGATTCCGCTGTCGGCAATGCCCGTGATGTGGGCGACTTTGCCGTTCGGTCCGGTGACGACCGTCCCCGAGTCGACGCGCGCTGCAAGACGGCGCTCGCAAGAAGCGTCCGCTTGACCGGCGTAATACGTGTGCGGCACCGAGGGAACCGTACGTAGGGCCGGGTTCAGGTTCGGCGCAACGAGCTGGCGTTGCGGTGCAGCTGCGGCTGCGGAACTTAGTGCACCTAAGAGAATCGCAAACGCGATCGTGCGCGACATGAATCTGTCCCCCAATTCGATAAGAGCGCGGGGGGTATCTTAGCAAACAGGGGCGTGCGCACCATCGCTGACGGTGCGCAACCTTAATGCGGGCAGTGCAGGGTTAACGGCTCAACTCCGCCAACAACGGCTCTAGGCGTTTCTTGGCGAGCGGCGGCACGTAGGCGGCTTTGACGGCGGCGAGGTTGCTCTTGTCGTTGCCGACGACGACGAGGCCAACCATGCCGAGGCCCAGGTGAGGCGTGCATTTGTAGAGGTAGACGCCCGGCTTCTCGAACTTGTAGGTGACTTCCTTGGCGAAGGCCGACGTGAACAGCGCCACGCCAGCGGGAACGCCGCCTTGGACAAAGGCAACGTTGTGGCCGGGGTTGGTCGCGACCCACTTCACCGTGTCGCCCTTGTTGACCTTCACGAGGCCGGGCTTGAAGACGTTCGACGTGTTGGTCGCTTTGTCGCGGTTCAACATTTCTACGACGACTTCGGCGGCGGAAGCGGCTTGTGCGGCGAGAAGAGCGATCGTGACCGCAGCGATGTTCAGCAAACGCATGGGTACTTCCATTGTTGTTTCGCATCAGACCTAGGCGGCCAGCCCGATGTCCTCAAGGTGCTGATCCGTCAGGCGGGCGCGGCGCGAGAGCGCACCCAATCGTTCACGATCTTTTCCAGCACGGGCAGCGGCACGCCGCCGTTTTCGAGAACCGTGTCGTGATACTTGCGGATGTCGAAGCGCGGGCCTAGCGCCCGCTTTGCGCGCTCGCGCAGGTCGAGAATCTTGTTTCGGCCGATCTGATACGCGCAGGCCTGACCCGGCCAGACGAAGTACCTGTCAATTTCGCGTACGACATTGTCGCGCGTAAGGGCGGTGTTCGCCAGGAAGTAGTCGATCGCACGCTTGCGGCTCCAACCCTTGGCGTGAATGCCGGTGTCAACGACAAGGCGGCAGGCGCGCCACAGCTCCATCGTGATGCGGCCGACCTCGTCGAGATCGTCGACATAGAGGCCCATCTCCTTCGAGAGAAGTTCGGTGTAGAGCGCCCAACCCTCGACGTAAGCCGTGAAGAACGAGTGCTTGCGGAACTCCGGGATCGCCTTCGTCTCTTGGGCGACAGCGATTTGCATGTGGTGGCCGGGGATGCCTTCGTGGAAGGCGAGGGCCGCCATCTGCCATTTCGGGAGCGTGGCCATGGACGCCAGATTGTAGAAGACGTAACCGGGGCGCGTGCCGTCGGGCGAGGGCTGATTGTAGAACGCGATCGTTTGGCCGCCCTCAAGGAACGGTTCCATGCGCTTGACTTCGACCTGCGCCTTCGGGAGCGTGCCGAAGGCCTGGGGCAGCGCTGCGTAGGCCTTGTGCTGCAGTTCGAGCGCGCGGGCGAGATAGTCGCTGCGGCCTTGGTCTGTGTTCGGGTAGAGGTAGCGCGGGTTTGTCCGCAGGTCGGCGTAGAAGGCCTTGAGTGGACCGCGGAAGTCTAAGCGCTTCTTAACCGTTTCCATGTCGGCCGACAGCCGCGCCACTTCCGCGAGGCCGAGTTCGTGGATTTCGCTTGCGCCCATTTTCAACGTCGTGTGGGACGCGATCGCCTGATCGTAGAACGCCGCGCCGCCGGGCAATGTGCCGACGCCGTGATCGGTCTTGACAGTACGGCCGATCTCGCCGGTTGCGGCGATGAAGCGGGCATAGGCAGGTCGCAAGTGCTGAGTCAGAGCCTGCTCGGCATCGGCGATCAGTTTCGCCTTGCCTTCGAGCTTATCGGTCTTCTTCTTGAAGTCGGCGAGGATGTCGTCGCCGTTGGCCGCTTTGCGCGCGTCGTCGACAATGAGCTTGTAGGAGAAGCGAGGCAGCGTAACGCCCTTCGCTTGTTGTGCGCGCATCAGGGCGATGGTTTGGTCGATCACCTTGCCGGTCGCTGCGATGCGGGCGATGTAGGCTTCGGCGTCGGACCGGTCGTCGATGCGGTGCCGGTTGATCAGCAGGTTCGGGATGTCCTGATGCGGACCGCCGAAATGCGAAACGGCGTAGTTGTGGAAGCGGTAGGGGTGGTTCGCCGCGCGCAGCTCGTTGCGGTAGAGGAAGATGTCGTAGGACACGCGCATCGTGGGGCTCAAAGCCGCGCGATCCACCTGCGTCTTCATGTGGTCGATATCGGCGAGCGTGTTCTTGTTTTGATAGACGGCGAACTCGTCGGAGTAGTCGTTCCATTCGCTGTAGCGCTTCTTCATCCCGAGCGCGGTCATGAACTCGGGCGATTCTTCCAGTTCGCGCGTGAAGCTCTTCGAGAAGAAGGCGAGGAGTTTGGCGTCCTCACTGCCCAGGGCCACGGTCATGTCGGTGCCGGCGCGGACGATGTCGTCGACGCAGCCGGTGAGGCCAAGTGCGGCGGTTGCCACGGTCAGCATCAGAAACGTGCGGCGGGAGGCGTGGTTTGTCATGGTCCCCTCAAAGCAGATGGCGGCGGCACACTAGAGAAACGCTTGCGCGCGTGCCAGGGTGGGGCGGCTGCACAAACGCGCGAGCAGGTATGGCACGTCCGGCGAAGTACGCTTACCTCGATCACCCCGGCCTTTTGGCGTTCGCCCATCGTGGCGGGGCGCTGGAGGCGCCCGAGAACACGATGAAAGCGTTCGAATACGCGGTGGGGCTCGGGTACCGGTA
>CAZYGK010000193.1:0-5283 GCA_964647355.1 uncultured Flavobacteriaceae bacterium | reverse complement strand
CGCAGCCGCGCGATCCGCCGGTGAACCGCCGAGGGTGAGAGCTCGACTTTCCGTGCGAGCTCGTCGACACCCTGGCGGTTGTCGTCCTGCAAAGCGGCGGCGATCAGCAAGTCTTGACGATCGTACATGCAAAAACCACGCGTTCCGGTGCCCAACAGTGCAAGAATTTCGCGTTGACGAAGCGCACTCGCGTACCGTCGCGCGGAAGATTGCACTATCGTGCTGAGAATGAAGCACGTAGCGAACCTTGTAAACGCTGCCGCGATCGTGGGGGTCCTCGTCGCCGCCGCGATGGCCGCTCCCATCGACCCGCGCGCGCTCGACGACGCGACGTTCGACCGCGAGCTTGAGCGCCGCTTCCACTACGGCCCGCCGCAACCCGAACCCGCCGAACTGCCTGACGAACGTGAAGGCCAAGCTGTCGACGCAGCCTACTTTGCCGCTTTCCCGGGGTACGACCGATCGTACGCCCCCGCCGCCCGCGCCGAAGCCCAACGCCGAGCGAAAGCGCTCGACGCTGACGCGCGCCACCTCAGCCACGAACAGTTTGTCCTGCGCGTCGCCGAAATTGCAGCGCTGGCCGACAACGCCCACACCGCGATCGGCGAGAACGCGTTCCGCAAGAACACGCCGCGTCTGCCGCTGCGCACGTACCTGTTCGCCGACGGCCTCCACGTGCTCTGGACGAACCCCGCCTTCGCCGGGCTCCTCGGCGCCCGCATCGACACGATCGACGGCAAACGCATCGACGACATCTACACCGTCATCCGCCGCTACCACGGCGGCACCGAAGCGCGCCGCCGCGTGCGCCTAATCCCGATGCTGGAGTCGCCGGCGTTGCTGCAAGCAGCAGGGCTCGCGAATGATCGCAACGCCCTGACGCTGAGCGGCGTCCTCGGCGACGGCACACCGTTCACGCGCCGGATCGAAGCCGAACAGCGCGACCGTTCCGCCTGGGTCTCGAGCACCACCCGCACGCTCTACCCGCGCACGCCGGGTGAGGGGATGGTGAGCCTGCTCAAGCCCGGCCCCGGCATTCCCGTCTACCTGCAAACGCCGACGAAGCTCTTCACGCTGGCGCCGCTGCCGAAGCGGGGCCTCTACATCGGCCTCACCCACAACGCCGACGGCGACGAAGAGCCGATCGCCCCGTTCCTCGACAGCGCCCTCGCACGCGTGCGCACAGACCGGCCCGCCTTTGTCGTCCTCGACATGCGCATGAACGGCGGCGGCGACTACACGAAGACCTATGCTTTCGCTCGCGCCCTACCGGGCGCCGCAGCGGGCGCAAACATCTACGTTCTCACGTCGCCCTTCACATTCTCCGCCGCAATCACAACGACGGCCGCCCTCAAAGAAGCTGGCGTCGCCCGCGTAAAGATCGTCGGCGAAGAGGTCGGCGACCGCCTCGACTTCTGGGCCGAAGGCGGCACGTTCAACCTGCCGAATGCATTCGTCACGGTCAGCTACGCGGCAGGCCGCCACGTCTACGACGGCCCGTGCACCGACATCGAAACCTGTTTCTGGCTAAACGACCGCTACCCCGTGCGCGTGGCGTCGCTGAAGCCCGACATCGAAGCCCCACTCACATTTGCGGCCTACCGCGCAGGCCGCGATCCGGCGATGGAAGCGGTGATCACACACGAAACCCGCTAGCGTTGGCAGATTCGATTAAATGCGAAGCCATCCCAAGCACAAGAAGCGCCAGTGGTCCGAAGTGCGCAGCATCCGCTGCACAAGCTCGCGAATGCTGTAGACGCTCGACATCGTGCTGAGTCCGTCATTGCGCACGGGCTTGCGATCTTCCTGCAGCATGGCCCGCGCAATCGGGAGGGCACGGTCGTCGGCGAGTTTGATCAACGCCTGGAGTGCTTCGAGCCGGTGAAAGTCATCGCGCGACTGGGTCCATGCCAACAGCGTATCGCTCGCAGAACGAACCCCGATGTCGCCAAGCGCGCGCAATATGTGCTCGATATTGCTCGCGGTCTCCTCCAGCGAAAGCCGCGTCACAAGCGCCGGCACCGCCGAAGCGGCTTTGAGTTCTCCCAGCGCTCGAATTGCGGCCATGCGCACTTGCGGATCGGCAGCGTCGACAAGGGTCACGGCAAGGTCTGCATCTTGCGCGGTCCATTTGAGCTTTGCCGCTGCCGACGCATGCAGCCCATCGATGTTGGGCGCGCGAAGGACACGGACCAGATCGTCGCGCGACAACAACTTTGCCAACTCAAGTTGATGAAGCGCTATCCGAGCGACATCCTGATCGGAGTCGTTCAACATGACCGCGCGCACGGCATCGGCATGCTGCTTTGGAGTCACCCGCATAAGAGCCTCAACCGCGTTGCGCCGCACGTCGGAATCGCCATCGTGCAGCAACGCAAGCAAGCGCTCGCCGCTATTGACAATACTGAACTTCCCCGCAGCGGCGCATGCGCCGGCACGCACAGCCGCACTTGCATGTTCAAGAAGCGGCAACAACCGCTTGCCCCCACGTTCGCTCAAACGCGGCAAGCGCAGAAACGCGCGCGCGGCCTCGCCTCTGAGAGCATCATCGCTCTCAACGCCCTCGACAAGCGCGAAGAACTCCTCCTCACCGCCGGGCGGGCTGTAGCCGAACCAGCTGGTCTCGTAGCCCGCGAGCAGTTCGTCGAGCCACCGCTCGTACCACCCAAGGAAGTCGGCATCGCGAACGACGTAAGGCGGTTTGTACCCGTCGGCATCGACATAAACGACACGCCCGCGAAACGGACCGGCCGTGATCAGCTGCATGCAGTAGGTGCAGCCTTGCGTCCCAATCGACAACGTCCCCTGGTAAGCCGCCGCAAGATTCGCGTCCGCTTCGCGCGAGGGGTTAGGGTTTTCTCCCGGTCTGAACGCGTTCGGCCGCGCCAAGAAGCCGTCGGGTACGCTGTCCATCGCCCAGCCGGCAAAGTCGCTCCACTCCTTGAGCGGATAGATTCCATAATACGGCCCGGCGCCGCCGTTCCCGGCGTGAATCAGAAACGCGCGAAAATCCTCTGGAAGCGCAATGCCGTGCTCCGCTTCGAACGCCGTAACCTCCGCCTCGGTTAGCGGGGCGCGTAGCTCGAACCTGTGGCTGTCCGAACCAAAGCAAGAGAGCTTCCGCTTCCTCGCTTCGGAGAGTTTTCGCAGAACTCGATCGATGTGAGCGTTTGTAGACTCACTCATGCGTCGGTGTCACCCCACCATCTTCCCCGGATTCATCACGCCGGCCGGATCCAGCTCCCGCTTCACGGCCTTGAGCACGCCGATCCCCGTCGCACCTTTCTCCGCCTCAAGCCAGGGCAGGTGATCTTCGCCCACGCCGTGGTGGTGCGTGATCGTACCACCCGCACGCACGATTGCGTCCGACGCGGCGCCTTTGATCACGCGCCATTGGCCGATCGGATCGGCGAGATCGCGCGGCCAGACATAGGTGAAGTAGAGGCTCGCGCCGTCGTGGTAGGCGTGGCTGATATGAGCCAGCACGATGCCATGCGCGCCCTTCGTCGGTGCCTTCGCGCGCATCGCCTCGTCGAGCGCGCCGCGCACCGCTTGCCAGAGATTGTCGATGTTCGACCACGTCGTCGCGGTCTCGAGCGTATCGACGCCCAAGCCCCGGTCCATCATCGGATCGCGCGTGTAGGGTCCGTGGAAGCGTCCTTGATACCAGCGGTTCGCAGGCCCCTTGCCGACGCCGATCCCGCCGCACGCGCGGATGATCCGCTTCGCTGCACCGGCGCCGTAGTCGACGCGATCCTGTTCGCCCTCAAAGCCCAAGATCAGCGCACACGGTTTCTCACCCAAGCCACGCGCGCTCAAGTAACGCGCCTGCAGCTTGTCCTTGAACGTCGGCGGCGCACCGGCCTTGCCGAACGCCTGGAAGAAATAGGTCTCATCCGCATCGGAAAGCCGCATCGTCGCTGTCGGCAGCTCCGCCTGCACCATGCGCCGGATCGCCTCCGCCCCGCTCGCGAAGTCGGGGAAGAGATAGGCGGTGTACGCGCTCGCCTCCGGCTTGGCATGAATGCGCACAGTCGCCTCGGTGATCACGCCGAACGCACCTTCGGAACCCACGAGTAGCGCCCGCAAGTCGGGACCCGCCGCAGACGCAGGCAGGGCAGGGAGCCGCCACAGCCCTTTCGCCGTCGCCACCGTCGCCCCCGCAAACCAATCACCCGCGCGGCCATAGGCATTCGACTGCTGCCCCGCGCCGGACGCGGCAATCCACCCGCCCAGCGTCGAGAACTCGAACGACTGCGGATGATGCCCGTGCTTGAAACCTTGCGCGTTCAGCGCCGCTTCGAAGTCGACGCCGTAGATCCCGGCCTCCGCCGTCGCGGTCAGCGAGGTCTTGTCGATGGCGCCGAACTTGTTCATCGCGGTCAGGTCGAGCGCAACGACAGCGTCGAACCCCTTCGCCGATCCGGTGAGTCCGCCGACCACGCTCGACCCGCCCGCAAACGGCACGACGGCCACGCGCTCAGCCGATGCCCAGGCGAGCACACGCACGACCTCGTCCGCCGTCTTCGGATAGACAACCGCATCCGGCGCATCGGCAAGATCGCCGGCGCGCAATTTCAACAGATCGAAATAGCTCTTGCCCCGCGTATGGCTTGCGCGCTCGAACGCATCGTCGCGGACTTCGGCGAGCCCAGCCAGCGCCGCCCGCTTGCTGCCGAGCCGCGGTGCCGGCAACGTGCACTCTTCGAGCTTCTTCGCCGGCGTCTGCGGCAAAGGCCCGGTGCCAAGCGCTGCCGCCATCCACCCGAACGCCGCCTCGCGCCCCTCGAGCGGGTTGTGCGCCTTCACCCACCCCCACCCGTTCCAACGCGTATCCTTGCGATCAATCGGCATGCGATTTCCAATCCAAAAAAACCGTCATGGCCGGGCTTGACCCGGCCACCCAGGGAGATGGCTCACGAGCAAAATAGCTCACACAAAGATACAAAGGTACAAAGTAAGTTTCTTCGCGCCTTTGTGTGAGGTCACTGGGTGGCCGGGTCAAGCCCGGCCATGATGAGTTTTGTTGATGCAGGGACAGGGCGGGCCCTAAGCCCTAAACTTCAGCGCCTTCGGCAGCACTTCGAACATCGCAGGCAAGCGCCCCGGCGACTCGCCGTCGGCTTCGATGTGCACGGCCGCACCCGCGGTCGCTTCGACCGGCGTCGCGATCACCGACTTCGCGCGAAACACCTTCACGTTCGGATTGTTGACGTGCGCGCCGCTCTTGATGTCGCCGAGCGACTTCAGCACGTTCGCCTTCGGCGCATCCGCCATGATGAT
>CAZYGK010000192.1:0-5309 GCA_964647355.1 uncultured Flavobacteriaceae bacterium | reverse complement strand
GCCATTTATCTTCATTTTGCCACACTCGCCCCCTACAGGCTTCGACCATGCTTAAAACCCTCCGCCTTCTGGTCGTTCTTGCGGCCGCCTCCTTTGGCCTCACCGTCGCGAACGCCGCGCCGCTGACAGCCCAAGATGTCACCGATTTGAATCGCATCTCGGCCTACCTGAACACGATCACCTCGCTGCAGGCGAGCTTCGTGCAGGTGGGTCCGAACGGCGAGCTGGACCAAGGCACGATCTACGCCCGCAAGCCCGGGCGCCTGCGCTTCGAGTATGCCCCGCCGAGCCCGTATCTAATCGTCTCCGACGGCGTCACGATCGCGGTCGCGAACTCGAAACTGCGCACGGTCGACCGCTATCCGTTGATCGACAATCCGCTCAATCTGATCCTGCGCGAAGGCGTGGATCTGACGCGTGATTCCCGCATCTCCGATGTCGAACGACAGACCGGAACGCTGCGCATTACGGCAACCGAAAAGTCGGGACCGGTGAAAGGCCAAGTAACCTTAATCTTCTCGTATCCCGCGACCGAACTCCGCCAGTGGATCATCACCGACGCGCAAGGGTTGCAGACGATGATCGCGCTCAAAAACATGAAGACCGAGGTTCCCTTGGGGCCCGAACTCTTCATTTTGCGCGACGTCAACAAATTCAGCCGTCCGAACGAATAAGCCTACCTCGGCGTTCACCTTGTGGGCGCGAGCGGGGCGGTGCTAGGCCATGGGCGTATGCCCCGCAAAAAACCCATCGTCGGAATCCCATGCGACCACCGCATGATCGGACCGCACCCGTTCCATGCGGTCGGCGAGAAGTACATCGTCGCCGTCCGTGACGGCGCGCAGGCGCTGCCGCTGCTGATCCCCGTCCTCGAAACGCCGATCGACATCGCCGAATTGCTCGACACGGTTGACGGTATCCTGCTCACCGGCTCGCCCTCGAACGTGGCGCCCAAGCGCTACGGCGGCGCGACCCCGCGTGAAGGCGTTCTACAGGACGAACGCCGCGACGCGACGACACTGCCCTTGATCCGCGCGATCATCGACCACGGCACGCCGCTGCTCGCCGTCTGCCGCGGCTTTCAGGAGCTGAACGTCGCCCACGGCGGCACGCTGTTTCAGCACGTCGAAGAAGTGCCGGGCCGCATGGACCACCGCGAAGACAAGACCGCCCCGCTCGACGTGCAATACGCGCCCATCCACGACGTGACGCTGAGCGGTACGCTGGAGCGCATCGCGGGCACGCGTACGATCAAGGTGAACTCTTTGCACGGCCAGGGGATCGACCGGCTGGGTGAGGGCCTCGCTGCGGAGGCGATCGCGCCCGACGGCCAAATCGAAGGCGTGCGCGTCCAAAACGCGAAAGGCTTCGCGCTCGGCGTTCAATGGCACCCGGAATGGCGGTTCTGGGAAAACGACTTTTCGAAGCGACTTTTTGCGGCCTTTGGGGAGGCCATGCGATGAGCACCGTGGATCTGAAGGAATGGCTGAAGGAACGCCGCATCACCGAGATCGAGCTGCTCGTGCCCGATATGGCGGGCATTGCGCGCGGCAAGATCTTCCCGACCAGCAAGTTCCTGTCGGGCCTCGACAACGACACGCTGCGCCTGCCCGAAAGCATTTTCGGCCAAATGGTGACCGGCGCCGATTCCGACACCGAAAACCTGACCTACCAAGCGCCGGACATGATCCTCGTGCCCGACCCGGACACGATCTGCGTGGTTCCCTGGTACAAGGAACCGACCGCGCAAGTCGTTTGCGATTGCGTCAGGCGCGACGGCAAGCCGAACCAGGTCGCCCCGCGCCAGATCCTGAAGAACATCCTCGCGAAATACGAGGCGAAGGGCTGGCGCCCGGTCGTGGCACCCGAGCTCGAGTTCTTTCTCGCACAAAAGAACATCGACCCCGACTATCCGCTGCTGCCGCCGGCCGGCAAGTCCGGCCGTCCGCAAACCGGCCGCCAAGCCTACTCGATCGACGCCGTGAACGAATTCGATCCGCTGTTCGAAGACGTCTACGACTACTGCGAGGCGCAAGAGATCGGCATCGACAGCCTGATCCACGAAGACGGCGTCGCCCAAGTCGAGATCAACTTCAACCATGGCGACCCGCTTGTACTCGCCGATCAGACGTTCCTGTTCAAGCGCACGGTGCGCCAGGCGGCGCTCCGTCACGACATCTACGCGACGTTCATGGCCAAGCCCTACGAGCAGGAGCCGGGCAGCGCCATGCACATCCACCAAAGCGTGGTCGACACCGGGAAGGGCAAGAACCTGTTCGCGAACAAGAAGGGCAAAGACACACGCCTCTTCCTCGCCTACATCGCCGGCCTGCAGAAATACATGCCGGCCTCGATGCCGCTGATCGCGCCGTACGTGAACTCCTACCGCCGCCTCGTGCGCTATCTCTCCGCGCCCGTGAACACGCATTGGGGTCACGAGAACCGTACGGTCGGCCTGCGCATTCCGGAATCCGAAGCCAAGAACCGCCGCATCGAGAACCGCATCCCCGGCGCCGACGCAAACCCGTATCTCGCGATCGCGGCGACGCTCGCTTGCGGTTATCTCGGCATGACGCAAAACCTGATGCCGACGAAGCCGATGGAAGGCAACGCCTACGAGTCGATGCGCTACCAGCTGCCGCGCCATCTGCTGGACGCGATCCAGCGCTTCCGCAATTCGGCCGACATGCGTGAGCTCCTCGGCGAGGCCTTCGTCGACCTCTACTCCGACGTCAAAGCCTCGGAGCACGACGCCTATCAGCAGGTGATCAGCCCCTGGGAACGCCAGCATCTCTTGCTGAACGTCTAACGCCGCCTCAGTTCCACGGCGGCGTGGCGCCGGCAAACGCATGCCAGCGCTTCTCGAGCTTTTCGTGGCGGTCCCGCAAATGCCCCGCATGCCAGCCGACGACGACCCCCGCCGCATACGCGATCGCTTGCGCCTCGGCCGCATTCGAGCGCGCCGCCAGGATATCGCCGACCAGGGCACGCGCGACCGCCGCGTCGTTCATCTCGCCCAGCACATCCTGCAACGCGCATAGCCGTTCGCGAAACGCTGCGGTACGCCGCTTCGGCCAAAGCGAGGCGAAAAAATCGACGGCATAGCGCAGCTTCTTGAGCTTGATCCGCAGCGCGTGCCGCTGTGTCTCGTCGAGTTTGCCGATCCGCTTTCCGGCCTTGCGCAGCCGCGCATAGCGCAGCGTAAGCCGTTCCCGTGCGAACGCCGCCGCCGGCAGCAACGCCTCGCCGCCGGTACCGGCCTGCACCCATGGCCGCGTCAGCGTCGCAGCCGTGGTTTCGAACACAAGTTGGCGAAACCGCTCCGACCCCAGCGCCGAGAGAAGCTCCTCCCAGGCATGCGTCTGCCGCTCACGCACGAGATCGGCGAGCGCCCCCAGCCGCGCGTCGCTGCCGTGCGCTTCGGCCACCGGCTTGATCACCTCGCCGAGCAGAACATCGAGGTCACGCGCGCGTCCCAGCACCGCGCCGATCCAGCGCATCTCCTCTTCGAGCGGCGCCATCGCCGGCCGGAACGGTCCCGCAAACAACGACAGCGCGCTGCGAAGCCGTCTGAGCGCGACGCGCATCTGATGCACGCCCTCCCCGTCGCGCGCATCGGTGACGGCCGCCCAATTGCCCATCAAATGGCGCAAGCAGTGAGACACGATCGATCCGAACGCCTCGTCCGCGTTCGCGCGCGGCGGCAGATGCACGCGCTCGGTACCAACCGGCACCATCGCCGCCTTGCGAACCTGCACATAGCCGCGTTCGGACTTCGCCTGCAGCGAAAGCACGAGATCGGATCCCGTCATCAACGACCGCGCACACGCGACGAGCGCCGCCGGCCGCCCGCTCAAAAGCTCCAACTCCACCTCGTTGATCGGCAGTTTGGCTGCGCCGCAGTTGATGCTTCCGGTATCGAAGGCGATCTCGATCTCGCTGCCGGGTTCCGGCGTGAGCCTCATCGTCGTGCGCCGCGTTTCCGTCCCGAAGATGGGCTGAAGCTTACGCCGCCGCAGTATCTTCGCAAGATCGCCGCGCACGGCCTCGTCCTTGATTGCCTTGATGTCCGGCCGCCGCTTGCGCACGATCGACTTGATCTCGATGCGCGTCGCCACGCTCTTGCCGTTCACGGTCTTGACGGTCTGCACGAACTGGCCGCCTTCGTCGCGCACGCGCAGCACATACCCCGCACCGCGGAGCGCGAGATCGTCCGTGTCGAAATACGTCGCTTTCAGCGCGCGCGTCCGTGCATGCTCGATCTTGGAATAGGCCAGCAGCGCAGGCGACCCCCGAAGACGCGCCACCGCCTCTTCGGGCCCCACAAATTTGAGCTCGGTCTCGTGTTCCATCGCTGCGACGGCGCAGCCCAAAGGCCGCACCGGTCCTCCCCGCGATCATTGGCGGGAATAACCATGCAACGTGCAAGCGTCATAAATTCGTCAGCAAACTGTCACAAACCGAGACCGGTCCGGTATCTAAGCAACCCGAACAGCAATCCCAGCCCGCGCCATATGGTCCTTCGCCTGACCGATCGTCGCCTCGCCGAAGTGAAAGATTGAGGCTGCAAGCACGGCACTCGCATGCCCCTCGCGCACGCCGGCAACCAAATGGTCGAGCGTGCCGACCCCGCCACTTGCGATCACCGGAACATGGACGGCATCTGCAACCGCCCGCGTAAGCTCGATGTCGTAGCCTTCCTTGCTGCCGTCCCGATCCATCGACGTCAGCAAAATTTCGCCCGCCCCAAGCGTCACAACCTCGCGCGCATAAGCAACCGCATCGAGGCCCGTATTATTACGCCCGCCATGCGTGAAAACCTCGAACCGCCCGGGCCCCACGCGCTTCGCATCGATCGCCACGACGACGAGTTGCGACCCGAACTTCTCCGCCGCCTCGCGCACGATCTCGCGCCGTTGCACCGCGACCGTATTCACGGAAACCTTGTCCGCCCCAGCGAGCAACAGCGCCCGCATATCATCGAGCGTCCTCACCCCGCCGCCAACGGTGAGCGGCATGAAGCAAACATCGGCCGTCCGCCGCACGACATCGAGCAAAATCCCGCGCTTCTCATGGCTCGCCGTAATGTCGAGAAAGCAAAGCTCGTCCGCCCCCGCCGCATCGTAAGCGCGCGCCGCTTCCACCGGATCGCCGGCATCGCGCAAATTCACGAACTTGACGCCCTTGACGACGCGCCCGTCCTTCACGTCCAAACAGGGAATGATCCGCGTCTTGAGCATCAGCGCGCCCCCAACAAAGCCAACGCGGCCGCCGCATCCACGCGCCCGTCATAAAGCGCGCGCCCGCAG
>CAZYGK010000191.1:0-5335 GCA_964647355.1 uncultured Flavobacteriaceae bacterium | reverse complement strand
CAGGCGGCGAGCGCCGCACAAAGGATCAGGACGGCAACGCGACGCAACATCGGCGGACTCCCAAGCGGTGCCGGCGCGATACGCGGCGGCAGTGATTGATTCCCGCATGAGCATAGCCGATTGGTGTGCGGTCAGCGCCTGGGACCGCGGCCCCCTTCGCTAAAGCTTCGGCGGCCGAGTGGTGCAAAGCTCGCCCGCCGTAGCCTTGGCGTAGGCGGGGCACCCTTGCCGGGAAATTGGGCGCCGCTCAGCTCATCCAGTGCGGCAGGGTTGCTTCGCATTGGTGCGAGAGGCGGCTTTCGTTCCGGCGCAGGCAGGCGATCGGCGGATCGGCGTGCTCGCGCGCGCAGTAGGCGGCGATCTCGTTCGTGCAGGCGCCGCGCACGCGGGTCTGCACCCAAATCCTGCGGGCGTTGAGCGCGTCGCGGCACGGGCTCGACACCTCTTGGCGGCGGTCCATCAGACAGCGCATCGCGCCGTCGCTCTGGATCGAGTTCTCGCTGCAGAGGCGCGCGTGGTCGGCGCTGCAGAGCTCGGCGATGCTGGGTTCCGGCGCCTCGCCCGCCGCAGCCGACAGCGCCGCCAGAAGATAGGCCATGATCGACAGCATCGTGCGCCTCCACTGCGCGGCGGACCCAAGCGCCCGCGGCGGTCCGTTGGATAGCACCGGCGCGGGTTTTCGGGATTGACGTGACGCAAGCTTGATCACAGCCGCTCGCCCGATTGGGGCTTGAGGCGGGCGAAATTCGCTGTATGATTGTGCGTGGGGATTGGTTGGGGGATTGATCCATGAAACGTTTTTGCACGATCGCAAGCGTGAGCTTGCTTAGCGCGGCCGCGGCATTGGCCGCGCCGCCGGCCGGTGTGCCCGCGGGCGGCGGACGGCCCGATTTCGCCGGGGGCGGCCGCCCGGACTTTGCCGGGAGCGCGGCTTCGAGCGCGTCGTCGAACGGCGGCGGCGCCTCGGCCAGCAGTTACGGACAATCGACGGCCAGCTCGGCCTCCGGCGGACGCTCGTCGTCCCGGGGCAATTCGTCGAGCGCGGGATCGTTTCCGTCCGGGTCGAACGCGGGCGGCCAAGGCTTGAGCCACGCCGCACCGCAGGCGCAGGGCACGCTGCAGGCGCTCGATACGGCGTTCAGCGAAGGCGAAGTCTCGCTGATCAAAGAATACTTCACGAGCCGCGCGCACGCGAACAAGCCGGACGGCGCCAGCGCCGCGCCCGCGACGACGAGCACGTTCAAGAAGGGACAAAAGCTCAGCGCGAGTTACGCGGCGGAAACGCTGCCCGCCGAGCTGCTCGCGAAGCTGCCGAACCGTCCCGGCCTCACCTATCTGCGCGTCGGGGACACGATCCTCATGCTCGCCGGGCCGGAGGACGTGATCGTCGACATCATCGACGCGAGCTCGCTGGGCGGCGGCGGCTAGGGCTGCGTTCGCGTTGGAGATAAGGCGCGTTCACTTCGTTTCGGCGCTGAGCGTCGTGCGAAGCTCGCCGGCCGACCACAGACGCTTGTCGACGAGCAAGGTCTGATCGTCGGCGACGGTTGCGAGATCTTCCAAAGCAGCTTTGCGGTCGTCGAGCGCTGCATGAACCAGCGCGCGGCCGAGCAGCGCCACGCTGACGAACGCTTCGGAGTCCAGGAGCCGCTCCTTGTCGAGCAGCCGCGTCCAGTCGCGCTTGGACGTCTTCAAGTCGCCCAATTCCAGCGTCAGGCGGGCGCGCGTGTGCAGATGGCTTCGGTCGTCAAGCGACAGCTCGATGGCCTTGGAGATGGCGTCGACCGCTTCGGCCTTGCGATCGCTGCGCCAATACACCTTCGCCAAATTGGCCCAGGCGGCTTCGTGATGGCTTTCGTCCCAGGTCTTCAGGCACGTCTGGCAGAGGCGCACGGCTTCGTCGAATTGGCGCGCCCGCAGCAGCGTGAGGACACGCTCGTGCACTCTGTCGGCATCGGCCTCGTTCATCGCAGACTCAAAGATCGCAAGGTTTCACCGGCGCGCGAACCGCCGCGCACCGACTCGACTCAATAATGTCCCGCGACAGCAAATACCACGATGCTAATCGTCGTGTAGGCGCCGGCATAGGCCGAACGGCGCAATTGTAACGATCGCTTCCACGCGGGCGAAAGGCTTCCACGCTTAGGCTGTGCGGTTACCTGCGGGGGATCGCATGCGTGGTACGTGGTGGATCGTCTTTGTGTTCGCGGCGGGCGCGGCCATCGGAGCGCGCTTCAGCGAGCGGTCCGATGCGGCCCCCAGCGCCATCAACTTCGCCGCTGCGGCGGAGCGGGAGGCTAAGCCTGAGCCCTCGGCGCGCAGGCACATCCGCGATCTCGACTGCCGCGACTTCGCCTCGCACAGCGAAGCGCAAGCGTTCTTCGAAGACAACAACCCGGAGGAAGACCCGCACCGATTGGACGGCGACGGTGACGGCGAGGCGCGTGAGGATGTGCGGTGAGGGGGTTCCGCGCCGAGAGCGGCTCTGAGGGGAGTGGGTGTCACCTAATTCTTGAATTTCGTGCCCCTGAAATTCGGCGGACGCATTTGACTTACGGCGCGAAGAGTTTCCCGACCCGGCGCGTGCGGCCTTGCCGGAGTTCCGTGGTCAGCAATGAAGCCAATCGTAGAATCTGTGCAGCCCTAGGCTCATCCGCGCCGCGCGCATACTCACCGAAGGTGTCCCCAGTCGCAACGCGATGAAGGGTGTTGAACGTGGCCGCGCAATGATCAAAGGCTCCAGGATGGCGTTCAACAACAAAACGGATGAGGGCACCGATCTCGTGGTCAAGCGCTGTGATCCGAGCGTTGGCGGTCCTCTCTGATGGATCCGTGGCCGGCTTTGCCCAGTATGCAGCGCAATCATCGGCATACTGGCGAACCAGTTTGACCAATTCATCGACACGCCCGGTCAAGTCAAGCTGACGGCCTTGATAAACCGAGTGCAGCCGTGTCGCCGCAAAGGCAACCATAGCAGCAAGACCCAGCAACACGAGGTCCCAGGTAGCTTTTTCTACCGTGACACTAGTGAACTGTGGCGGCAGCGGAGATGTAGTCCCAGATATCGCGCTCGTATCGTTGATACTCGGCTCCTCCCGGTTTGATAGACAGCTTTTCCTTCAGATCTTTGATGTCGAAGTGCGCAACGCGAATGAGGCCGCCGAACGCCTCTTCCAGAAAGGAAGAAGGATAGCCGGCTGCACCGGCAAGCACCACCTCTACCGCACCGCTCTTAAGAGCGGGCACCAAAACGTCATCACGAAACTGTTCTCCGGAGAACGGTCCATCTTTACGATGTCGACCCGCAGGCGTCCGCGAAAACTGGCGCGCAATCTCTATGCTACGCATCAGCTGCGTTCCCTTGTGCAAGCTCTATTGTAAATTCCAGCAACGTCCCGCCGAGCGGAACACCCATCGTTGTGCCGCCGACGTCGCCACCAGAAGTGTACAGGACATTTCCACGGCCGCTGCGTATCCTAAATTTGCTTCCAGGGAAAGCATCAACAAAATCGCACATGCGCGATAAACCTAGTCCTGTACCAGTCGTTTTTCGAGTCCCCCCCGTCGGATTTTCGATGCGTCGCCCTGAGCGGCCAACTCTTAACGCGGCGATAATCATTGCAGCGTCGTCGCTTAGGTCGAAAGGCGCCATCAAACCCCGAGCCCATTCGACCACCCCCTCGCGATGAAGCGTCGCTGGTATTCCTACGCCCTGGTCGTAAAAGAACATTTCGAGACGGTTGCGCGATACATCGACTGACCCAGAGGCCCACCACGTCTTTCGAAGCCATGGGACTGCCGTGGCCGCACGAGGGACTGGATATGCATGCGCGATTGCATTGTCCATTGCTTCCACAAGGGTTTCATAAGCGCCAAATGGATTTGCCCCGGCCTTTGCCAATTGCCAAAGCTCCTCCCTCAAAGCGTCTGCCACCTTCCCATCGACCCGCTGGCCGCAAGCCATCTTGATCATCCGAAGATCGCCGTCCCCGATTGTTGGCTCCTCGGCCGGCACCCCAGCACAGTTTACGAGTTCAAAGAGACCAAGCTCCGAGCACAGTCGCAGAACCTCAGGGTGATATTTGTGAAGATTTGCGATCGTAGGGCGAAACGACTGCAGTCGCCGCCAGCGATCCAACTCTGCTGCGAGCATCAGTGCGGCGGATGGTGCGAGTGTTTGGATGTCGCAAAGATCGACTATTATGCGGTGGCGAACCCAACGGCGGCCAACTTTCACACCCTTCCAAAGCGCTGCCTCCCGAAACTCTTGAAAGAAGCTCGCTACCTGCTCGTAGTTGTCAGATAAGGAGAACACCGAAGGCGGCCTCAATGTTTGGTTCTTACCCACGTGACCGCGCGTTCGACTTGCCCATGCACCTCGGGCTCGGATTCGGTGCCTCAGGAGTCGCGCAGCACGCTTCGCGAGCCATGCGCGTCGTTTGGCTGAGAGGCGTTTCACTAGCGTAGCTCCGTTGCAACAACCAAGCGCTAGCACGCTCGCGCGAATGAGCTGACACAAGCGACTGCACCCTCCTTGACCATCTCCTTTGTCGGTTGGCAAGCCTCTCGGTTCAGCCTGACTATTTCGGGACGCTGCCCTGTGTGGAAAACTGGATCGCAGGCGTTGGCATGTCAGTATCTCCAATGGCAAGACACCGAAAAGTCGGCGCAACACACTCATCGCGCTTGGCGGCGGATCCACTCCGCCATCCGGTCCAGGGCTTCGTCGCGGCGGGCTCTGACTGTGTCGCGGTGGATGCCGAGGATCGCGGACACGCGTCTTATGCCCATGCCTGCGGCGGCGGTTAGCCAGACGGCTCTCGTGAGGTGGGGGTGGCCGTCGAGGGCTTCGAACCAGATGAAGGTTTGCATCATGCGGTCGATCGCCTTGGGGCTGGCTGGCGTCAGCCGCACCGTCGGGGGCGTGTAGCCGTAGGCGTCGGCGACGTCTTGGATCGTTTGCGGCCAGTGCGAGCGTAATGCGGGGACGCCATGCGCGGGCACGCGGCGCAGCGTGTCCCAGGCTTCGCGCAGGCGGGCGGCGACGAAGTCGCGGGTCGGGTTCAAGCGGGCCTCCGGGGTGGGGGTCAGGGATCAGGGATCAGGGATCAGAAAGCAGAAGTCAGAACATGCAGTTCAGAGATTGGCTGTGATCAGGTCATGCTGATCCCTGATCCCTGATCCCTGATTCCTGATTCCCGATCCCTGATCCTCGCCCCGGCGCCAGGCTTCCCGTCTCGCCCGGTTTCGGGCCCCAGCGGCGGGACCAGAGGCCGTGGATTTCGAACATGCGGGCGCGCTCGTCCCATTGCTCTTGCGTGACGAAGGCGGCCGG
>CAZYGK010000190.1:0-5394 GCA_964647355.1 uncultured Flavobacteriaceae bacterium | reverse complement strand
CGAACGTCGCCAAGCACAAAGTCCCCGGCTACGCGATCGTCACAATCTCGCTGAAGCCCATCGGCGGCATCCCCGGCGACGCCAGCGCCGGCCAAATGGACCTCGTCGCCGATCTAGCGGAACGCTTGAGCTTCGACGAAATCCGCGTCAGCCACGAACAGAACCTCGTGCTCGCCCATGTGCGCCAGCGCGATCTTTTTACGCTCTGGCAGGCGCTCGACAAGGCAGGCCTCGCCACCGCGAACCACGCGCTGATCAGCGACATCATCGCCTGCCCCGGCCTCGACTATTGCGACCTCGCGAACGCCCGCTCGATCAATATCGCGCAAAGCGTGTCGAAGCGCTTCGCCGACCTCGACCGCCAGCGCAACATCGGCGAATTGAAGCTGAAGATCTCCGGCTGCATCAACGCCTGCGGCCACCATCACGTCGGCCACATCGGCATTCTGGGCGTCGATAAGAAGGGCGTCGAATTCTACCAAATTACGCTGGGCGGCTCCGGCGCCGAAGACGCGTCGGTGGGCGAGATCTTAGGCCCCGCATTCGGCGAAGCCGACGTACCCGACGCCATCGAAAAGCTCATCGACACCTATCTCGCCGCCCGAAAGCCGGGCGAACGCTTCTTGGACACCTATCGCCGCCTCGGCATTCAGCCGTTCCGGGAGAAACTCTATGCCGCTCATTAAAGACAACGCCTTCGTCGACAACACGTATCGTCACATCGCCGACGAAGAGGTGCTGCCGGAGGGCCCGGTCGTCGTCTCTCTGAAGCGCTTCCAAGCCGAACGCGACATGCTGGTCGCGCGCAACACGCCGCTGGGCGTTCGCCTGACCTCCGATCAGTCGCCCGAACTGCTGGGGCCCGACGTGCGCCACTTCGCGCTGATCGAACTCGAGTTTCCGAAGTTCAAGGACGGACGCGGCTACTCCTGGGCCCGCCAATTGCGCCAACGCATCGGCTACACGGGCGAACTGCGTGCGGTGGGCGATGTCCTGCGCGACCAGTGGCTGTTCATGAGCCGCGTGGGCATCGACGCGTTCGAAGTTCGCACCGGCACCCGCATCGAAGACTTCCATGCCGCCATGGCCGAACAAACCGTCTTCTACCAGCCGGCATCGGACCGGGTGCGGAGCGTTCTAGACTTGCGTCACCGCCGCTCCGCACCCGCCGCACTCGCTGCTGCGGAATAAGTCAGGCCGCAGCAGCCACGGGAGCCGCAATCGGAAAGTGGAGCGACACGGTCGTGCCCTGACCCACTTCGCTTTCGAGTTCGAGCGACCCGCCATGCATCGTCATCAGCGCTTGTACGATCGGTAGGCCGAGGCCGGTCCCGTCGAAGCGGCGGGTCTGCGCATTGTCGACCTGCGCATAGGCAGCTAACGCCTTTGGGATATCCGCCTTCGCGATACCGATGCCGTGATCGGCCACCGCGATCGTGACACCGCAGTCCCGTCGCACAAAAACTCTGACCACGATCGAGCGCCCCGGCGGCGTGAACTTCATCGCATTCGACAGAAGATTGAGGAGCATCTGCTTCGCCGCACGGCGATCCGCGAACACTGAGGGCAACCCGTCGGCAAGCTCGACCCGCAGAGCGTGGTTACGGTCGGCGTTCGACAACTGCCGCACTTCATCGACCAGCGTTGAGATGTCGAGCGGCTCGCACTGCAGTTCCATCTTACCTGCCTCGATCTTCGAGAGATCAAGGATATCGCGGATCAGCGACAAAAGGTGCGCGCCGCTGTCGTGAATATGCCGCGCATATTCCGGATAGCGCTTGTCGCCGGCCGCACCGTACATCTCGCGCTCGATGACTTCCGAAAAGCCGAGGATCGCGTTCAACGGCGTCCTGAGTTCGTGGCTCATCGTGGCGAGGAACCGCGATTTCGCCTTGCTCGCCTCGACGGCCGCAGCACGCGCCTTCTCGAGCTCGACCACCTTCTCGCGCAGCAACCGCGTTCGCTCTGCGATCCGCTGCTCGAGGTCGGCACCCTCTGCATCGAACAAGGGCCCATCCGCCTGCGCCCGTTCGCTGCCCATGCGCGCGCATGCGACCATCATCCCGCAGGCGCAGGAAAAGAAGACGAGTAAGCCAACCATAACGGCACCGGGCTTCGGCAAAAGGCCGGCCGCTGCTTCTGGTCCGTTCACGACGGAAACAAGGCCAAGTGCCGTCAAACAACCAATACCGGCCAAATCGATCAAAGTACGCATCGGATTTCGAGCCTCACTAAACAGGCCCCCGCAACGTCGTGGCGCGATGACGCAAACATCGCCTTCGACGTGTCCCATGTGACGAACGCTACACCCCGTCCGTTGCAAAGCGCTCAACGCTGGCGCGCGCATTTGAATCGACTTTCGGATCGCCGGATTGACCGCTTCGTGCACATAAACTATCAGCGTCCGGGCGTTTTCCGCGCCCCGGACAATCCAAGACAAATGCCCAATCTCGCACACTTGCAGCCGGCCCTTCGCGCTGAAGCGCTACCGCGCTTCGCAAGCGTACGGAATTTGATTGAAAAGCTGCGCCCGACGCTGCCGGTCTACGCACTATTTCCGAACGCTTTCCGCTCGGCCGTGCAGACATTCATCGAAGGCTTCCCGGGCGAGACCATGTACGCGGTGAAGGCCAACCATGCTCATCCCGTTTTGGATCAACTCTACGCCTCCGGCATCCGCCACTTCGATGTCGCCTCGCTTGCGGAAGTACACCTCGCCCACGAACGCTTCCCGGATGCGAAATTGAGCTTCATGGCCCCGGTCCGTATCCGAGGCGCCGCCGGTGAAGCGTTTCGCAAATACCGCGTGCGCGATTTCGCGCTCGACAGCGAAGACGAACTGGCGACGGTCCTCAACGAAACCGGCGCAAGCCGCGATCCGTCAACCGCGCGCGAGCTCACGCTCTACGTTCGCCTGCAAGTACCGGCGGATGGCGCTCTGCTTGAACTTGCCAGCAAGTTCGGCGCCAGCGTTTCCGCCGCCGCGGATCTGTTGCGCGATATCGCAGCCGCTGGTGCAAAACCCGGCCTCACGTTCCACGTCGGCTCTCAGTGTCTTCACCCGCGCTCGTTCAAAACCGCGCTAAAGCGCTGCGGCGAAGCGATCAAGCAGTCGGGCGTTCAACTGGCAGCCCTCGACGTCGGTGGCGGCTTTCCGGGCTACTACCTGAACGTCACGGTCCCGCCTCTCGACGAGTACTTCGCTGCCATTCGCGAAGGCATTGCCGCACTAAAGCTGCCAAAGGATTGCCGCATCTACTGCGAACCGGGCCGCGGCCTCGTAGCCGACGGTCTCTCCGTCGTCACACAAGTTTCGCTCCGGCGCGACCACACGATCTACATCAACGACGGCATATACGGCAGCTTGAACGAATACGCTCTACCCAACTGGCCGGTCCGATACCCGCTGAAAGTCTATGCGGAGCGCGACGGTCGCATCGTCGAAAAGACGTCGCGCATCGCTTCGTTCAAAGCCTTCGGCCCCACCTGCGACACGCTCGACGTCTTGCATTACCTGATCGAGCTGCCCGACACCGTCGCTGGCGGCGACTGGATCGAGTTCCAGCAATTGGGCGCCTATTCCTGCGCACTCAGAACCGGCTTCAACGGCTTCCATCCCGATACATTTGTAGAGATCGGCGTCTAAAGCAGTACTTCCTTTACCATTGCGGCTGACCGAATTTTTACGACGGCGCGGCCATGATGCGCGTGGGGCAATGGGGGCCCCTCCGCATCATGATGACGCTCGCCAAACAACGCGAACTGAGCCGCTTTCTCGCGTCGCTGCCGCCCAGGCGCGCCCTGCAGCTCGCAGCGCTCGCCGAGCGCAAGCGCGTGGCAGGCGAGCGCGGCTTTCCCGCCGATCTCATTTTGGACGCACTGCGCCCGACCTTGGCCGAGCAGGAAGCCCTGCGCACGCCGACGCCGCAACGCCTATTCTGCGAACCGTTCGCCGACTTCCTCGTCGACGACCGCGAGATCAAGCAACCCGGCCGTATCGCCCGCGCCAGCGTCCGCGTCATGTGGCGCTGGCTTGCGAAGGATGCAATGGGCCCGGCACTCCACGAACTTGAGGCGCAAATCGCCGACGCCGTGCTCGCCGAAAACCTGAGACTGCAGGACGAGCTTCTGCAGCGCCTTCGCCGCAACGTCGTCAACGTCATCCGGATCGCGACCGCCAACGCCGTCGAAAACAGCGCCGCGCGCAACGAGTTCGCCGCGCGGCTTGGCGGCGAAGACGTTCTGATCGACATAGAAGAAATCGCCTTCGTCCTCGCCGCCGAAGACGATCTGCTGCCGCTGCGCGAAGTGCTGCCCAAGCGGATCGACAACCTCAAAGACGAGCACGTCGACCACGTCCTAGGGACCCGCGCACGTCTGAACGAGCGCAAGGCCGATCTCGTACCGTACCTGGGACTGCTTCTGCTCGCGCGTCTCGATCAACCGTGGCAGGCGCTGCGCTTAACAGGCTCGGGCCGGCGCGGCCGGAGCGATTTCAACGCCGTCGGCGACGTCCTGACCGCCGATGCCGAGAGCCTGGCCGTCGACATCGCCGCAACGCAGGTCGACTTGCTCAACCCCGACACGCTGGCCGCGAAGTTCTATCGCTTCGAACGCTTGACCCGCGGCATGTCTCATGAAATGCGCAGCCGCCACGGCGCGCAATGGGCACAGGCGCTACAGCGGATCAAGGACCTCGCGCACGGCACGCTTGAAAGCCTCTTCGTGCAGACCCCGCGCGAAGTCGCTAGCGCCCTGCCGCTGACGAAGGCGAGCCCCTTCAGCATGCGCCGCAACCGCCAGCCCGATCTGACCCACGATCCCGACCCGATGAAGCTCGATCGGGCGCTACGTTGGACCTGCCTGTTGGCAAACACCGCTTCGGTCGCGAAAAAGAGCGCACTGGCGACGTTGCACAAAAAGGCGTTCGAAGCAGTATCGGCCTACCTGAGCTCCTACGCGGAATCCGCCGCTGCCGAACTCAAGTCGCCCGACATCGAGAAACACGCCCGCGTGCAAGCTTACCTGAAGCACGCCAACGAGCTTCTGAACACATTGATCGCCGCCTCCGAAGACGACGACGTTCAGCAGCGCATCGCGATGTAGCTAGCGCGTCAGCATCCCCAGGCGCTGCGCGAACAGCCGGTCGACCATCCGTCGCGGCAGCAGGCGCGGCACGATCCAATCGAACAGCAGGCTCGGCGCCAGTGCATAGCGCACGCGCGGCCGCCGCGTCGTCAACACGTGATGCACGAGATCGCCCACGCGCTCGACAGGCAACCCGTCGCGCGCACCTCGCGCCACGAACTCGGAAAGCTTCTTCATTGCCGGTCCATAATCGGTCTGCGCATAGGCGGAAGTATCCATCGCCTCGGCCTTGTCCCAAATCGGCGT
>CAZYGK010000189.1:0-5418 GCA_964647355.1 uncultured Flavobacteriaceae bacterium | reverse complement strand
CAACATCGCGGTCGCGGCCAAGACCGCCGACCCGCACCCGAAACTCCCCGGCACGGTCTACTCCGCCGCGAAAGAGATCGAAGCGGCGGGCGGCAAGGCGCTGCCGCTCGTCGTCGACGTGCGCGATGAGGCCAACGTCGCCGCCGCGATTGAACAAACGGCACAAAAATTCGGCGGCATCGACATCTGCGTGAACAACGCGAGCGCGATCCAGCTCACTCCCACCACGATGACCGACATGAAGCGCTACGATCTGATGCACCAGATCAACACGCGCGGCACGTTCATGGTGTCAAAGTATTGCGCGCAGCACCTGAAGAAGGCCGCGAACCCGCACATCCTAAACCTCTCCCCGCCGCTCGATATGTCGGAGAACTGGTTCGCCAACCACGTCGCCTACACGATGGCGAAGTACGGCATGAGCATGTGCGTGCTCGGCATGGCGGGCGAGTTCCGCGCCGACGGCATCGCGGTCAACGCGCTTTGGCCGCGCACCGGCATCGCGACCGCCGCGATCCGGAACGCGCTCGCGGGCGACGAAGGCATGAAGATGTGCCGCACGCCCGAGATCATGGCCGACGCCGCCCACGTGATCCTGACGAAACCGTCGCGCGAGTTCACGGGCAACTTTTGCATCGACGACACGCTGCTCTACGAAGCAGGCGTCCGTGACTTCGACCAATACCGCGTCGACCCGACGAAGGACCTGATGCCGGACTTCTTCGTACCGGACTCGTCGAAACCGCCCGTGAGCCTGAAGGCGGCACGGAGCGCTTGAGCATGGATACGATCTACATCGTCGTCATTGGGGTTCTGCTCGCCGGCATAGCGTGGATTTGGCGAAAAGCGATCGAGATGGAACGCGAAAAGTACATCCGCACGTACATGTTTCCGAAGGGCCTGCTGACCAAACTCGGCACGAGCCGCCCAGGCATCGGCATCAAAGAGCAGCAGCTCGTCGCGCGCGGCCTGCGCCAATTCTTCCTCGCCCACCTGAAGAGCGGCCGCAAATTCGTCTCGATGCCGAGCCAAATCGCCGACGACCTGTGGCACGAGTTCATTCTCTACACCCGCGATTACGAAAAATTCTGCAAACGCGCGTTCGGCAAGTTCCTGCACCACACGCCCGCGGTCGCACTTTCCGCCGACAAGCAGAACAACACTGGCTTGCGCCGCGTCTGGCGCCACGCCTGCCTCGAAGACAACATCAACCCGCTGACGCCGACGCGCCTGCCGCTGCTCTTCGCGCTCGACGAAAAGCTGAAGGTCGAAGGCGGCTTCCGCTACACCACCGACTGCAGCGGCTTCAAACGCGAAGGGGAGAAGAACGAAGCCGGTGGCGGTACGTCCGGCGGCACGCCCTACTGCGGCGGTGACTTCTCCAGCACCAGTTTCGACGGCTCCACCGACGGCCTCTCAAGCGATAGCGACGGCGGCGGTTGCGGTGGAGGTTGCGGCGGCGGTGACTAGCGAAGCCGGCTCGCTCACGATCCGCACCGCCCGCATCGACGAGCGCGCGGCGCTGATCGAACTGCAACGCCGCGCCTCGCTCGCGAACGAAGGCGACCGCGCGCTCGTGCTCGCAAACCCGGACATCGTCGACATCCCGCAGGCGCAGTTCGAGGAGGGCTGCGTCTTGGTCGCCGAGCGCGACGGCGTCACGCTCGGCCTCGCGGTCGTGCTGCCGCGCGAAGACGGCGCCGCCGAACTCGACGGCCTTTTCGTCGAGCCATCAGCCTGGCGCCAAGGCATCGGCCGCCGCCTGGTCGACGCCGCGTGCACCCACGCACGCCAGCAGCGCGCCACCGCTCTCCACGTCATCGCGAACCCGCACGCAGGCACGTTCTACAACACCTGCGGCTTCGAACCCGTGGGCGAAGTCAAACTCCAATTCGGCACCGCCCTCGCGATGCGCAAATCGCTTAGCTGAATGCGTCGGCATACGCACTCAGCGCCGCCGTGCCGCCCGTGTGCAGAAACACCACCGCTTGCTCTTTGCGCCACGCCCCCTTGCGCACCTCGCCGATCAGCGCCGCCATCGCCTTGCCGGAATAGACCGGGTCGAGCAGCAGCCCTTCCGTTCGCGCGGCAAGTTCCACCGCCTCGCGCATCGCATCCGTCGCAATGCCGTAGGCCTCGCCCTGATAACCATCGATCACGTGCACGCGCGACGACACGTTGAGCAGCGGAATGCCCATCGCGTGCAACGTCTCCAGCGCCAGCGTGTGCACCGCCTCGGCGATATCGCCGCCGCGCTTCTTGTATACGTTCACGCCCATGATCCGCGTCGCGCTGTCGGCGAGCGTCGCGCCCGCGACGAGGCCCGCCTGCGTGCCGCCGCTCGACGTGCCGTGCACGATCGCGTCCACGGTCAGGCCCATCGCCTCGGCTTGGGCGGCGATCTCGTCGAACGCCGCGACATAGCCGAGCGACCCGACCGCGTTCGAGCCGCCGATCGGCACCACATAGACGCCGCGCCCGGCTTGCGTGTGCGCCGCCGCCGCCGCTTGCAGCGCGGCACCCGCCGCCTTGTCGTCCTTCACGACATGCACCCGCGCGCCGAGCAACCGGTCGAACAAAACGTTGCCGGAGGTCCGGTAAGCCTCGCTATGCCGCGCCACCATGTCGATCAAGATGAGTTCGCACGGCAACCCGAGTTTCGCGGCTGCCGCCGCCGTCTGGCGCGCATGGTTCGACTGCACCGCCCCGAACGTGACGACGGCTCCGGCCCCTTGCGCCAAAACTTCACCCATCAAAAACTCAAGCTTGCGCGTCTTGTTGCCCCCGGTCGCCAGCCCCGTGCAGTCGTCACGCTTCACATAAAGGGCAGGGCAGCCAGGCCCGAGCGCCGCCCGCAACCGCTCCATCGGCTCAAGCGGCGTCGGCCAATGCCCAAGCGAAACACGGGGGAAGTTATCGAGTGTGGCGATCGTCATGGTGTCGTCTCATAGCGGCGGAACCATGCCGCTGCAACGATGTGCTGCAACGGACCCTGGGACCGCGGGCGGCCCCGCCCGCTCTTTCGAGCGCCTCAATCACCGTGGTGTTGGAAAGTTCGTAAGTGCGGGCGAGGCCGCCCTTGGGTCCCAGGAATTGCGCGCTACGGCAGAGAGCGATACACCACGCAACCATGACCGCCGACATCGTCGTCCAAGACCGCGAAGAGCTCGTCTACCACCTGTGCGAGGCAGCGGGGGATGAGTATGCCGCGATGTGATGTGGATGAACCCGCATGATGATGACAGCGCTTCGCGCCGCGGCGATTTCAATAGTGCTGCTGGCTGCATCGCAACCCCTCGGCGCCACCAAACAGTTCATCGTTTTCTTCCAAGGTTCCAACCCGGAGCGCCTTGACCCCGTGCAATGGCAAGTTACGCTTGAGGCCGATGCGGTCATCAGCGAGTTTGCAGCGTTGTATCCTCGTTATGGTGGGCGCGTGCTGCTGACGGCGGGCGATCAATGGGTAGGCACACTCGAAGCATCGATTGAGCGATCGCAAAAGCGTGCCGATGCGGTGCGCGATGCGCTGGTAGCGAAGGGGGTGCCGCGTTCCATGATCTTCACCAAGCCCTGCGGCTTCGCACTCCGCTCGATTCTCACGCCAACGCAAACGGAAGAGCCTCAGAATCGTTTCGTGACGATGGACGTTCATTTGCCGAACACAGCTTTCGTTGACGGTTCCCGAGAGGGCTGCGGCACCTGATATCGCGCAACGTACCCTGGGACCGCGGGCGGCCCCGCCCGCTCTTACGGACTCTCAAACACAATGGAGCTCGATACGCTAGAAAGTGCGGGCGAGGCCGCCCGCGGTCCCAGGAATTGCGCGCCACGGCAGAGAGCGATACACCACCTCCATGACCGCCGACATCGTCGTCCAAGACCGCGAAGAGCTCGTCTACCTCCTGTGCGAGGCGGCGGAGTTCGAGCATGCCGTGATGTGCACCTATCTCTACGCCATGTGGTCGCTGAAGCGGGAGGAGGCGGAGGGCGTCACGAAAGACGAACTCGCCGCGATCGAACGCTGGCGCCTCTCGCTCCGCCAGATCGCGCGCGAGGAGATGCTCCACCTGGCCCTCGTCAACAACATGCTGACCGCGCTCGGCTCGGCGCCGCACCTCTGGAAGCCGGAGTTCCCCGTCCGCCCCGGCCGCTTCCCCGCCGACGTCGTGATGAAGCTGATGCCGTTCTCCGCGGCCGCGCTCGACCACTTCCTCTATATCGAGCGCCCCGAAGGCGTCGCGATCGAAGACGGCAAAGGCTTCGAACACGCGCACTATCACCGCGTCGCGCGCGCCGATCTGCTTTCGCCCGCGTCGCAGGATTACGTCAGCCAAGGCCACCTCTATCACGGCATCATCAACGGCTGCGCCCGCCTGGTGGCCGCGTGCAGCGAGAAGAAGGTCTTCGTCGGTCACGCGGACGCGCAAGTCGGCGCTGCCGAGTTCGGCCTGCCCGGTCTCTTCAAGGTCACGAACCTCGAAACCGCGCGCCGCGCGATCGAAGAGATCGTGACCCAAGGCGAAGGCGCCCCCGCCCACAGCGAAACCTCGCACTACGCGAAGTTCGCCGCGATCAAAGCCGAGCTCGCAGCGCTCAAGGCCGCGCGCCCTGCGTTCGAACCCGCACGCAATGTGGCGGCAAACCCGACGCTCGGCGAGCCGCATGCCGACCTCACCGCGATCGAGGACGCGACGGCGGCCAAAGTCGTCGACCTCGGCAACGCTGTTTATGCCCTGATGATGCGCGCACTGGCGCAGGTGTTTTCGCCCGCACCGCTGCCGGCCGAACTGCGCACCGGCCTCGCCGTCGGCTCGACCGAACTGATGTACGCACTCCAAATGGTGGGCGAAGCGGCGACGAAACTGCCGACCGGCAGTGGCACCACAGCTGGCCTCACGTTCACGCTCCCGCGCTCGGCCGGCCAACTCGTACAAAGCTGCGCCAGCCAAATCTTGAGCGAACGCACGCAGGAACTGGCCGACGCCGCAACCGCACTCGAACGCCACGCGCCGCTCGCCGGCGTGGGCGAACGCCTCGCCAAACTCGCCAAGCGCTTCGACACGCTGCACGACCGCTACGAAGAACACATCGCTCTCACGGTGGAAGCAACGGCGCGCGCCAAGCCGAAGCCCATCGTCGAGGATAAGCCCGGCGACCCGAACGTCGCCCACACGAAGGACATCACCGTCCGCTTCGACACCAAGCGCTGCATCCATTCGCGCCACTGCGTGCTCGAAGCGCCGAAAGTCTTCCGCGCCAACACGCCCGGCACCTGGATCCACCCGGAAGCGGCGACGATGGAACACCTCGTGCGCGTCGCACAGAACTGCCCGTCGGGCGCCATCACCTACGACCGCCACGACGGCGGCCCGGCCGAGCGCGCGCCGGACGTCAACGTCGTGCGCGTCCGCGAGAACG
>CAZYGK010000188.1:0-5471 GCA_964647355.1 uncultured Flavobacteriaceae bacterium | reverse complement strand
ATCGCGCGGCATGCGCGCGAGTGACAGCGGCACGCCCCAAAGATTGTTGTACGACGCCGCCGATGCATGCGTGCGACCCTGCAGCTCCAAAAGGTGGCGCAGCGCTTCCTTCGTGCTCGTCTTTCCGACGCTGCCCGTGACCGCCGCAACGCGTGCAGTCACGTCAGCCCGCCGCGCGCGCCCTAAAACTTCCAATGCAGCCTGCACGTCACGCACCTTGACGAGCTTGTCCGCAGCAACACCGGACACGTCGCGCGACACCAGCGCAGCCGCCGCACCTTTGCCGATCGCATCGGCGACGAAGTCGTGTCCGTCGCGTGCATCTTTCAAAGCCACGAACAGATCGCCCGGTTGGAGCGTGCGCGTATCGATCGAAACCCCCGTGATCGTGGCATCGCCGGACGCGCCACCGCCAGCCGCAGCGGCCACTTGCTTCAACGTCCAAAGCGCGCTCATGCTTGTCCTTTCGTTCGCGCGATCGCCAAGCGCGCCTCGTCCGCATCGTTGAACGGCTTTACTTCGCGCCCGACGATCTGCCCGGCCTCGTGACCTTTACCGGCGATCACAACGACATCGCCGCCCGCGGCGCGCGCAACGGCGGCATCGATCGCCTTGGCGCGATCGCCGATCTCTTCTGCACCGGCCGCCCCTTGCAGCACTGCGCGTCTGATCGCCCCTGCATCCTCCGTGCGCGGATTGTCGTCGGTGACAATCACCCGATCCGCATAACTCTCTGCTGCCGCTCCCATCAACGGCCGCTTGCCCGGATCGCGATCCCCACCGCAGCCGAAGACAACCCAGAGCTTTCCCGCCGTATGCGGACGCAGCGCCTTCAGCACGGTCTCGATCGCATCGGGCGTATGCGCATAGTCGACATAGACGGGCGCGCCCGACGCCGTTGCGCCGATCTTCTGCAATCGCCCCGGTGCGCCTTCGAGTTTCGCGAGCGCATGGAACACCGACCGAGGATCGGCGCCGAGCCCAAGCACCAATCCGGCCGCAACAACGGCGTTCGACGCCTGAAACGCACCGGCAAGCGGTAACGCAACGTCGTAGATCTGCCCGCCCCAGCGGACAGACAGCGTCTGCCCGTCGCCGGAGGGAACGCGCTTCGCAATATGGAGATCGCCGCCACTCTCGCCCGTCATGATCAGCCGCTGCCCGCGCGCTCGCGCGACGCGCGCGAACGACGGCGCCGACGGACTGTCGGCGTTGATCACCGCAACACCGTCAGCGGGCAACACCTCGCTGAACAACCGAAGCTTTGCCTGCTCGTACGCCTCGAACGTCTCGTGATAGTCGAGATGATCGCGCGTCAAATTCGTGAACGCCGCAGCCTTCAACTTCACGCCATCCACACGGTACTGCGCGAGCCCGTGGCTCGACGCTTCGAAGGCGACATGATCGACGCCTTCGTCGACCAACCCGGCGAGCAAACGGTGAATCTCGACCGGATCCGGCGTCGTATGCCCAAGTGGCTTCGTTCCGGCGGGTGAAACAACGCCCACGGTCCCAAAGCTCGCCGCCTTGTACCCAAGCTGCGCCCATATCTGCCGTACGAACGAAGCGATCGACGTCTTCCCGTTCGTGCCGGTCACGGCCACGATCGTACGAGGCTGACGCCCGTAATAGCGCGCAGCGATCTCGGCAAGGCGCTTGCGCGGATTGATGTCGATAACGGCCGCAGTTGTCCCGGCCTCCGCACGCACCGCCTCGGAGCCGAGGATCGCGACCGCCCCTTTGGCGATCGCATCCTTGACGAACGCCGCGCCATCGAACTTCGCGCCGGGCAAGGCTGCAAACAGGAAGCCCGCGCGAACGGCGCGGCTGTCGGCCGTTACGCCGGTGATGTCGGGATCGGCGCCGGTGACGTTCGGAACGAGAGCACTAAGTCGCATGGGGTCAATGGAGGTCCTCATACGATGCCATAGTGGTGGGCAAGCCCTTCGTAGGTTCGGCGGGGGTCACGGGCACGTTTAGCATCGGCGCAATGCGCGCGATCACTTTGCCTGCCGTGGGCGCCGCCGTCCACCCCGCTGTCGCAAAGCCCTTCGTTGCCTCCGTGGGCTGCGGCTCGTCGAGCAGAATGAGAACCAAATAGGAGGGATTCTTGGCCGGAAACACGCCCATAAACGAGGTCAGAAGCGCCTTCTCGGCATAGCCCTGACGCGTCGGCTTCTCCGCCGTACCGGTCTTTCCCGCAACCGGATAGCCGGGCACATCTGCCTGCCCCGCTGTGCCTTGCGTCACAGCCTGGCGCAACAGTTCGCGCATCTGCGAACTCGTTCGCTCGCTCACTACGCGCGTGAAAGGCGCGACGTCGCCTGCCTTGCGTTTGAGCAGCGTCGGTTTGATCAGCCTTCCGCCGTTGACGAGCGCCGCGCTGACCGCCGCCACATGCAGCGGCGTCACCGCAATGCCGTGACCGTAACCGACGGTCATCGTCTCAAGCTCGCCCCACGTGTGCGGAAGAAGGGGCGTTCCCGCCTCTTTGATCTCGCTCACCATCGGCGTAAGCAGGCCCATCTTCGCGAGATAGGCGCGCTGCACCGGCGTGCCCATTGCAAGCGCCATCTTCGCCGTACCGATATTCGACGAATGCACGAAAATTTCCGGCACCGTCAGCACGCGGTTCTCCGGGTGAAAGTCCGAAATCGTAAAACGGCCGTACTCGATTGGCGCGGTCGCGTCGAACTCGGAGGCCATCGTGACCTTCTGCGTGTCGAGCGCCATCGCGGTCGTGAACGTCTTGAACGTCGATCCCATCTCGAACACGCCGAGCGTGATGCGATTGAAGAGCCCATCCTTGCTGGCTTGCCCTGCCTCGTTCGGATCGAAATCCGGCAGCGACGACAGCGCCAGAATCTCGCCGTTGCCGACGTCCATCACGATGCCCGCCGCAGCCTTCGCCCGGAACGTCGCAACGGCAGACGCCAACTCGTCGGCAAGCGCGTGTTGAACGCGCAAGTCCAACGAAAGCTCGACCACCGAACCCTTGTTGCGCTTCTCGAGGATCAACTCCTCCGCGCCGCGCTCGACGCCGGCAAGCCCGTGATTGTCGACATTCACGTAGCCCAGCGCATGCGCCGCCGTCCGTCCGTTCGGATAGACGCGCCGCGGCTCGGAGCGAAAGTGCAATCCCGGAATCCCGAGCTGCCGCACCTGCTCTTGTTGGCGCGGCGACAGATTGCGCTTAATCCACACGAACGCCTGGCGGCTCGAAAGCTTCTTCGTCAACGCAGTCGCATCGATCCCCGGCACGATCGCTTTCAACGCCTGAGCCGTCTCGGCCGGGTCCCAAACGACGCGCGCATCCGCATAAAGCGACGCCGCCTGCAGATCCGTCGCGAGGATTTCACCGCTGCGATCCACGATGTCCGCGCGGTAGAAGGACGCCTCGCTGGTAACGCGCGCGGCCTTGTGCATCGCGGTCTCGCGCAACATCGTCACCTCGACGAGCCGCCCGAACAGCACCGCAAACACGATCCCGAACGCCGCCATCGCATAGGTCAGCCGCGTACGCGTGCGCGCCATCGCAGCTTTGGCGACGCCTTCGAGCGTGATCCGGTCCTCAAGCTTCACGGAGCCGCCTTAGGCTCGGGCTTGGCCCGCGGCTTTGGCGCATCGGGCACGACTTTGCGCGGTAGTTCGTTCGCCTCGACTACGGGCGGCGCGCCGGCAGGCGCGGTCTCGCCCTTCAACGGCAGCGACGCCATGACCACGATCTGCGACGCCCCCGTTTGCGTTAACGGCAGATGCTCGCGCGCCAGCGTCTGCAGCCGTTCCGGTTGATTGAGATAGGACCACTCGGCCTTAAGCACGCGGATCGCTTCCTGTTCGCTCGCGATCGCGGCTCTCAAATTGGCAAGCTCGCGCTCTTGATCCTTCACGCGCGAAACGCCGTTATAGAGCTCGAAGCAAATGAGCGCGAGCAAGGCGACGCTGGCGATGCTGACGAAACGGATCAAGCGTGCACCTCCGGCAGAACGCCTGCTTTGATCGCATCGAACGGGATAGCGGGCGCGCCCGTACGCACTGCCGAACGCAGCTTCGCCGATCGCGAACGCGGATTGCGCGCAAGTTCCGCCTTGCCCGGACTGACCGCGCGCCTGACCTCAAGCTGGAAGGACGCCGTTGGCGCGCTCACGGGCGCCATCGGCATGTGCCGCGATGCGTGCGCCTGCTTGCCGGAGCGCTCCGCCAGAAACTGCTTCACGATCCGGTCTTCGAGCGAATGGAACGACACGACCGCAAGCCGCCCGCCGGGCTTCAGCATCCGCTCCGCCGCGCTGAGCGCACGCGTCAGCTCGCCAAGCTCGTCGTTCACGTAAATGCGCAGCGCTTGAAAGGTGCGCGTCGCCGGATGAATGCCGTTCGCAAATCGCCCGATCGCCTTCGCGCAAATATTTGCAAGCTCGAGCGTACGCGTAATCGGCCCTTTCGCGCGCGCCGCCACGATTGCGCGCGCAACCGCGTTCGCACGCTCCTCCTCGCCATAGGCATAGAGGATGCCCGCAAGCGCCTGCTCGCTCGCCGTGTTCACGATCCCTTCGGCCGAAATCCCCGACGCGCCCATACGCATGTCGAGCGGCCCGTCGGTCTGGAACGAGAACCCGCGTTCGGCTTCCTCCAATTGAAACGACGAAACGCCGAGGTCGAGCACGATGGCATCGACCGCATCCACGTCGTGGCCGGCAAGCAATTCCTGCATGGATCCGAAGGGTCCGTTGATCAGGGTGAGCCTGCCCGGGAACTCCCTAACGAATTCTTTCCCGCGCTCCATCGCCGCCGGGTCGCGGTCGATCCCATAAACGGTGCACCGCGCACGCCTTAACAGTGCACGCGAGTAACCGCCGCCGCCGAATGTACCGTCCACGATCACCTGACCGTCGAACGGCTGCAGCGCCTCGATCACCTCGGCAAGCAGAACAGGAATATGAACCGTATCGTTCATGGCGCCCCTCCGCCGTTCTTCACGCGCAGCATCCCCTTTTGCTCCGCCGAACTGCGCCGCGCCTGGAGTTTCCTGATCTCCAACGCCCGCGGCTCCCAAACCTCGAACCAGTTGCCAAGCCCGACAAAGGCGGCAGCATCGTCAAGCGCTGCGTGCCGCAACAACTGGTCCGGAAAGCTCACGCGCCCTTCCCCATCGAGGCCGAGTTCGACCGTGTCGCCCAGCCACGCGTAGGCGAAGTCGTCGTGCAGATCGCTCGTCGGATCGTGCTGATCGATCATCCCATGGATCATCGTCATGAACTCTGCCCCTCCGACCATGATGGCGGGCGCCGCGGTCGAGGCGCGGGCAAAGATCGTACGCGAACCCTGGGCGTCCAATATCTCGCGAAAACGCGCAGGCACCGAGATCCGCCCTTTGGCGTCCACCCGGTTGACGAACGTCGAGAGGAAGGGCCGCGCGACCTTCACGGTCGCCCCCACATCCGCTCAAAGCAAAGCTTGCCGCTCGCCGCCAC
>CAZYGK010000187.1:0-5479 GCA_964647355.1 uncultured Flavobacteriaceae bacterium | reverse complement strand
ACACGCACGGCGCGGCCATGGCCGGCCACGCGGTGAAGCACGCGATCGAGCGCGCGAAGATCGCGCCAGGCGATGTCGAAGATGTCATCATGGGCTGCGGCTTGCCGGAAGGCGCGACCGGCCAGAACGTCGGCCGCCTCGCCGCGATCTGGGCAGGTTGCCCTGTCACGACATCGGGCACGACGATCAACCGTTTCTGCTCTTCGGGTTTACAGTCGATCGCGGTCGCGGCCGGCCGCATCGTCAACGAAGGCGTTCCGATCGCGATCGGCGCTGGCGTCGAGTCGATCTCGCTCGTGCAAGGCACGCTGAACGTGAACCGGATCACCGAAGAAAAGCTGATGCAGACGTACCCGGCGCTCTGGATGCCGATGATCGACACCGCCGACATCGTCGCCGCGCGCTACAACATCAGCCGCGAGCGCCAAGACCGCTTCTCCTACGAAAGTCAGAAGCGCACGGCGGCCGCGCAACAAGCAAACAAATTCGCCGACGAGATCGTTCCGATGGAGACGATCATGACGACCGTGAACAAGGAAACCGGCGAAACGAAGAACGTCGCCTATACGGTAACGAAGGACGAGTGCAATCGCCCGGACACGACGTATGAAGCCTTAGCCTCACTGAAGCCCGTGAAAGGCGGCGACAAATTCGTCACCGCGGGCAACGCGAGCCAGCTCTCCGACGGCGCCTCCGCTGCGGTCCTGATGGAAGGCAAAGAGGCCGCGAAGCGCAACGTGAAGCCGCTCGGCATCTTCAAAGGCTTTGCCGTCGCCGGCTGCGAGCCGGACGAAATGGGCATCGGTCCCGTCTTCGCCGTGCCGCGTTTGCTGCAGCGCCACGGCCTCAAGGTCAACGACATCGATTTGTGGGAGCTGAACGAAGCGTTCGCGAGCCAAGTGATCTACTGCATGGACCGCCTCGACATCCCGCACGAAAAGCTAAACGTCAACGGCGGCTCGATTTCGATCGGCCACCCCTTCGGCATGACCGGCGCCAGACTCGTCGGCCACGCGCTGATCGAAGGACGCCGCCGCAAAGCCAAGAACGTGGTCGTCACCATGTGCATCGGCGGTGGAATGGGGGCCGCCGGCTTGTTTGAGGTCGTACACTAATGAAGCGGATTGCCGTACTTCTCGCCGTGCTTTCTCTCGCGGCGTGCGAACAGATGTTGCTGGAAAAGCCCTATCAACCGATTCCGGTTCAGTACGGTCCAGCGACGGAGCGGCAGGTGGAATCTGCCTCGCAAAAATTTGCGTCGTTGATGGCGGCGCAGGACGCCAATGCAATCGCCGGTGCCTACGCACCCGATGGCGTTTGGGAGCGGCAAAGCGGGCCCCTGCGCGGGCGAGATGCCATCCGCGCGGCGCTGCAGACGAACACCGGTGTTCGCGTTCTCTCGTTCGGAATGCGCACCGAATTCATGAGCTACAACGGTCCCGTCGTCGTCCATAGCGGTGAGTTCCAGCAGTCGGTTCAGTTGCCGAACGGCAAGACCTCGACCAACACCGGCAAGTTCGAGGCGGACTGGATCCGCGGCCCCCGCGGTGAGTGGTGGATCCGCCGCATGTCGTTCCGGCCGAAATAGTGACCTACACGATCGAGTTGGGCCCTGCGCAGGCGGGGCGCCTACGCGAGATCGAACGGGCGGCCGGCGCGCGCTTCCGCGACATTGGTATGCAGGAAATCACTGAAGGCGAGCCGACGCCGGCCACGATCCTTGAGGAGCGCGCCAAGCACGGCCAACTCCTCACCGCCCGCCGTAACGACGGCGCCATCGCCGGCTTCCTGATCTGGTCCCCCAAGGACGGCCTCGCCTACATCGAAGAGATTTCCGTCGATCCGGCGCACGCCGGACACAAGCTCGCCGCACGGATGATCGATCGCCTGTGCGAGGATGTTCGCGCACGTTTCGCCCGCGTATCGCTGGCCACGTTCCGCGATGTGCCGTGGAACGCGCCGTACTACGCCAAACTCGGCTTCACCGAAATGCGGCAAAGCCCAGGGCCCGATCACGACGAAACCTGGCGCCGGCAAGCGGAGCATCTCGACATGTCGCGCCGCCTCTTCATGGTGCGCAACGCATGACCGCAGCGGTCGTCCTTGCAAGCCGCTTCTGGCAGTTCGCCGATGAAGGCAAGTGGGGCGACGCACGCGCTCTGTTCGCGGCCGAGTTCCGCGCCGACTGGCCGCAAACCGATGAAGAAGTCCTGAGCGCCGATCGCTACATTGAGGTCAACAAGGAACTCCTTGCCGGCGCGAAATGCATATTGCTGGAGGCCGTCGGCTTTTACGACTGGGCCTCGACGCGCGTTCTGATCGTCAAAGGCGAGCGCACGCTTTGGGCGATTTCGTTCTGGACCTCGAGCGACGGCAAGCTCGTCGAGGCGCTCGAGTATTTCCCGGTGCCCAAAGAGCCAAAATACGAAGCCCACTGACCGCGCGGAATCCGGCGCAGATCCTCGCTCTTGACATTATTTCGGTCGTTGCCTAAATAACAAAATATGAATGAAGTCTTCGAAGCGTTGGCACATCCCGTGCGGCGCGAGATCCTGAAGCTGTTGCGCAAGCGTGCGATGTCCGCGGGCGAACTGGCTCAGCATTTCACGATCGCAAAGCCCACGCTTTCGGGCCACTTCACGGTTCTGAAGAACGCCGACCTGGTCACGACGGAACGCCAGGGCACGACGATCATCTACCGGCTGAACATGTCCGTCATGGAAGAAGCGCTCGCTGCCTTCATGGCGCTCGCGGGCACAAAGGGGAAGGAGCGGTAATCCAATGAACGTGCGTCCGATGCTCGTCGTCAACGGCTTGTTTGTGGCAGCGATGATCGCGGTGTCTGCGTGGGGCTGGCAAGCGATCCCGGAAGGCACGGGGGTGCCGATGAATATCGGGTTGGATGGAAACGCTTACCGGCATACCGACAGGGACCAGTATCTGATCCTCATGCCAGCCATCGCACTCGGCCTTAGCCTCTTTCTGGCGGTGCTCCCGTTCTTCGACCCGCGCCGCTCCAATCTCGCAGCGAGCGGCAAGTTCTGGAACGCCGCCGGCATCCTCTCGGTCGGCTTGCTTGCCTATGTGCACGCCTTGCTCGTTTGGGCAGCGGCCGGCAACGCAATCGATCTCACCGGCGCGCTCGTCCCGGGATTGAGCGTGCTGTTTATCGGCCTTGGCAACTACCTGGGCAAGACGCGCTCGAACTGGTTCGGTGGCGTGCGCACCCCGTGGTCGATGTCGAGCGAGTACTCGTGGGAGAGAACGCACCGTTGGAGCGGCCGGATGATGGTCGCCTCGGGTTTCGCGTCGCTGATCGCGTGGTTTGTGGTCGAAGCCAAGCTCGCGTTCATGCTTCTGGTCGGCCTCGTTATCCTCAGCTCGCTCGTCTCGGTCGTGCTTTCCTATGTCTTCTGGCGCGCCGATCCCGAGCGTCAAGCGAACGGCACGTAGTTCAAAGCCTAGGGGTAAGGGACAAAGCTATGCCACTATTCTTGCTTGTGACGTTCGCCTGGAGTTGGGGCATTGCCGCCGCGGCGTTCGCCGGTGGCTGGGTTGCGTTCCCGTTCGTGGCTGGCGACAAGAACGCCTATCCGATGGTTGTCGCCTTCATGTGCGGGCCGATGATCGGCGCCATTGTGGCGGCCATCGCGAACGGCGGCTTCTTCAAGGTCTTGCGCCTGTCCTTCCGTCCCAACATCTGGTGGGCGCGCGCCTTCTTGTTCCCGACGGCCGTCGTCATTCTGGCCTTCGCAGTTTCGCTTCTCGTTCCGGGAATAACGGCGGTCCATCCGTCGGAGACGATTGCACCGCTCCTGACCCCGGAACAGCGTCAGCAAGTGTCAACGCTTCCGCCCCTCACGTTCGACGCACTGCTCCTTGTGCAGGCGGGGCTCGTTGGCGCGTTGATCAACAGCGTCCTTCTGATCAACGAAGAGCTGGGCTGGCGCGGCTTCATGCTGAGCAAGCTTGAACATTTTTCCTTTTGGGCGAGGCACCTCACGATCGGTCTCGTATGGGGCATCTGGCACATTCCGATCATCGCGGCCGGCCACAACTACCCGGGCGAGCCGGTTCTGGGCTCCGCAGTCTTCACCCTCTACTGCATGCTCTTGGCGCCGATCATCGGTTACTATGCAGAGCGCGCGAATTCCGTGTTCGGTGCCACCATCTTCCACGGAACCTTCAACGCGATGGCGGCGGCCTCGATGCTCGCACTCGCCGGCGGCAGCGGCACCGTCTTCGAACGCGGCGTGGTGGGCTGGCCCGGGATGGCGGTCTTGGCCTTAGGCTGCCTGTGGCTTGCACTGGACACGTCGAAGGACGTCAAAGCGGCTTCTGCAGAAAGTACCGCTTGAACCCGGCGGGATAGTCGAGCGACCCGAACAGCGCATACCCGCACTTCTCGTAGAACGGCCGCGCCTGAAACTCGAACGTGTCGAGATACGCGGCCGTGCAGCCCCGAGCCCGGCCTGCGTCCTCTGCCGCTGACAAAAGGCGCCGTCCAAAGCCCTGGCCGCGAACGGCCTCGTCGATCCAGAACCATTTCACGAACAGCATACCTGCCCAACTTATCGCGTAGATCCCGCCGCGCACGGGGTCATCGCCGTCCTTCAGCGTGACCGCAAACTCCTCATGCTCGGCGGGCGAAAACCGTGCGTTGTAGACGTCGAGGCCATGACCGATCGCGTCCAGCGTCGCCTTGGCCGGCGGCGACTCGATGTCGATCCTAAGAGCGCTCATGCCGCCCTCTTCGCCGGCGTCAGCAGAAAGATCAGGAACCCGATCGCGAAAACCAAATCGCCCATCGACACGGCGAACGCCTTGAACGTCACCGCACCTTGCATCAGCGCCAGCGCGAACAGCGCGACAACGCCGGTCTTGCCGACAACGCCCAACCACACCAGCGGCCGGTACCGCTCGAGATCGTTCGCGATCATCCAGTAGACCACGCCAAAGCAAACCACGAGCAGTCCGGTGAACCGGTGAAACAGCGGATCGGTGGGCGGCGGCATGTCGACGGACGCGGCCATCATCTCGGGCACCAGCAACGTCGGCAGTCCCGCCAAGAAATTGAAGATCGCCGCAGCGATGAAAAATGCCCGCCATCCTGACATGTCCATCTCCTCTTCAGGGTTCCGCGCCAATGCGCACGAGCAGCTTACCCGTATTCCCGCCCGTGAACAGCTGGCCCAACGTCGTCACAGCATTCTCAAGCCCGTCGTGAATATCGACGCGATCCTTCACCTTGCCTTCCATCATCCACTGCGCCATCTGCATTGCGAACTCGCCGAACCGCGGCAGATAGTCGATGATGATGAAGCCTTCGATCCGCGCGCGCTTCATCAGAATGTTCGTGAAGTTGTACGGCCCGGGAACCGGCCCCGTCGCGTTGTACTGCGAGATCAACCCGCACAGCACGACCCGCGCCTTCAGATTGATGTTGGCCAGCACGGCATCCAAGATCTCGCCGCCCGCA
>CAZYGK010000186.1:0-5519 GCA_964647355.1 uncultured Flavobacteriaceae bacterium | reverse complement strand
CCTCGATCAGCATCGCAAGGCCCGTGGCCCAGATCGGCATGAACGACGTCATCAATGCGCCGGTATCGACGACGGGCGAGGCCTCCTCGACATGATGACCGAGCGACTCCAAAAGCTTCGCCGTCTCTTGGATCGCTGCAACGCATTCCTTGTCGAACGTCTTGCCGAACAGGCTCTGCGTCGCAAACGCGATCTTCAGCTTCCCCGGCGGTGTCCCACACTCGTCGAGATAAGACTTCGGCCGCGGCGGCGCCCAATAAGGATCGCCCATCTCGTTGCCGGCAGTGACATCAAGCGCCGCCGCTGTATCGCGCACGCTGCGCGTCAAGACGCCCTCGCACACGAGCCCACCCATGATGTCGCCGAGATCGGGACCGAGCGGATTGCGCCCGCGCGTAGGCTTGAGCCCCACGAGACCGCACGCAGACGCCGGCGCCCGGATCGAGCCGCCGCCGTCATTCGCATGCGCGATCGGCACGATCCCGGCCGCGACCGCGCAGCCCGATCCGCCCGACGATCCGCCGACCGAGTGGTCGAGTTCCCAAGGACTATTGCAAGCTCCGTAAAGTGCAGGCTCCGTCGTCGGTACCAACCCGAACTCCGGCACATTCGTCTTGCCGAGCGAGATCAACCCGGCGCCGGTGAATCGCCGCACGAGCGTCGCATCGTGCGGCGCAGGCGCGGGCGGGATGAACGCCGCGCCCTGACGCGATGGCACGCCCTTCTGCGTACCCAAAATATCCTTCAGCAGAAACGGCACCCCCGCGAACGGCCCGCTGAGCGGCAACTTCGCCGCCGACCGCGCCCGCTCATACGTCTTGAACACGACCGCATTCAGCTTCGAATTATGCCGCTCGACCCGCCCGATCGCCTCCTCAACCAACTCGGCCGCCGTGACCTGCTTCTTGGCCACCAATTCGGCCAATCCAAGCGCGTCGTAGTTTGCGTATTCGGCGATGGCCATGTCGTCTCCTCGTTACCGCGTTCGGCGGCGACACTAACGCCGCCCGGCGGACTAGTCACCAGCGTTCGGGGCAGGGGAATCCTGACCGCAGGTTGACAGGCATCAAGGCTTGCGAGGCCGAATGCGGGCCCACTGACCGTCGAGCGACGACGGGAGCCCACGCGCATGAGTTTCGAACGTATCGACGACATCGGGCCTGAGAAGCACATTGAGCTCTACGACCCCGTAGCCGGGCTCAAAGCGATCCTTGTCGTCGACAACACGGCCGCAGGGCCGGCGATTGGCGGCGTGCGCATGGCGCCCGACGCCACGGCGGACGAGTGCTTCCGCCTCGCGCGCGCCATGACGTTCAAGAATGCGGCGGCCGGCTTGCCCCATGGCGGCGGCAAGAGCGTAATCGTTGGCGACCCCACGATGCCGGTCGACCGCAAGGAGCGTCTGGTGCGCGCCTTTGCGCGCGCGATCGGCGAGATAGCCGACTACATTCCCGGTCCCGACATGGGCACGAACGAGACGGCGATGGCTTGGGTGCGCAACGAGATCGGCCGCGCCGTCGGTTTGCCGCGCGAGATCGGCGGCATTCCTTTGGACGAAATCGGCGCGACCGGCTGGGGCTTGGCCGCCGCCGCCGAAGCGGCGCAGCCGTTCTGCAATGTCGCACTCGCCGGTGCGCGCGTCGCCGTGCAAGGATTCGGGGCCGTGGGCCAGCACGCCGCCAAGTTTCTAATGCAGAAGGGCGCGAAGCTCGTCGCAGCCTCCGACACCAAGGGAACGCTCATCGATCCCGACGGACTCGACGTCGATACCCTGATCGCCCTGAAGCGTGCCGGCAAAAGCGTCGTGGACAGTCCGCGAGGTCGCAAAGCCTCTCTGGACGCAATCGTCGAAACGGCCTGCGATATCTGGATACCGGCGGCTCGGCCTGACGTCGTAGGAACGGCCAATGTCGCGCAGCTCAACACCAAGCTGATACTGCAGGGCGCGAACATCCCGATCACGCGCGAGGCCGAGGACGCGCTGCATCGCCGCGGCGTTCTCTCCGTGCCCGATTTCATCGCCAATGCTGGCGGCGTCATCTGCGCCTCGGTCGAGTATCACGGCGGCTCGCAATCAGCGGCCTTCGCCGTCATCCGCGAGAAGATTGCAGCCAACACGGCCGAGGTGCTGCAGCGGGCTAACGCGGAGCACGTGACCCCGCGCCTAGCCGCGGAACGCCTTGCGCGCGAGCGGGTCAAGCGCGCTATGAGGTTTCGTCGCAGCTGACAGGTTTGCGCTGCGTCAAAGTCCGCAGCGCACCGCTACGCTAGCAAGTGCTCGAATGCATACGGGAGGAAAAATGCGCGATCTCAAATTTGCAGCCGCTGTGGCGCTGTCAATGCTCGCGGTGAGCCCGGCTTGGGCGACAGGGCAGGTGGAAACCGGCCGTCAGATCGTCGAGGCTTGCAAAGCCTATTTGGCATTGCCGGAAAACACATCCGACAACGCCCTGCACCCGCAGCATCACTGCCGGCAGTTTATCGCATCGTTTCTTTCCGCCTACGCTGCGGGCGAAAATGCGCGCACGGCGTCGCGCGTGACAGGGACCGGTTCCAACGCCAACCAGGCCTGCGTCCGGCTGCCTGACTATCTAAGCTTTCGCGATATGGCCGCCCGCATGATCTCTTACGCGGAGCGAGATCCATCCGCGCTCGACATCCTGGCGCCGGAGCTGGCGCGCAAGACGCTTGAGCACGACTTTCCCTGCGGTGCCAAATAGGCCAAACGTGACGTAGCGATAGTGCCGGGACCGCGCGACGCGTTGTTGCCGCGCGCTTGACCTACGTCAAACTGACTTGGAATGGTGCCGAGCATAGTGCGCTCGCTCGTCAACCTCGGTGCCATCATGATTCCCCAAGACCTAGCCAACACCATCGTCGATCCGAAAGCGTATGCCGACGGCAAACGCGTCGATGACGCGTTCACCCGCCTGCGCAAGGACATGCCGATGGAGCAGGCGCAGCCGGAAGGCTTCGACCCGTTCTGGGCCGTCGTGAAACATGCCGACATTCTGGAAGTCGAGCGGCAGAACGAGCTGTTCCATAACGGCGACCGCGCGACGACGCTCACGCCACTCGAGATCGACAAGCGTGTGCGCGCGATGATGGGCGGCTCGCCCCACCTGGTGCGATCGCTGGTCCAGATGGACAACCCCGACCACGCGAACTACCGCCGCCTGACCCAGTCCTGGTTCATGCCGCAGAACTTACGCAAGCTTGAGGGGCGCATCCGCGAGATCGCGAAAACCTTCATCGACCACATGGCGTCCTACGGCAACAAATGCGACTTCGCCAAGGATGTGGCGTTCTTGTTTCCGCTGCACGTCATCATGGAAGTCATCGGCGTGCCGGAAGCGGATGAACCGCGCATGCTGAAGCTGACGCAGGAACTCTTCGGCAGCACCGATCCGGAGATGAACCGCAGCGGCTTGGATTTGCGTGATCCCGACCAAGCGCTGCAATCGCTGCAATCGGTCGTAGCGGACTTCATGTCCTACTTCAACGCCATGACCGAAGACCGGCGCGCAAAGCCGCGCGACGATCTTGCGAGCGTGATTGCGAACGGCAAAATCAACGGCGAACCGTTGGGCTATCTCGAAGCGATGTCCTACTACATCATCGCAGCCTCCGCCGGACACGACACGACGTCGAACACGACGGCCGCCGGCATGTGGGCGCTGGCCGAAAATCCGGATCAGTTCCGCAAGCTGAAGGCAAACCCCGCGCTGATCCCAAGCTTCCTGGAAGAGTCCATCCGCTGGGCGACGCCAGTGAAGCACTTCATGCGCACGGCCACCGCCGACACGACGCTGCGCGGCAAGAAGATCGCGAAGGGCGACTGGCTGATGCTGTCGTATCCGTCCGGCAACCGCGACGAAGAGGTGTTCGTCGATCCGTTCAAGTTCAACATCGAGCGTTCGCCGAACAAGCACGTCGCCTTCGGCTATGGCGCGCACGTCTGTTTGGGTCAACACCTCGGCCGCATGGAAATGCGCATCCTGTGGGAGGAGTTGCTTCCCCGTTTGGAGCACGTCGAACTCGCCGGCACGCCGCGCCTCACCGAGGCCGCGTTCGTTTGCGGCCCGAAGGCCGTGCCGATCAGCTTCAAGATGCACTAGGCCGCCAATGAGCGAGCCCTACAAGACCTGGCAATGCCGGACCTGCGGCTTCATCTACGAAGAGGCCGCGGGCGCACCCGCCGAGGGGCTTGCACCCGGCACGCGCTGGGCCGACATTCCCGCGAACTGGGTGTGTCCGTTGTGCGGCACGCCAAAGGCAGACTTTGACATGATCGAACTCGACTGAGGGAACAAAGACATGGCCGCACCGAACATCAAGACGCGTCTGGCGCCCGAAGACGAGTACACCCACACCCCCGACAAGGCGCAGAACTATAACGAGAGCATGTACTTCAACATGTTCGACCCCGCGAAGAGGATCGGCGGGTGGTTCCGTCTCGGCAATCGGCCGAACGAAGGCTACGCGGAAATGTCGGTCTGTCTCTATCTGACCGGCGGCCGCGTCGCCTTCATGTATGGCCGCCCGAAGATCGCCGACAACAAGGCAATGAACGCGGGCGGCTTGAAGATCGACGTCGTCGAGCCGTTCAAGCACTTGCGCGTCACCTATGAAGGGACGGCCGTCGTTCTGGACCGCCCCGCGGAGATGGCCGAGCCTTCGCAAGCCTTCAAATCGAACCCGGTGTTGTCCTGCACGGTTGCGCTCGACTTCGAAGGCGTCTCGCCCATGTTCGGCGGCGAGCCCGTGAACGCCGACGGCTCGCCGCTCAAACTCGACGCCGAGAAGTCGTTCGCGAAAGCCCACTACGAGCAGCACGTCGCCGCCCGCGGCCACTTCACCGTCGGCGGCGAACGCTTCGACGTCTCGGGCTTTGGCTTGCGCGACAAAAGCTGGGGCCCGCGCTATTGGCAGGCAATCAACTGGTATCGCTGGTGTCCGATGAACTTCGGCCGCGACTTCGGCATGATGCTCTCGATCGTCGCCGGCGAAACGGGCGAGCCGCGCCAAGGCGGCATGGTGTTGAAAGACGGCCGTTACGACCTCATAACCGGCGTCACGATCGACAGCGATTGGGACGCCGACTGGCACCAGACTGCGTTGCGCGCATCGGTGAAAACGGAGTCCGGTGCGAGCTATCAAGTCGAAGGCCGCGTGCTGTCGCTGATCCCGCTGCGCAATCGAAGGAAGACGCCCGACGGGCGCGAACTCGTCACGCGCATCACCGAAGGCTTCACCGAATACAAGTGCAACGGCCACGTCGGCTACGGCATGTCCGAGTACCTCGACCAAATCGAAGGCGGCCGCCCGACGGGTGCTGCGCGCTAACGGCCCCGTTGCCGCCGCGACCGGTTGATCGCCTCATCCAAAGCCGACAGAAACCGCGAACGGTCCGAGCCTGAGAATGGTTTCGGGCCGCCGGTCGTCTCGCCCATCGAGCGCAGATGCTCCATCAGGCCGCGCTGCGCCAGTGCGGCACCGATGGAGGCGGTCGTGAAAGC
>CAZYGK010000185.1:3952-5690 GCA_964647355.1 uncultured Flavobacteriaceae bacterium | reverse complement strand
CCCATGAAAATCGACAACACCGTCGCCGCCGTCGTCACCGGCGGCGCTTCCGGCCTCGGCAAGGCGAGCGCGCAGGCCCTCGCCAAAGCCGGCGCGAAAGTCGCCATCTTCGATATCAACGAGAAGGCCGGCGAAGAAGTCGCCAAGGAGATCGGCGGCATCTTCTGCAACGTCAACATCATGAGCGAGGAAAGTGCGCTCGCGGGCTTTGCCAAAGCGCGCAAGGCGCACGGCCAGGAGCGCGTGCTTGTGCACTGCGCGATGACCGCGCGCCGCGGCAAAACACTTGCCTTCGATAAGGAGACGCACAGCTACAAGCGCACGCCCACCGCCGACTATGCGTTCGGAGTCGAGGGCATTCTGGTCGCGAGCTACCGCATGGCATCGATCGCTGCCGAAGGCATGGCAGCCCTTCCGGAACTCGAAGACGGCGAGCGCGGCTCGATCGTACTGACGGCCTCGGTCGCCGCACAAGACGCGCAGATCGGCCAAGTGATCTACGGCTCCGCCAAAGCGGGCGTGAACGGCCTCGTGCTGCCGATGGCGCGCGACATGATGGACGTCGGCATCCGCGTGAACTCGATCATGCCCGGCATCTTTGCGACACCGCTGATGCTCGGCGCGCCGCAGAAGGTCTTAGACAGCCTCGCGCAGTCCGTGCCGTTCCCCAAACGCCTCGGCAAACCGGAAGAGTTCGGCAGCCTCGTGCTCGAGCTGACCCGCAACACCTACTTTAACGGCCAGTGCCTGCGCCTCGACGGCGCGATCCGTATGGCGCCGCGGTAGGCCGATGGACGGCGCCTTGGCCCGACAGTACGGCATGCTCACCGCCCTTCTTGCGGTGTACCTGCTGGTGCTATGGCAAGTAATGGCGCAAGCTCCCGCGCTCGACACGCTGGAACCTCGCCAGATCATTCAGCCCGTGATTGCGCTCGTCGCACTGACGGGTGTCGTGTGGCTGTTGATGTTCATCTACCGCAACGTTGCGGTCGCGCGCGGGCAGGCGCAGGTCGGCTACTACAGAAGCTACACTGGCGAGGCTCCGCCCGAATGGATCGAGCGCCCTGCTCGCACGTTCGCTAACCTGCTCGAAGTGCCGGTTCTGTTTTACGTCGTGTGCGTTCTGATGCTTCAGACCGGAACGTGGGACGGCACGCAGGTGGCGCTCGCATGGCTATTCGTGGCCACGCGCGTACTGCATGCCGCCGTCTATATCGGCCTTAACGTCGTGCCGTTGCGGCTCGTCACCTACCTGATGGGCTGCATCACTCTGATCGTCATTTGGTGGCGCTTCGCCATCGCCTACCTATGATCACACAGCGCTCGCCGCGTCCAACGCGGCGAGATGCTGCGGCGATAGCGTGAGGTTCAGCGCGCCCAACGACTCCTCGAACTGTTCGAGGTTTGTCGCCGAGGCGATCGGGGCTGCGATCGTTTTGCGCGTCATGAGCCAGGCGAGTGCGATTTGCGCCAACGTTGCGCCGGTCGCTGCCGCCACCTGGTCCATCGCCGCCAAAATCTTCCGGCCACGGTCGTTCAGATAGTTGCCCATACGCATGCCGCGAATGCTCTTCGTGAAGTCGGCTTCGGACCGGTACTTGCCGGTGAGGAAGCCCGAGGCAAGCCCGTAATACGGAATGACGCTGACGCCCTCGCGCGCGCAGAGATCCTGCAGCGGACCCTCGAAGCCGGCGCGGTCGGAAAGATTGTAGAGCGGCTGCAGCGTCTCGTAGCGCGG
>CAZYGK010000185.1:0-3852 GCA_964647355.1 uncultured Flavobacteriaceae bacterium | reverse complement strand
TGCCGGCCCGCAAGCATGGCGACCTTCGTGGCGATGAGTACCTTCCCGCGGGCGGCAGGTCCGCGCGCCTTCAACCACGCGCCGATCACCGTTTCGGATTCGCCGCCTTTGTGGCCCGGCGCCCAGGCCGAATAGACGTCGGCGGTATCGATCAGCGTCACCCCCGCATCGACGCAACGGTCGAGCAGGCGAAACGACGTCGCCTCGTTCGCGGTCCAGCCGAAGACGTTGCCGCCGAATGCGAACGGCACGGTCTCCAGCGTCGATTTTCCAAGTCTGCGTTTTTGCATCGCGATCTCTCAACAGGTTTTCAAAGGCTTGTCGCGCGTGAGCGCGCAAATCATCGTCTTGGCGCGCTCGGCGCCGTAGGTCGCGGTGAGGCGCTCCTTCAGCGTCGCCCATTTGTCTCTGGAGTCGGCAACAGCCGCCTCGACGGCATTGCGGAAATTGTCGTTGATCTTGCCGCGGTCGGTCGTGCCGGCGCCGATCTGCGGATCAATGGTACCCTTATCCTTGTTCAGCGCGAGATGTTTGACGCGCGGGTCGTTTTTCGCACCATAGTTGCAGTTCTTGGGCTCCGAGATCGCAGACTTCGCTTCGAAACAGCCGGAGATCAGGCCTGCCGGGAACGGTTGCGGCCCGCGCAGGTTCAGATAGGGCGCGTGTCCCCGCTTGTTCAGGCCTGGCGGATTGAGCGCCGATGGCGCGCCGGCTTCCGCCGCATCCGTCCAGTTCGTGTGCGAGTAGAAGTCCTGCGACGCGTGCAGCAGGACGCCGAACGCCTCGAGCACGTTGCACTTTGCGCGGCCCTTTGTGCCCGTGTAGCGGCAAGCAACTGCCGTCGGGATCTCGCTATCGCGGATCCGGCCCTTTGCATCGAGCAGGCCAGCGGCCGCCGCGACGGCGCCGTCGAGGTGCTTCAGCATCCAGGCGCGACACGCTTCGATCTTCGCCTGCGCATCGGCCTTCGACTGCGGGTATCCGGCGACGTCGAAGTGATCGCCGCCGTCGCAATGCGCCTCGCCCTTGAAGACAAGGGTCCCGCGGTCTGGCGCGCCCACGGCACCGAAATCTCCGGGCGCGCCGGCGAGTGAGGCCAAGGTCTTCTTCTGGAAGCAGTCCTCGGCCGCCACGCCGGCCGCGCACGTGAACGCCCGGCGCGTGATGCGCTCGTGTTCGAGATTTTGGCCGACGCCTTTGATTGTTCCGAATGCGAAGGCGGTGCTTGCCGCAAGGATCACGGCGGCGGCGATGTACAGCCTCATGGATTTTTCCCTGTTCGTGCCTCAAGCTTGGCACGAACAGGGGAGGATAAGCACTAGGTCTTTGGCGTCACATCACCGGCGCCATCGTGCCGTAGTAGGGCCGCGAGGTTTTGAGGCGGCGGTCCCAGTTCTGCGCGTAGGCGGCCGCGATATCGAGATGGCCTTTGATCACGAGCACGTTCTCGGCGTTGTTCTTTTGCGCAGCGGTCGTGAAGTTGAACGAGCCGGTGACCACGGTATCGCGGTCGATGATCATGATCTTGTTGTGCGCGGAAGCAACACCGGTGTCGACCTGGGGCAGGATGCGCTCGGCGATCAACCACGAGCCTGCGCGGTCTTGGCGCTGTTCGTCGGCTTTGTCGAGGATCACGCGCACCTTCACACCGCGCTGATGCGCGCGGCCCAAGGCTTTGATCAGCGGCTTGGCGGTTAGGTTGTTCGACTGGACCAGAATTTCGCTCTGCGCGCCGTCGATCGCGGCTACGATTACGTCCACGCAGTTCTCGCCCGGGGTGAAGCAGGTTTTTAGTTCCGGCGTGCTGACGGACGGCGGCTTGGCGGGCGCAGCTTCGGCGATGCGGGTGCGCACCGGCGCTTCAGGGGATTGTTCCAGAACGGACTGCGGGTCAGGCGCCGCACCGCTGGCGCTGGCTGTTTGTTGCGGCGCGCTTTGCGGCAGCCACGACGTGACCTTGCCGATATCGAGCATGCCGGTGCCGATCGCCAGGCCGACCACCGCGACGCCTGCGGCGGCTACAATCTTCCACCGATGCGCCGCCCCCAAAGCCAGCGGCGCGCGCAGCGTCGACAGCACTTTAGAGAGCGCCACCGACGCACCGGACGGCGTTGCGTCGTCTTGCTCCTCGGCCTCGTGCTCGATCACCTGATTGCGCTTATTCGATTTGCTCATCTGCCCCTCCGACGAATCACTTCGGTCGTTTGAGGATGCGCGCGTCGAACGCGGAAGTCGTTACCGAGCGCGCCGTGCCGCTTCCGGATGGAACGGCACGGTGAGTTTACGTGCCGGGTGCGATGCTAAAGGCTCTTCGTCCAGTCATACGGTGCGCCTGTTTCACCGAGGATGAAACGCACGAGGCCGGGAAATGCCGTCTCTGCGCGCACGTCGTTGGAAAGCAGCACCACGCAGCTCTTGCGCCGCTCGACGCAGATCCAGCTGTTGCCGGTCGTGTCGTTGTGGCCGCCCTTCTCGTACGCGCGGCCTTGGGGGCCTGTGAACGTGATGAGGCCAAGGCCGGCGGCGAGATCCGCCCGGCGCTCGGCCGGGGGCAACTCAGGCTGCAGTGTCGGGAACTGCGTGCGCGTCGTGATGGGGAGCTGCGGGCGAATGATCTCGGCGTGCGCGGCAGCGCTCAAGCCCTCGCCGCGCGCGAACGCTGCCGCAAAGCGGGCGAAGTCTTCGATCGTCGTATCCATGGATCCTGCGGCGCGCACAGCGCTGCGCTCGTCGTGCGGTTCGATCTTGCCGTTGATGTCCCAGCCGTCGGCGAGGTTCGCGCGAAAGTCGGGCCGCCAGATCATGCTCGTGTTGCGCATGCCGAAGCGGTCGAACACGCGCCGCTGCATCTCGCGGCCGAGATCGAGGCCAAGCCCGCGCTCCAGCACGAATTGCAGCAGAATGAATCCGTCACCGGAATAGGCGTAACGCGCGCCCGGCTCGAAGTGAAAGCGCAGCTTTCCGTCCGGCTCCAGGAAGCCGAAATTGGCGAAGCCCGGACTGTGGGTCAGTAAGATGCGCGGCGTGAGCTTGCGCCAACGCTCGTCGCCCGCAAGGTCGCTCCAGCGCGCGTAGCGGTCTTCGACTTCGGGCTCCGTGTAGGCGGGCAAGGGTTTCGGCAAATAGCGCTCGATCGGCGTGTCGAGCTTCAGTACGCCTTCCTCCACCAACTGCATCACGGTGTAGGCGAATACCGCCTTGGTCAGCGAGGCGCCGTACATGATGGTCGCGGCCTCAAGCGGATCGCCCGCACCGTTGCGCGCGCCATAGGCCTTCACGTGGACGATCCGGCCGTTTTCGATCACGGCGACCGCCAGCCCCTTGGCTCCGGTCGAGGCCATCGCGCGCGCGACCTCGGCGTCGATTGCGGCGGACGAAGTTGGCAGGCGCGGTGCCATCGCGGGCGCGGCGGCTTCGGCCGCTAAATACGCGGAAGAGCTCAGAACGACGGCGGCAACGGCGGCAATGACACAGCGCATTTGGAACTCCCGACCAGGCTCCCCACATGTACCTTGCAGGGCGGGGCCCGCATTGTAAAAATCGGAACCGGATGACTACGCAAGGTATCACCGCGCCCGTTATCGGGCTTGCCCAAGCGCCGGCACCGGCGGACCTTGCGCCTTTCGTGCAGGCAATGGTCGAACGCTGCGACAGCGGTTCGCTTGGCACAGCGATCGAGCTGCCCGACCCGAGCCCCTTGTTCCAGTTCGTGATCGGCAAAGACTACGAGATGCGCCGCCACGGTACGGGCGAAGCCTTCGCCCCCGTCCCGCGCGGCGCACTGTGGGGACCGACCACCGCCGTTTGGGAAGCGCGCACGCAGGGCCCGGTGCACATTTATTGCATCGTGCT
>CAZYGK010000184.1:0-5830 GCA_964647355.1 uncultured Flavobacteriaceae bacterium | reverse complement strand
ACGGTCTCGCCAGCAACTTCCTCGCTCGCATAGAGAAAAGCAGCCCCCTTCGGCGCGAACAGCCACTTGTGACCGTTGGCCGTGTACCAGTCGGCGCCGATCGCCGGCAAATCGAGCGGAAGCTGCCCCACGGCATGCGCGCCATCGATCATCACGCGCACGCCTTTGGCTTTCAGCGCGCGCGTGATCTCGGCGACCGGAAAGACGATCGCGGTCGCCGAGGCGATGTGATCGATGATCGCAAGCCGCGTCTTCGGCCCCGCCGCATCCGCGATCCGCTCGACGACGTCGTTCGCAGTCAACGGCAGCGGCAACGCCACTTTCACAAGCCGCGCGCCCGTCGTCCGGCACACGTCTTCGGCGGCAAGCCGCACCGCGTTGTAAACGCAATCGAGCACCAGGATCTCGTCGCCGGGTTTGAACGCGACCGCGCGCAGCACCGTGTTCGTCGCCTCCGTCGCGTTGACGACAAAGGCGATGCGCTCGCCCTCGGTGCCGACAAACCGGCCGAGCCGCTCCGCCGCGCGCCGAAGCTCGTTGTCCATCACGCGCGGCGAAACCATGTACCGGAAGAACGAGTCGGGCTGCCGTTCCATAAGCCCACGCCAACGCGACTGCTCGGAAAGCACATCCTTCGGGCATGCCCCGAACGAACCGTGATTGAGAAACGTACCCTCGGCCTCCAAGTGCCAATGGTCGCGAAGATGTCTGCCGAACGTGCCCATGGGGCACGAGATTATCCGATGAGCAGCCACATCGAATTGCGAAAGCGGCGCTGGCTGCGCCCGTTTCTTTCAAAAAGAAGGGCCGCAGCGGTTGTCACCCAACAACCGCTGCGGCCCGAAGGCAGGACGTTTGAAGCTGTCGGCGTAGGGCAACGCCGTTGGAGACAGCTATGGCAATCGGGCGTCCTGCCTTATCTGGTCAGCCCTTGCGGCCCGAAGGCGCGCATGAAAATTTCGGCGCAAAAGCGCGAGCGCCGCTCCACTTCGTTCGGCGACATGACGACGTCTTGGCCGAGCAGGCCGCGGGTCTCGATCCGGGCCGTGATCAGCCCGAGGAAGTGCTCCGCCGCGAACGCAGGGTCGCCCCCGGTGTCGAGCCGGCCGATCCGCTCCTCGCGGCCGATCCATGCGGTGAGCGCATCCAGAACCGGCTTCGGCCCGGCCTCGTAGTAGGCCTCGCCAATCTCCGGGAATTGCAGGCTCGCCCCGATGATCATGCGGTAATAGCTGAGCTCGTACGCGGTGCAGGCATGCGTGTAGTACTGCCGCGCCACGTCGGCCAGCATGTCGCGCGGATGGCGTTCCAACGCGTGGACTTGCAGCGGCGCCTTCATCGCGGACGCGCGGTCCGCCACCATCGCCTTGAACAAATCCTCCTTAGAACCGAATTGGTTGTAGAGCGTCTGCTTCGAGACGTTCGCGGCCGAGGCAATCGCGTCCATCGACACGTCGTAGCCCTCCCTGCGGAACATCTCGGATGCGGCTTCTAGAATGCGCGCCCGGATCGACAGGATCGCGGATTGCGAAATCGGAATGTTGTTAAGAGAAACGGCTGCTGCTGATCGACTCATCGCACCAATCACACCCAATTGTTGGCCCCCGCCAAACGAATCAACGTGATTCGTTCATGGATTAATGGTGCCGAATCAATTTTGGACTGAGAAGTCCAATTGATCGTCTCGTTGCGAAATTCCAGAGACGAGTCCTCGCCCGGAATGATTCACGGCCGATTCACAGCAAGCTGGAACGTACGGTCGGACTCGTCTCCGTGAATCGCTTCTGTGAATCATCCGGGTGGTCCACAGTTTGGAATGCGGAATCTCGGTAGGCGTGGACTATTGAGTCGATTCGCTCTAACCAATTGGTGCGTCAGAGTTTTTCGAGTGTCGCTTCGATTGCGCGGCAAAGCGTTTCGGCGGGTTCGAGTCCGATCGAGAGACGGATGAACCCCTCCGGTACGCTGTCGCCCCAGCGGATGCGTCTTTCCGCGCAGGTCCTCACACCGCCGAAACTGGTCGAAGGTTGGACCAGCGAGCAGCCCTCGATGAATCGATCTGCCGCACCCCCATCCGCCAGCGTGAACGACAGCATGGACCCGAATGTCAGCATTTGCCGCTTGGCGATCTGATGTGCCGGATCGCCAGGCAGGCCCGGATAGCGCACGGCGGCGACCTTGGGATGTCCGGCCAAAAGCTCGGCAACGGCACGCGCCGTCTCGCACATGCGCGCCACACGCACCTCCAGCGTCTCGAGTCCGCGATGCACCAACCAAGCCTCGAACGGCCCTGGGATCGCGCCGGAGAACTTCCGCCAATCTCGCACGCGCGCGAAGATCGCCCCGTCGCGCGTCGCCACGTGGCCCATCAGCGTGTCGGAGTGTCCGTTGATCGCCTTCGTGTCGGAACAGATCGCGATGTCCGCGCCCAGATCGAGCGGGCGCTGGCCGAGCGGTGTCATCGTCGTGTTGTCGACGCAAAGCGTCGCCCCCGCAGCCTTGGCCAGGCGATGCGCCTCGCGAATGTCGCAAACGTCGAGCCCGGGATTGGACGGCGTCTCCACGACGACGAGCCGGCAGCCGGCGAACCCGCCCTCAAGCGCCTGGGCCGTCGGCCGCGTTTCGACGGCAACGCCGAGCGGTTTCAAGAACTGCTCCGACAGAACGCGCGTCGTGTAGTAACCGTCGCTCGGCAACAGCACGCGGTCGCCCGCCTTGACCGTGCTGAACAAGACGGCCGCTATCGCCGCCATGCCGGACGGAAACGCCACCACATCGGCGCCTTCCAGAAGGCCAAGCGCGGACTCGAGTGCCTCCCACGTCGGATTGTGAAAGCGGCCGTACTGATAAGGTGCGTTCGACGGGTTGCCTGGCAAATGAAAGACGGCCGTCGGCCAAATCGCCGGAACGACGGACTCGCCCGGTTCCAAGCCGGTTCCATAGTGATGCAGCAATTTCGCGGCCAGCGCGTCGATATTGTCTGTGCTCATGCGCGCACCTTAGCGCGCAAGAGCGGCGCGGTCAGCGTCACGCGTCCCCGAATTTGCGGCGCGGCTGATAGGGATGCGCAGTTTCCCACCGTTTGACGATGTCGCTCAAATGCGGATCGGACTCGTCCGGCAGCACGATTTGCAGCGTCACCAGCTGGTCGCCTGACGCTTGGAACCCGATGCCCGGAATGCCCTTGCCCTTCAGCCGGAAAGATTGTCCGGCGTTCGCGCCCGGCGGCACTGACATCGTGACCGTTCCTTGCAGCGTCGGCACCTTTACCTTCGCCCCGTGCAGCGCTTCGTTCAGCGTGATCGGCAGCGCCAAGTGAATGTCGCGCCCGTCGCGGCGGAAATAGGGGTGCGGCTCGATCGCAATCGTGATCAGCGCATCGCCAGCCGGTCCGCCCGGCAAACCGGGTTCGCCAAGGCCGCGCAAGCGGATCGTCTGACCTTCCTTCACGCCGACCGGAATCTTCACGTCGAAGCGGTTGCCCGTGGGAAGCTTCACGCGCCGCGTGCCGCCCAAGGCCGCTTCTTCGAACGTGATGTGCAAGTCGTAGTGCGTGTCCAGCCCTTTTCCGGGCGCGGGGCGCTTGCGTCCCGACGAGCGATCGCCGAAGAACTCGCCGAACAACTCTTCCACACGGCTCTTCTTTTCCGCAGCAGGCCCGACGCCGAAGGCCTTGTCGAAGGCTCCATCGAAGCCGTTGGCAGCGCCATGCGCATGCCCATTCTTCGTTTGCGGGCGCTCGGCTGTCGTCACGTCGCCGAGGTCGAGTTCCTCTTCGGCGGCAGCCGGTTCCGGTCGCGGGGTGTACCCGGCGCGGGGGTTTCCGTGCGCGTCAATCTCGCCCCGGTCATAGGACCGCCGTTTCGCCTGGTTGCCCAGAATCTCATAGGCGATCGATAGGTCCGTGAAGCGCCGGCCCTTGTCGGCCGAGCCTTCTGGGGTGTCCGGATGGAATCGCTTCGCGAGGGAGCGAAACGCCTGTTTGATTTGTTCGTCGTTCGCAGAACGCGGAACGCCGAGCACCGAGTAGGGGTCGTACATCAGAACTCACACGCCGAGGGGGTTGGCGGAAGCGTCTGTGGAGATACTACACGGGGTTGTTCAAATGGCAAATTACTAATGCAAGTATGTGATTAGGGGTCGTTCTTCGCCTTCGTGTTCGATTCTTTGGCCAAGGATTCCGCGATTGCCCGCTCCGCCGGAGCCAGTGCTGCAGTGACGTGGCGCAGCGCCTCCACTGCTTGTGGTTGTCCTTGGTTGGCGGCGAGTTTCAACCAGCGGTAGGCCTCGATCATATCCTGCCCCACGCCCTCACCCGTTTCGTAAAGCAGCCCGACCCTAAGCTGGGCTTCGGCGTTGCCCCGCTCGGCGACCGGACGCCAAGCCGCGTAGGCCGCCGGTTTGTCGTGCGCAGCGTAGGCTCGCAAGCCCGCGTTCATCGCGGTGAGATCCTCCGCCGTCATCGTCGATCCCGCGCCGAGCCGCATCGATGCGCCCGGCGACATCCGGCCCTCGGCCCGCTGCGCCGGCAAGCGCCCGCCATGCGGCCAAGGTTCATCGGGATCGGTGTTGGGCGGCGTCGGCACCGGCGCATCGCTCGCTATGCGAACCCCCATCGCTTCAAGTCGCGTGCGTGCGGGCCCGTAGCCGTTGCGAGCGGCACGTTCCAGTAGCATGCGCGAGCGGGCCGGATCGCGCTCGACGCCGATGCCCTGTTCGTACATGTCGGCGAGCTTGACCTGCGCAAGCGATAGACCTGCGGTGGCAGCGCGCGTGTACCAAATGACGGCTTCTTTCTCGTTCTTCTCGGTGCCTTCGCCGCTCAAATACATTTCCGCGACGTTCGCCATGGCAGTGACGAAGCCCTTCTCGGCCGCTTCCTTGTAGAGATCGAACGCCTTGTCGGCGTCCTTCGCGACGCCCTTGCCTTGGCGCAGCATCTGCGCGGTGTTGCGCATGGCGGCCAGATCGTCCTCGTCCGCCAACTCCGACCAAATCGCATAAGCCCGCGGATAGTCGCCGGCATCGTAGGCGGCTGTGGCGACGTCGAAGCGCGCACGCTTGTCGGCGACGACGTTCGTCGCGCAAGCGCTCAAAAGAAGCGCGAAGGCCACCAACACGGTGAAATGCGGTTTACCATTCATGGCTGACTGCGACCGGCTCTCAACTTCACGCGACAAATCGTGCGGCGACACACGCCGCCAGCCTATATACTGGACCTGCAAGCCACAGCGTGAGCGCCGAATCCCGTGGATGTGAAATCCAAAGACGACTTGGGCCCGGAAATTGCCGCAGTAGAGAGCCCTTTTTCGCTATTTGCGGAGTGGTTTGCACTCGCGGCAACGAAGGAGCCGAACGACCCGAACGCCGTGGCGCTGGCGACGGTCGATGCCGACGGCCTGCCGAACGTGCGCATGGTGCTGCTCAAGGGCCAAGACGAGCAGGGTTTCGTCTTCTACACGAACTACGAAAGCGCGAAGGGCAGGGAACTGCTCGGCCAACAGAAAGCGGCGCTCTGCTTCCATTGGAAGTCGATCCGCCGTCAGATCCGCGTGCGCGGTACGATCTCGACCGTCACCGATGCCGAAGCCGACGCCTATTTCGCGAGCCGTCCGAAGGACAGCCAGATCGGCGCCTGGGCTTCGCGCCAGTCGCGCGCGCTCAAAGGCCGCTTCGAACTCGAAACCGAAGTCGCGAAATACGCCGCGCGCTACGGCCTGACCAAAGTCCCGCGCCCGCCGCATTGGTCCGGCTTCCGCTTGAGCCCGGTCGAAATCGAATTCTGGCGCGACCGCCCATTCCGCCTGCACGATCGTCTCGTCTATCGCCG
>CAZYGK010000183.1:0-5839 GCA_964647355.1 uncultured Flavobacteriaceae bacterium | reverse complement strand
ACGGTGATGCAAGTGATGGGTGAGTTGAATGCGGCGGGTTTCCGTCGCATTGGCCTAGTGACAGAGCCTCCGCGTGGCGAGAGCAAGAAGCACAAATAACACGCCCGAATCGGACTCGCTGCTCGGCGCAGCGTTTCTGTCGGCGCTTCTGCACGCGGCGGTGCTGGCGGGCGCGTTCGTGGTATGGCCGTACGTCGCCCCGCCGCTTGAAATGCAGTCCGATATCGTGCCGGTCGACTTGCTGACGGTCGCCGACGCCACGAATATCGCCCCGCAGGAACAGGCCGAGGAACCGAAGCCGCCGGAGCCGCAACCCGTCCCGGTCGAAATCCCGCCGCCGCAAGCGCCTGAGTTTGCGGCTGCCGAGCCGCCGCCTCCGCCGCCCGACGACGAGGCACCCGCGCTTGAAGCCGAGCCGGAAAAGAAAGAGCCGGAAAAGCCGAAGCCGCCGCAACCCCAAGAACAGCGCTATGCGCTGGCGACGCCGCGCTCCAAGCCGAAGCCCGATAAGCCGAAGGAAGAATTCGACGTCGACAAGATTTTGAAGAGCCTCGAGGCCACGCCGAAGGAAACGAAGGCTGCACCCGCAAAGGCGACGGCCGACCGCAAGGTCAGAGGCGTTGGCGCCCAAAGCGCGCTGACGATGACCGAGATCGACGCCTTCCGCAGCCAGCTTGCGAAATGTTGGAATGTGCCCGTCGGTGCGCCGGATCCGGCCGCGCTCGTCTTCCGTTTGCGCGTGTTCTTGAACGAAGACGGTACGATTGCCTCCGCGCCGCAGTTGGTTGATCAGGGCAACCTGGGCGATCCCTACTTCCGTGCCGCCGCCGATTCGGCTATTCGCGCGGTACACATTTGCGGCCCCTACGAACTGCCGCCCGAAAAATACGCCGCCTGGAACGAGATCGTGATCAAATTCGATCCGCGTGAAATGGCCGGTTACTAGGAACGAAGACGAGGACGATATGAAGAAATTTTCACGCAAGCTGTTCGGCGCATTCGCATTCGCGCTCGCCGCGTTCACGCCGCCGGCTCAGGCCGCCCTCGAGATCGACCTGAACAAGGGCGTGGTTCAGCCGATCCCGATCGCGATCCACGACTTCCTGGGCGCAACACCGCAGGACCAGCAAGTCGCGGCACAGGTCGCAGGCGTCATTCGCGGCAATCTCGAGCGTTCCGGCCTGTTCCAGCCGCTCGATCCGCGCTCCTACGTCGAGCGGATCACGAACTTTCAATCGATCCCACGCTTTGGCGATTGGCGCACGATCAACGCGCAAGGTCTGGTGACGGGCCAAGCCCGCCAGCTTGCCGACGGCCAGCTGCAGGTTGACTTCCGTCTCTGGGACATCTTCGGCGAAAAGCAGATGGTCGGCATGTCGTTCAAGACGACACCCGAAAACTGGCGCCGCTTAGGGCATCTCGTCGCCGACGCGATCTACGAGCGCCTGACCGGCGAGAAGGGCTATTTCGACACCCGCATCGTCTTCATCTCGGAGTCGGGTCCGAAGACGAAGCGCCGCTATCGCCTCTCGATCATGGACCAGGACGGCGCGAACCCGTCGTTCCTGACCGGCGGCGACTTCATCGTGCTGTCGCCGCGCTTCTCGCCAACAAAGCAGGCGATCACCTATATGTCGTACGAGCGTCAAACGCCGTCGGTCTTCGTGTTCGACCTGCAAACCGGCCAGCGCGAAGTCATCGGCCAATACTCGGGCATGACGTTCGCCCCGCGCTTCGCGCCGGACGGCAACCGCGTCGTGTTCAGTTATTCGCGCGACAACAACGTCGACGTTTACGTCGTCGATCTGCGCTCGCGCCGGCCGCAGCGCCTGACGAGCGATCCCGGCATCGACACGTCGCCGTCGTTCTCGCCGGATGGCTCGCGCCTTGTCTTCAACTCCGATCGCGGCGGCTCGCCTCAACTCTACGTGATGAACGCCGACGGCTCGGGCCAGCAGCGCATCTCGTTCGGCCAGGGCCGTTACACGACACCCGTTTGGAGCCCTCGCGGCGATCTCATCGCCTTCACGAAGCAGGTCGGCCAGACGTTCTCGATCGGCGTCATGGCGCCGGACGGGCAGCGTGAGCGGACACTGACGTCGAGCTACGCCGAAGAAGGTCCGACATGGTCGCCGAACGGCCGGGTGATTCTCTTCACCCGCTCAACTCCAGGTCGCGGGGGCGCCAGCGGCAGCTCGTCGGTCTGGTCCGTCGACTTGACCGGAACCAATCTCCGCAAGGTTATTACGCCGGGCGAGGCCTCCGATCCGGCCTGGTCGCCGCTAAATCGGTAGGGATATTGCGACATTTGTCACGTGGATTAACTGGGTTTTATGCAACAATCGCCCTACGTGCTTGACCGTTCGCTATGGTGGCGACTAGGCATGCCGTATCAAGGATTTGCAGGCTCGTGCAGGGCGCGCGCGAAGCCGGTGTTGGGTGAGGGAGAGTAGCGGGATGTTTCGTGGTGCAATGAAGATTGGTTTCGTGATCGTCGCGGGAACGTTGGCTCTGACGGCGTGCTCCTCGACGAAAGAAGAGGCGCAAGCGCCGGTGACGACGACGAACCCGTCGTCGATCAAACCGGGCTCGGCCGAAGACTTCCGCGTCAATGTCGGTGACACGGTCCTGTTCGATCTCGACCAGCATTCGATCCGCGCCGACGCGCAAGGCATCCTGCAGAAGCAGGCCGCTTGGTTGAAGCAGTATCCGTCGGTCCGCCTGATGGTCGAGGGTCACTGCGACGAACGCGGCACGCGCGAGTATAACCTCGCGCTCGGCGACCGCCGCGCTTACGCGGTGAAGGAGTTCCTGGTTTCGCTCGGCGTCGATGCAGCCCGCCTGCAGACGAAGAGCTACGGCAAGGAACGCCCCGTTTGCGCCGAGTCCGACGACAGCTGCTGGCAGCAAAATCGCCGCGGCTACTCTGTCATCTCTGCCGGGGCCGGCTCGTAGTCGAGCCTTGACGGCTGAATCGCCTGGCGCGCGAAACGCAAGTTTTCGCGCGCCTCTGGCGTTTTGGCGCTATTTGCCTCAATTTCGTCACCCGTCCGGGCGATCAAAACGCCTTCTCGACGCTGTGCTGAGCGGAGTCCCGTTATGAAGTTCTTGTCCCGTCCCCAACTGCTGTTGTCTGCGGCGGCCCTCGTCGGCGTGGTCTCGCTCGCGGCGCTACCCGCGTGGAGCGCAGACGTGGACGACCTCGAAGACAAGCTCGAACGGGTCGAGCGCGATCTGCGCGAACTGCAATACGACGTCCACAAGGGCAATCCGCCCGCGTCCTCCGGCGGCCTCGCGGGTGGTCCGGCCGGCGGCGTGAGCGGCGGCGGCGCGCGCTTGAACGACATGGAGCAGTCGCTGCGCGAGTTGCGCGGTCAAGTCGAATCGCTCTCGTTCCAAGTTAAGCAACTGACCGAACAGCTGGACATCGCGCGCAAGGAATCGAACTACCGTTTGGGCGCGCTCGAAGGCGGCGCCCCGGCAAGCGCGATCCCCGCAGCGGGCAGCGCTGCGCTCCCGGCAGGCAAAGCCGCCCCGCCGGTTGCTCTGACGCGCGGTGGCAGCAACTTGGCGGCAAAGGCCCCCGGCACGTTAGGCTCGATCCCTGCTGACGCCGACCTCGACACGGCGGGCGGCCTGTCGCCGCAGCAGCAATACGACGGCGCAATGGATCTTTTGAGCCGCGCGCAATACGCCGAAGCGCAAGGCGCCTTCCGCGCCTTCGTTGCCGCTAACCCGGCCGATCAGCTCGCAGGCCCCGCGCAGTTCTGGGTCGGCGACATAGCCTTCACGCAGAAGGACTACCAAGGTTCGGCCAAGGCGTTCGCGGATGTGCTCAAACGCTATTCGAAGACGGCCAAGGCGCCTGAGGCTATGTTGAAGCTCGGCCTGTCGCTCGTCGAGCTCGGCCAGAAGAAAGAAGGCTGCACCACGCTTGGCGCCCTCAAAGTTAAATACCCGACGGCAGCAAAGCCGCTCCTCGACCGCGCAGCCAAGCGCTCGGTCGAAGCGGGCTGCGGCAAGTAAATCGGTAAGCGCCGCCGAGTTTGAAGCGGCGCTCGCGCGCCTCGGCGTCAAGCCGCCGTTCGCGGTCGCCGTATCGGGCGGTGCGGACTCGCTCGCGCTGCTGCTCCTAACTGCCGCCTGGTGCAAGAAGCACAAGCAGCAGCCGCCGATTGCGCTCACCGTCGATCACGGCTTGCGCCCCGAAGCGGCGGATGAGGCGGTGCAAGTCGGAGCCTGGGCGCACGCGCACGCCATCCCGCACGAAACCCTCCACTGGCGGAACCGCAAACGCACGGCCGGCAACATCCAAGCTCTCGCCCGCGAAGCGCGCTATGACCTGATCGCCACTCGCATGCGCGCGGCCGGTCTTCACGTGCTTCTCACCGGCCACACGCTGAACGATCAAGGCGAAACATTCCTGCTGCGCCTCGCGCGCGGCAGCGGCCTCCATGGCCTCAGCGGCATGGCCGGCGTTGCGCCGTTCCCGTCGGCGCGCCACCGTGACCTGAAAATCGCGCGCCCACTGCTCGGCTTCGCGCACGATCGCCTGGTGGCGACATTGGAGAAGCGGCGCCAACCGTGGCTCGACGATCCCAGCAACGCCAACGACCGTTTCGCGCGCGTGAAGATGCGCCACGCCGCAAAGGTTCTGGAGGAGGCCGGCCTTACGAACGAACGCATCGCCGCTGCCGCCGCGCATCTGGCCCGAGCGCGCGAAGCAATCGACGAGGCCGTCGCCGCCCTGATCGCTGCCGCTGTCGACGCGGCGCCCTGGGGCTACGCGCTAGTCGATACGAAGCGCCTCGCCGCCGCGCCCCGAGAGGTCGCGCTGCGCACGCTCGCACGTCTGATCGAGGTGATCGGCGGGGGCGCTTATCCGCCGCGCTTCGAGCAAACCGAGGCGGCACTGGACTGGCTCATCACGCGCGCCGCACCGGCAGGGCGCACCCTGGGCGGCTGCCGCCTCGCGCGCCGCGATGGACAAGTTCTCATCGCCCGTGAAGAAGCAGCCCTAGACAAGGAGGCCCCCAATCTCGTCATAGAGCCGGGAGGGGAGGGCTTGTGGGACAATCGCTTCTGGATCGCCGTCTCGCGATCGGTCAAAGGCGCGGTCGAGGTCAAACCGCTCGGCGCCGAAGGCCTCAAAGCAGCCGGCAAGAAGGTGCAACTTCCGCCTGTCGAACCGCGCAGGATCGCGGCTGCACTTCCCGCACTGTGGCGGGCGGACCGCTTGGTCGCAGCGCCCCTAATCGGCTTCGGAGGCGATGAAACCGGGATTTCGGCGCGTTTCGTAGGGTTTGCAGGAACTTAAGGAGTTTCCTGCACAAAAGGTTGCTATCCTTAGCGCTGGCGAAACCCTCGCGCTGCTCTTATCTGAAGTCTTCGCTCCGGCGCGAATGCGCCCCTTTCTGAACTCGGGATCTTGGTACCAGCGAATGAACGGCAATCAGAATTTGCGCAATATCGTGGTTTGGGTCGTGATCGGCCTGTTGGTCCTGGCGCTGATCAACCTCCTCTCGCCGACGACGCCGCAGGTCACCAAGTCCGAAGTTCCGCTCTGGCAGGTGATGCGCGACGCGGAGTCCGGCAAGATCCAAGAGGTGACCTTCCACGACGAGAAGATCACCGGCAAATACCGCGACACGAACAAGGAATTCACGACCGTCGGCCCGAAGGACAACGGCGAGATCGCCAAGCAACTCGAGGGCCACAAGGTCAACGTCTCGTTCGCCGACACGAACAACGAAACGCCTTCGCTTTTGTCCATCATCGCGAACTGGTTCCCGATACTGCTGCTCATCGGCGTCTGGATATTCTTCATGCGCCAGATGCA
>CAZYGK010000182.1:0-5841 GCA_964647355.1 uncultured Flavobacteriaceae bacterium | reverse complement strand
CCGAAGTCGATGATGAGAACCGTCTGTGTCATGAGACCTGCTGTGTGAGCGCTACGAAGGAGGAAAAAGGGGAAACGCCAAGAACGCCAAGCCGCTCAGCTTTTCCAGCGGCGCCCCCACGCGCGATAAGCGCGCAACAAAGGCGCTTCGCGCCGAACAAGCGCCCGATCGGCAAGGCAGAGCAGCTTGGCGTTCTTGGCGTTTCAATCGTCCTTCTTTCCGGGCGATGGAAGTAAGCGGAACAACTAGACACACACTCACCGCGGGTAAAGGCGACAAGACGTGTCTTCCCCAAAGCAAACGCAACCTGTGGGCGACACATGAATGGCGCAATTCCGCCCCAGCTTTGCCTCAGGCGCAGGCTTGTCTTTGCCTGGGAAAATATGGCCCGCTGACACCCGAATTGGGGAGGATTCCAATGCTCCGCCGTACCGCCTCGCTTGCCCTCGTCGCCGCCGCAGCCCTCGCGCTCGCCGGTTGTTTCGTCGTCGCCAAAAACATCCCCGCAGGACCTGCCGGCATCGACGCACGCCTCGTCGGCACCTGGCGCGGCATCGACACCGAAGACAAGAAGGACAGCGACGCCTTCCTCTCGTTCCAGAAATACGACGACGCGAAACCCTTGCGCCTCGTCTGGGTCGAAGACCGCAGCTATCAGGTCTACGACCTGATCACGATGAAGATCGCCAATCGCGACGTGTTCGTCGCCACCCTGACCGGGCCCGAAGAGGCGCTGAAGGAAAAGGACATGACCGCCGGCCGCTTCATCGGTTTCTACGAGGTCGCGGGCGACAAGCTGCGATTCTGGCCGCTCGACAGCGAGAAGATCGGCAAGCTGATCGAGCAAGGCAAAGTCAAAGGGCAGCGCCCGCCCGGCAAGTGGGAGATGGCGACCTTGACCGGCTCGCCGCAAGAGCTCGCAGCCTTCCTCGCCTCGCCGGACGCCCAAGCCGCCCGCATCGACGACCCCGCCAGACTGCGCCGCCTCACGCCGCCGCAGCAGCCGTAGTACGCCGCCTCCAGTAAAACCCGAACGCGTAAAGGAAACATCATGGCCGACGACACCGCGACGCCGCGCACGCTGGGCGGCGGCATGGTCCGAGCGACCGGCATCGTCATCGCCATGATCGGCATGGCGGGCCTTGCGCTCTATTCGTTGCAGAGCAAATCCCCGAGCGGCGGCGCCGGCCACGGCAGCGGCGCCACCCGCCCCGTCACGCACACGGTCTCCGGCACCGTCGGCGTGCCGCAGCTCAAGCGCGTGATGCTCTCGACCGGCGGCGTCGGCTATTTCGAATACGAAGCCAACGTCAGCGGCACGCAGGAACTGCAGCTGCCCGTGCGCATGGATCAGGTCGACGACGTGCTGAAAAGCATCGTGGTCTTCGACGACAAGGGCAACACCGGCTTCGTGCAGCTGCCCGCCCGCGCGCCGCTGACCGACATCTTCCGCGGTCTGCCCTTCGGCCCGGCCGCGTTGGAATCGAACGCCGCGCTGCTGCAAGCACTGAAAGGCGCGGAAGTCTCCGTGCGCGCCGACGCATCGATGACCGGCCGCATCGCCAGCGTGACGAAGGAAAGCGTGAAGCTTCCGGACAACGAAGGCACGACCGTGCAGCACCGCGTCGGCGTCATGACGCCGGGCGGCCTGAAGCAATTCGTGCTCGAAGACGCGACCTCGGTCACGTTCAACGATCCCGTGCTCGCGCGCCAAGTCGAACAGGCGCTCGCCGCCATCGCCGAACACCGCGAGGGCCAAAGCCGCACGTTGAAGATCCGCGCCGTCGGCGACGGTACGCGCCGCCTCACCATCGCCTACGTCGTCGAAGCGCCGCTCTGGAAGCCGTCCTATCGCGTCACGACGGGCAAGGGCGGCAAGGCGAAGCTGCAAGGCTGGGCGATCCTCGAAAACGTCACCGGCAACGACTGGACCGACGTCGACCTCACCGTCGCGAGCGGCAACCCGGTCACGTTCCGCCAGGCGCTCTACGCGACCTACTACGTGACGCGCCCGGAAGTGCCGGTCGAAGTCTTAGGCCGCATCTTGCCGAAAGTCGACGACGGCAGCGTGAGCGCCGGCGACCGCGACGAAGCGATGCCCCCGCCGCCACCGCCTCCGCCACCCGCACCGGCGATGGCGCCGATGGAAAAATCGATAGCCGGCGGACGCGCCCGCCCGTCGAGCGACGCGCCGGCAAAACCGATCGCCGCCGAAACGAAAGAAACCGCGACCCAAGTCACCTTCCGTATGAAGTTCACGGTCACCGTGCAAAACGGCCAATCGCTGGCGGTGCCGATCATCGACACCGAGGTGCCGGGCGAACTCGTCGCCTTCTATCAACCGGAGACGCACCCGCGTCATCCGCTCGCCGCTGTGCGCGTCGTCAACGCGACCGCGCAAAGCATGCCCGCGGGCGTGCTCACCGCCTACAACGTCGACAACGACGGCACCACCGACTACCAGGGCGACGCGCAGCTCGCGACGCTGCCGGTCGGAGAGTCGCGCATGCTCGGCTTCGCGCTCGACCAGAAGGTCCTGATCGACAAGGAAGACAAGGCCGAAAAGCGCATCTCCAAAGCAACGCTCGCGAACGGTATCTTCAAAGCCTCGATCGTCGACGAACGCACGACCGTCTACACGATCAAGGGTGCCGCGAAGGAAGACCGCAAGATCGTCGTCGAACATCCGCGCGACGCCGGCTGGACGCTGGTGACACCGGACCCGAAGACCGCCGAGATGACCGACACGGCCTTCCGCGTGCCGTTCGAGGTGAAGGCGGGCACGACCGTGAAGCACACGGTCACCACGCAATGGCCGCGCGACGAGGAACAGCAACTCGTCGACATCGACGTCGATACCGTCCTGGCCTACGCCTCGAACGAAAACCTGACCGCCGCACAGCGCGCAGCCTTCACCCGCATGGGCGACATGAAGCGCAAGGTCCAGGAGATCGACACGCAGATCGAGAACGAAAGCGCGGCCCGCGACCGCCTCTTCGAAGACCAGGAACGCATCCGCGAAAACATCAAGGCGGTCCCGGCCGGCGACCTGCAGCAACGCTACTTGCGCGAAATGGGCAAGCTCGAAGACGAAGCCCAAAACCACAAACGCAACATCGACCGACTGACGCAGCAACGCCTGGCCGAACAGCAACGTCTCGCGGACTACGTCGCGGGACTGCAGCTCTAAGCGCGCACGGCACCCGCGGGGGGCTCACACGCGCCCCGCGGCGAAGCGCGCTCTGAGCGCGTCGACCGTCGCCCCCAGCGCGCTCCAATTCGTGAGTTCAAGGTCTTCGCCCGGCGTGACCTTCAGGCTCTTCTCCCACGCGATCGCGCGCATCAGCCAGCGCCGGAAGAAGTCGTACTCCGAAAAGCGGATCGCCCCGCCGACGTGATGGATGTCCGCGTTCGTCCAACCGCTATAGGCTTTGAAGTTGTCCGTGATCGTCTGAAGGCTTTTCGCCTCCTCGGCATCGCTGCTCACCGCCGACAGCGACACCGACAGGAACGCCGACGGCGTACGCTTGAGCCAGTCCGCGTTCGCGCGCACGAACTCGACGACCGGCGTTTGATACATGCCCACGTGAATGGACGCGGCAACGATCGCAGCCTGAAACTTCTGCACGTCGACATCGGCCGTCGCCGCGTCGACGAGCGTCACCTCGTCGCCCGCAAACCTGAGCCGCGACGCGACAAACTCGGCCACCTTCGCGGTTTGCCCTTCGGTCGATCCGTAGAGGATTAAGATCTTCACCTGTCGCACCTCTCTGCCGCGACGCCACCTTAGCGCGGCGCATCAGTACGAAGCTTGACCCAGATCAGGCCGGTTTGCACGGCCCGCAAGATTTGCTCTAACAAAGCACGACCGGCAGGGGATTGAACATGACGGCAAACGCCACGCGCAGTGCAGCATTGATCGCTATAGCCGCCGCCGCGCTCAGCTCGACGGCCTTGGGGGGCGGCCCGGTCGTCCAGGCCAAAGACCCCTACTACACCTCAGCCGACGCTCACCTGCGCGAAACCCTCGCGCGCCGCCAGAACACCCGCCCCGCCAAGAACATCATCCTGTTCGTCGGCGACGGCATGGGCGTCACGACCGTCACCGCCGCGCGCATCTATCAGGGCGAAAAGCGAGGCCGCGACGGCGTCGCCAACAAGCTCGTGTTCGAGAGCCTGCCCTACGCCGCATTCTCGCGCACCTATTCGCACGATGCCTCGGTGACCGATTCCGCCCCCTCCGCCGCCGCGATGACGACCGGCATCAAGTCGCGCAACGGCACGCTGAACGTGAACGCGTCCGTCGCCGAGAACGACTGCGCCGCCGGCCTCGCGCACCCCGCCACCAGCATCGCCGAACTCGCCGAACGCATCGGCATGTCCACCGGCACGGTCACGACGACGCGCCTCACCCACGCGACCCCCGCAGCCGTCTATTCCCACTCCGCCGGCCGCGACTGGGAAGGCGACGCCGACATGAAGCCGGAAGACATCGCGAAGGGTTGCGTCGACATCGCGCGCCAACTCGTCGAGATGAAGGCGGGCGACGGGCTCGAGGTCGCGATGGGCGGAGGCCGCAGCCGCTTCCTGCGCGCCGACCAAACCGACCCCGAATACGCCGACAAGAAAGGCACGCGCAAAGACGGCCGTGACCTCACCAAGTCGTGGCTCGACCGCTACGCCGGCAAATCCACTTACGTGTGGAACAAGCAAGCCTTCGACGCTCTGAACCCCGCAACCGTGGGCCACGTGCTCGCGCTGTTCGAGCACGAACACATGCAGTTCGAACTCGACCGCGCAAAGGACAAGGCGGGCGAGCCCTCGCTCGCCGAGATGACGACGAAGGCGATCCAGATCCTCAAGCGCAATCCAAAGGGCTTCTTCCTGCTCGTCGAAGGCGGACGCATCGACCACGCCCACCATGGCGGCAACGCAGTCCGCGCGCTTGAGGATACGAGCGCCATGGACGATGCGGTGAAGGCGGCGCTTGCAGCCACGAACGCGCGCGACACCCTAATTGTCGTCACCGCCGACCATAGCCACGTGCTCACGATGTCGGGCTACCCCTCGCGCAACAACCCGATCTTGGGCCTCGCCGACGACGGCGCCGGCAAACCCGCGATCGCCGGCGACGGCAAACCCTACACGACGCTCGGCTACGCGAACGGCCCCGGCGCCCAAGCCGAAGGCAAACCCCGCGAAGACCTCTCGAACGTGGACACGAAAGCCCACGACCAGCGCCAGCAAGCGCTCGTGCCCATGCGCAGCGAAACCCACGGCGGCGAAGACGTCCCCATCTACGCCTCAGGCCCCTGGGCCCACCTCTTCCAAGGCGTCGTGGACCAGCAATACATCTTTCACGTCATGAACCACGCGGGACGTATCAAACAGCGGGCCGAGGCGGCAACGCGGGTAAAACGAAAGCGTTGATCAACACGAATTGCGCGGAATGAACTGGCCGGCAACCGCGATGACGCAACCGGGGAAGTCGCCGCGAATATCAGGCGGCAGGTCCACGCGGTAGATCGAGAACACGAGATAGTTCGACCGCGCGATCGGCAGGTTCGAAATCACCCAGCCGGTGGAATACCCGCCGATGAGGCGTTCGCTCCAACCGACCTCGCGCTTCTGCGCCCGGCCGACGTCGCGGACCTTTTGTACCGCGTATTGCATGATCCAATCGTTGAACTCGGCGCGCGTCGGGTTCGTCGCGACCAGCAGCGCGATCAACGCCACGACCAGAAACAAAATCGTCCGCATGGAGCCCCCATCGACGTGAGCCCTGCTTCATGCCCGCCAATCGTGGCACGATGAAGGCAGCGCGGCCGTAGCGGCATGGCG
>CAZYGK010000181.1:0-5864 GCA_964647355.1 uncultured Flavobacteriaceae bacterium | reverse complement strand
CCGACGTCGTCAAGTGGCTCGAGCGCTGGGCGAACGAACCGGACGAAACCCAGTCCCGCTTCCTCGACTTCATCGCGCAGACGAAATCGGGCGCTCAGATGCCGGTCGACGTGCGCGTGGTCGAGCGCAAGATCGACGGCGAACGGCGCTACGTCGTCACGTTCCGCGACAACACCGCGCGGCGCAAGGAACAGGCGGCGTTCCGCCAGGCGCACCTGCGCGCCTCCCGCATCCTGCAAGTCGCCGAGGACGGCATCGTCTCCGCCGACGCCGCACAGACGATCGCCTTCTTCAACCTGAAGGCCGAAGAGATGTTCGGCTACCGCGCCGAAGAGGTAATGGGCCGCCCGCTCGCGATGCTGATGCCGGAGCGCTATCGCGCCCGCCACAAGGGCGACGTGGAAAAGTTCGCCGCCGGCAAACAGGCCTCCCGCCAGATGAACGAGCGCGGCAGCGTCGTCGGCCAACGCAAGAACGGCGAAGAATTCCCGATGGAAGTCGCGATCACGAAAGTGAATGTCGGCGGCGCGCTGACCTACACCGCCCACGTCCGCGACATCACGAAACGCAAACAGAAGGACGAACAGCTGCGCGAAAGCGAACGCCGCTTCCGCGCGATCTTCGAACACGCGTTCGAGGCGATCGGCCTGCTCGCGCCCGACGGCACGGTGCTGGAGATCAACCGCGCCGGCCGCCTGATGACCGAAGGCGCCTCGCAACTCGTCGGCCTGACGCTCTGGGATCTACCCTGGGCCGGCAGCGACCTCGCGCCCGACGACACCGCACGCCAGCGCCTGCGCAGCGCGGTCGCCGACGCCGCCAACGGCAAGCCCGTGCGCTACACCGCCGAACTCCGCCGCAGCGAAACCGACGTGCGCAAGATCGACATCTCGCTCACCCCGATCCGCGACGACCAAGGCAAGGTCATCTACATCGTCCCCGAAGGCCGCGAGGCGACGGCAGGCAGTTGAGTGTTCGGCGGTCCCTGTGATGAGAGCCTGCGGTGGTGAATGACGAAGCGTGAGCCAAGCTGGCCTGCGCTGGCGAAGTGGCACATGTGGCACAGGGGTCGTGTCGCAAACCGGCCCCTTTGCGACACAAAGTTTCGGCCAGACCGCGCCGTGCCGCGAGAGAGAACGTACGCTTTCGCGCGGCAAACACGCACAGAAGCGTGCCGCGCCCGAGCCCCAGGATCGTCACCGGATTCTGTTGTCAAGTCACAGCCGCGCGCGGTCGGACCGCACGGGAAAATGCGCCATCATCGGGCACATCAATTCCAAGCGATACCATAATAAGATCGAACTATGACCAAATCCATCGGCGAAGTGCCGCCGACGGCATGTCGCACATCGCGGCAACCGGCCCACGGAGTCGGAAACAGGCTCGCGCGTGGGAACTAGGGATATGGGATGCAACCACAGAGCTTGTCGTATGTCCCCAGAATGCGACTACGACGGGCTGAACCGCGTGACGGTGGTGCGAGAGAACGCCACGTTCATCCTCTCGACCTACATCTACGACACGCTGTCGCGGCGCACGAGCCTGGTTTACGGCAACGGCGCGGCCCAGGGGTACACCTACTCGACGCAAGGCGACCTGCTCACGCTGGCGAGCACGCTCACCGGCACGTCGAACACAACCACGAACACGTTCTCGAAGGCGCATCAGCTCGCGAGCGAGGCGGCGAGCAACGCGGCGTGGGCCTATGTCCCCGCCGCGTTCCAGACCACCAACTACGCCGCCGCGAACCCGCTGAACCAGTACGTGAACATCACCGTGGGCGCGAACCCAACGGTCACGATGGCCTACGACGCGAACGGCAACTTGACCGGCGACGGGTCATGGACGTTCGCCTACGACGCGCAGAACATGCTGCGCTCGGCCGTGAGTGCCGCGAGCACCAGCACCTATCAATACGACCCGCTCGGCCGACGGCAGATGCTGACCGAAGGCGGCACGACGACCACGTTCCTGCACGACGGGGATGAGGAGATCGCGGACTACGCCGCGGCCGACGTGCTTCGGCGCTACGTGCCCGGCCCCGGCACCGACATGCCGATTGCGATGGTGACGCCGAGCGGCGGAAGCAACGTGCGAAAATACTTCCACACGAACCGCCAAGGCTCGACGATCGCGATGTCGGCGGACAACGGGACGATGGCCGAGGGGCCGTACACGTACGATGCCTACGGTAACGGAGCCCCCGCGACCGGCGTGCCGTTCAAGTACACGGGCAGGAGGCTCGATGCGGGGACGGGGCTCTACTATTACCGGGCAAGGTATTACTCGGCGGCGCTGGGGAGGTTCTTGCAGGTCGATCCGGTGGGGTACACGGATCAGATGAACTTGTATGCCTACGTCGGAAATGATCCGACTAACCTAACCGACCCTAGCGGCAAAAGTGCGTGTAGCGACTCAACTGATTGCCGGTTAGGCGTTCCGGAGCGATCCGCGGCGGAACAGCCAAAGGAAGTTGGCGACAAAGAGGCGAAGGGACCCTGGCCCAACGGCGTGCCGCTACGCCCTCCGCCCGGATTCCGATTCCGACCTCCAGGGGGTGGACCGCTTTGGACACGGCCTCCGGTTACGCCGCGACCCAGCGTGCCGTATCCGGGTGGTGATCCACGCGTTCCTCCGGGGCCAGGCTTTGAGTGGCGCGGTCGACCAGGTTCAGTTCCCGGTGACGGACGAGGATCGTGGTACAATCCCAAAACAAAAGAGAGCCTATACCCTGACCTAAACCACAAGCCCCCAATGCCACCACATTGGGACTACAAGACTCCTCAGGGCCGATGGCGCTGGTTTCCGGATGGATCATTCACACCGAAGAGTGTGCCGCCTAGCCAGCCTTCACCATTGATCGAAGAGCATTGGGCGTCATATTGACAGCTTGGTGATAGCCTCAGCTTGAGCCTGTCTGGAGTACTTGCGCATGAAAATCAACGCTACAGAACAAGAAGCCCGAACTTGGCTGTCCGAGCAGTTGTTTGCTGCGGGAGGAGTTGCTGAGCTCACTCTGCGCCGCAGTTTCGGCCCATTGTTCTATTTCGCCGATCGACCTGTCATTGACGCTGACTTTGTGTCAGGTAAGGGCATGAGCAGCTCGCAGTGCGACAAACAGCTGGAGGCGTTCGCGTCCGAACAGACGGATTTGCTTGGGATCTTCCAGAACAGCTGGTCGCAAATCGGCGACCTTGATGAGACTGATGCCAATGCTGCGGGCACCTTCACATATCAAGGGCAGTACTACCATTTCTCGGAAAGGCCTGGTTTGCTCTCGATTGATGATTATCATCGCGTGAGTGTCACGCAGTTTGGCGTCATTTTCCTGGTAGCTCAGTCTGCTGATCTTAGGGAGATGTTGTCTTCCCGAGCCGAAGTCAGAGTCTTGTCGGAAAGAGATGCCAACGTCGTTGTATGTGCGGCTCGGTTCGTTTTTGTTCCGGCGTTTGATTCAGAGTCGTGGCTGGGTGCGGTGTTGTCAGCTTAACTCCTCTCCTTGTCCTGTCCCTACCGAGGATAATACGAGGATAATACGGGGACATGATAGTGCGCCGGGAGACCGGTGGAAAGTAGGCGGTGCAAGTCCGCTGCAGTGAAGGAGGAGCTATCCACACTGCCCCCGAGTCATGCGCTTGGCGCCGCGAGGCGTCCGGTGAAGCGTTGACAGGGGATGATGCAGGCCAGCCATTGAGCGGCGAAAGCCCCTATGGAATAGAACGCGGCCGCGCGATCGCCGCCTTTGTCGGAACCTGCGAACAGGTAATTCTTGCGCCCCAAGGCGACGGCGCGCATGGCCCGTTCGGCGGGGTTGTTGTCGATCGCGAGGCGTCCGTCGCCGAGATAGCGCACGAGGCTCGCCCAGCGCGAGAGCATGTAGCGGAACGCCTTGGCGAGGTCGGATTTGCCGGAGAGTTTGGGCAGCGTTTCGTCGGCCCAGGCTTTCAGCGCCTGGATCAGTGGCGCGGCCTCGGTTTGGCGGCGCGCCTGGCGTTCCTCCGCCGTCTTGCCGTTGATCTCGGCCTCGATCGCGTAGAGTTCGCCGATCCGGGCGAGCGCTTCTTGCGCGATCGGCGAGCCCATGGCCTCGGCGACGTCGAAGAACTTGCGCCGTACATGGGCCCAGCAGGCGGCCTCGGTTATGCGTCCGGTCTCGAACAGGCGGTTGAAGCCCGCATAGCCGTCGGCGTGCAGAATGCCGGTGAAGGCTTTGAGATGCGCCTCCGGCCGCTCGCCCTTGCGGTCGGGCGAGTAGACGTAGAGCGCGGCCGGCGGCGCGGTGCCGGCGAACGGGCGCTCGTCGCGGACGTAAGCCCACAAGCGTCCTTCCTTGGTCTTGCCGCGACCCGGATCGAGCACCGGAACCGGCGTGTCGTCGCCGAACAGAACGGATGAGGCGGTGACGTTCTTGGCCAGAGCGTCGATCAGCGGCCTGAGCAGCGCCGCCGTCTGCCCCACCCAGCCCGCCAAGGTGGACCGGTCGAGGTCGATTCCGTCGCGCGCGAAGATCTCGCGTAATACGGGGACATGATACATATTCCCCATCGCTTTGAAACTGGACGCATGCGATGGATGACTTTGCCCGGCGAGCGTTGATCTCGCAACGCGAGCGGACGCTTTGAGGCTCGCGAAGCAAGCTTCTCTCGGATCGCGCCAAGAGCGACGACACGGGCCACAGCCTGACCTACGGCTTCGACACCGCGAAACGCCCCACCTCCGTCACGCAGGCCGCGCCGACGTTCTCCGGCACCCGCGTGGTCAGCTACTTGCTCGAGGAAATACGGGGACATGATACCTATTCCCCGCGCATCCAGATCGGGCGAGGACGCCCGCGGTCCCAGGAATGTATGGTCTAATACGGGGACATGTCTAATACGGGGACATGATACCTATTCCCCCTCCGTGCGCACCAAGAGCATTGGCGGCCTGATCGGAGCCCCGCGTCGCCGGCTCACACCCCGGCACCTGGCTTACGTTCGCGAAGTCGTCCGCAGCAGATAGACGGCGTCAACGAACGTTAGCGCGCCAAACGTCGCTATCATCGTGTCGAAATCCGGCGACGGGTAATGGTGTCCCCTGGGCCCCATGTGGGCCCCATGCGCAACAGGTGCGGTGTCCCCCTTCGCTTTCGCTGCGCTCACGCTTCGGGCGACACGCCTTCGCCTAACCGTCTTCGCCTGTCCTACGCCAAGTGGCGTAAGCCACCCGAAGCCGAAGGCGAAAAGTGGTGGGTGATGCAGGAATCGAACCTGCGACCCGCTGATTAAGAGTCAGCTGCTCTACCATCTGAGCTAATCACCCGCCGGTGCGAATGGGCGGCCCAAACGGGCGCCCCGGCGCGAAGAGGGCGTGCGTATAGCAAGCCCACCCCCTTGTGTCCAGAAAGCGCTGAATCCGGCCGCGCGGCACGGCGCCGCTGGCGTTAATCCCCTCTCAGGCCAGCACCCGCGTGATCGCGACCCCGCCGTCCACGACCAGCGTCTGCCCCACGACATAGTCGCCGGCGCGGCTCGCCAAATAGATCGCGGCGCCCGCCATATCTTCGTCCCGCCCGATGCGCCCCGCCGGTATCGACTTCGCGACCCGCTCTCCCTCGTCGCGCGCCATGATGTTCATCTCGGATGCGAACGCGCCGGGCGCCAGCGACGATACGACGATGTTGTCCTCGATCAGCTTCAACGCCAGCCGTTTCGTCAGGTGGATCAGCGCCGCCTTGCTCGCGCCGTAGGAATAGGTTTCCTGCGGCGTGACCGCGACGCCGTCGATCGAGGTGATATTGATGACCTTCGACGGCTTGTCCGCCGTCGCAGCGGCTTTCAAAAGCCCGTGCAGCGCTTGCGTCAGAAAGAACGGCGACTTCACGT
>CAZYGK010000180.1:2264-5912 GCA_964647355.1 uncultured Flavobacteriaceae bacterium | reverse complement strand
GGCCGGTGCACAATCTCAATAGCATGGGCGACTTGGCGACGGCGCTCAGCGAGCCCCTGCGCGAGGACCGGCTCAAAGCAGTGAAAGAACGGGCGGCATGACCGATCACGACAAGGTTCTGGAGACGGCCGAGACATGGCTCGCGGCGGGGCATCCCGTTGCGCTGGCCACCGTGATCAAGACGTGGGGTTCGGCGCCTCGGCCCGCGGGCAGCCAGCTTGCGGTGCGCAAGGATGGGACGTTCGTGGGCTCCGTTTCGGGCGGGTGCGTCGAAGGCGCGGTCATTGCGGAGGCGATCGACGCGATCACCGACGGCAAGCCGCGCAAACTCGCGTTCGGTGTGTCGAACGAGCAAGCGTGGACCGTTGGCCTCGCTTGCGGCGGGCAAATCGAGATTTACGTGGAGCGGGTGGAGTGAACATGTGCGCGCAGAGGTCCCCCTCCACCATCCCACTACGCCTAGGCTTCGTGGGATGGTCCCCCTCCCCCGCTAAAGCGAGGGAGGATGATCGATCGCATCTCGTCCTCCCCCGCTTTAGCGGGGGAGGGGGACCGCCGAAGGCGGTGGAGGCGGCCGCGCCATGAAGCGAGCTTTGCTTCATCGCCTGATCGATGCGCGCGCGAAGGGCCTTGGCGTGGTGCTGGCGACGCGGCTCGACACGGGGGTGCAGCGGTTGATCGAGCGTGCCGACACGGCGGACGCTTTGGCGGCGGCGGCTCAGACGGCGCTCACGCGCGATCAAAGCGGGCCGTTCGAGGTCGATGGCGCGAGTTGGTTTCTGAACGTCTTCAACTCGCCCCCGAAGCTTTACATCGTGGGCGCGGTTCATATTGCGCAGCCGCTCAGCCAGATGGCGGCGCTCGCCGCGTTCGACGTCACGGTCATCGATCCCCGGACCGCGTTCGCGACGAGCGAGCGGTTTCCGAATTTGCATCTGATCGCCGCTTGGCCGGATGAGGCGTTGGCGGATTTGCCGCTCGATGCGCGGACGGCGGTCGTCACGCTCACGCACGATCCGAAGCTCGACGATCCGGCTTTGGTGGCGGCGCTGAAGTCGGAGGCGTTCTACATCGGCGCGTTGGGCTCGAAGAAAACGCATGCGGCGCGCGTCGGGCGGCTCACAGCGGCCGGGTTCGACGCTGCTGCGATCGCGCGCATTCGCGGACCCGTCGGGCTCGACATCGGCGCGGTCTCGCCGGCGGAGATTGCGGTCTCGGTCATGGCGCAAGTTATCGAGACCTTGCGCGCGGACGCGGCATGAAGTTCGGCGAGCTACCGGTTGGCGAGGCTTTGGGCTGCATCCTGGCGCATGGGGTGAGCGCCGGCGACGTTCAGTTCAAAAAGGGGCGCGTGCTGTCGGCGGCGGATATCGATGCGCTGAGCCAAGCGAACGTTGCGACCGTCATGGCGGCGCGGCTTGAGGCCGACGATGTTGCCGAGGATGAAGCTGCGCGGCGCATCGGTGCCGCCGTTGCGGGCGCGCACACGGATGTCTCAACCGCCATGACAGGGCGCACCAACCTTTACGCAATGGAGCGCGGGCTCGTGCTGATCGACGTGGCGCAGGTGAATGCGCTGAACGCGATCCACGAGAGCATCACGCTTGCCACGCTTGCGCCGTTCGAGGTGGTGGAGAAGCGGCAGATGCTGGCGACGGTGAAGATTATTCCGTTCGCGGCGCCGGCTTGGGCGGTGGAACGGGCGGAGACGCTTCTTCCTGGGACCGCTGGCATCTTGCCGGCACTTTCTGACTCTCAACCGCGCAAAGAGCCGGCTGGAAGCCAGCGGTCCCAGGAAGTGGTGTCCATTGCCCCGTTTCGGGCCAAGCGGATTGCGTTGATCTCGACGACTTTGCCGGGGATGAAGGCGTCGCTTCTCGACAAGAACCGCGCGGTGCTTGAGCATCGCGTTCAGGCTTTGGGCAGCACGGTTTCGTTCGAAATGCGGGTTGCGCATGACGAGGCGGCTGTGGCCGGTGCGCTGCGGGCTTGCCTCGCGCAGAAGCCGGATCTGGTGTTCTTGTTCGGCGCGGCCGCGACGACGGATCGGCGCGATGCCGTGCCTGCGGGGATCGTGGCTGCAGGCGGCGTCATCGAGCACTTCGGCATGCCGGTCGATCCGGGCAACTTGCTGCTGCTCGCCAAGGCGGGCGCCACGCCGGTGATCGGCCTGCCGGGTTGCGCGCGGTCGCCGAAAGTGAACGGCTTCGATTGGGTGTTGCAGCGGCTTTGTGCCGACGTTCCGGTCACGCCCGGCGACATCATGGCGATGGGCGTGGGCGGTCTCTTGAAGGAAATCCCGACGCGGCCGCAGCCGCGCGATGTTGCGACGCCACGCCCGCAAGCCGCACCAAAGGTGGCGGCGCTGGTGCTCGCGGCTGGCCGTTCGACGCGTATGGGCGAGACGAACAAGCTGCTGATGGATCTGCATGGGCAACCGATGATCGCGCGCACCGTCGCTACGATTGTGGGCAGCGCGGTTCAGGCAACTGTCGTCGTGACGGGTCATGAGGCCGATGCAATCAAGAAGGCGCTGCAGGGTGCACGCGTTACGTTCGCGCACAATCCGCGCTATGCAGACGGGATGGCGACGTCGTTGAAGGCGGGGCTTGGCGCCCTACCCTCCGACGCCGATGCGGTGTTGATCTGTCTCGGCGACATGCCGGCGGTGAGCCCTGGCGCCATCGGAAAGCTCATCGCTGCGTTCAACCCCATGGAGGGGCGCTCTATCATCGTTCCCACTTTCGGAGGCAAGCGCGGCAATCCGGTGCTATTCGCGCGGGCGTTCGTCGATGAGATGCGGGCGGCGGAGGGCGATGTCGGCGCGCGGGCGTTGCTTTCGCAGCATGCGGATGCCGTGTATGAGATGGAAACCGATGCGGGGGTGTTGGCGGATGCCGATACGCCTGCAGCGTTTGCGGCGTTGAAGGCTGATCTCGAGAAATGAGCGACGAACTTTACGCAAAGGAACTGTTGCGCTGGGCGGCGGATGTGAGCCACGCAGGCCACCTGCCCGACCCGAAGCGCGTAGCCACCGTCAACAACGCGATGTGCGGCGATAAGGTGACGATCGAGTTTGCGGTCGACCCTACGCATGAGATCAGTGCATGCCGGCACGATGCGAAGGCGTGCGTGCTGACGCAAGCGAGTGCAGCGATCTTAGCCGCCAAAGCCGAAGGCGCCGACGCGCAGACGATCAGCAAAGTGAAGACGCAGGTCACGGCGATGTTGAAAGAAGGCGGCCCTGCGCCGACGGGCAAGTGGTCGGCCTACGAGATCTTCGCACCGGTGCGCGAGCACAAGAGCCGGCATACTTGCGTGCTATTGCCGTTTGAGGCAGCCGAGAAGGCGCTTTCTACTTAACGTGCCGCTCGATGAAGTCGGCGGCAGCGGTGAAGCCGCCCAGGTCGAAGATCGTGTTGTGGGCGGCGCGTTCGGGCCAGAAGCTTTCTTTGGGCTCGTTTGCGGCGTCGAAGAGCTTGCGGCCGAGCGTTTGCGGGATCACTTGGTCGGCTGCGCCGTGCATGATCAGGATGGGCTCGTGTACGTCGGCAATGCGGGCGAGCGAGTTGTATTGATCCGACATCAGCCAGTGCACGGGTATGAACCAGAAGTTTTCGGCTGCCACGTCGGCGGTTGAGGTGTAGG
>CAZYGK010000180.1:0-2164 GCA_964647355.1 uncultured Flavobacteriaceae bacterium | reverse complement strand
TGCACGGGTATGAACCAGAAGTTTTCGGCTGCCACGTCGGCGGTTGAGGTGTAGGGCGACTCCAGCACGACCGCGGCGAACTCCCGCTCCGTTGCCATTTTGGTGGCGATGCCGGTGCCCAAGGACTCGCCGTAGAGCGCGATGCGGTTGTCGGCAATTCCTTGTGCGTTCAGCCAGGCGAGCGCGGTGCGGGCGTCGGTGTAGAGCCCCTCCTCCGATGGCGCGCCGTCGCTGCCGGCGTAGCCGCGGTAGCCTAAGATCATCACGCCCATGTTCGCGTCTTTGAAGTACTTGAGGCGGTAGCGCTGGCTCCTCAGCGAGCCGCCGTTACCGTGGAACACGAGGACGGTCGGGCGTCCCTCGGGCGCGGCTGCGTACCAAGCGAAGACTCGCAAACCATCCGGCGTCTTGAGCTCGACTTCCTGCACATCCGCGAGCATGTCGTAGTAGGACGGCGGCACGCGCTTGATCGAGTCCGGGCGGTACATCAGATCGCGCTGGAACGTGTACAGAAGCAGGACGACGACGGTGTAGAGGCCGGCCGCCCCCACTGCGATCCGGCGAATCCAACGCATGGCGTCCTCCACTAGATCAAGACGGCAGAGCGCGGTCCTAGTTTCCACGATCCGCCGCTTCGCGCGACGTCGCCGACGGTCAACACCGCGTCACCTGTCTTGTCGATCGGCACTGTCGCCTCAGACTTGGACAAATTGAAGACGCAAACGATGTGATCGCCGCCACTTCTGCGCTCGAAGGCGAAGATTTGGTCGGTTGCGGCGGTGACTTTGATGTCGCCTCGCGCGAGCGCGGGGTGCTTCTTGCGGAGCGCGATGAGGTTTCGCGCGAACCACAAGGTTGAGCTTTGGTCGCGTTCCTGGGTCGCAGCGGCGAGCGCGGCGTGGGCTGGTGCCATGGGCAGCCAGGGTTCGCCGTAGCTGAAGCCCAGGTTCGGTTTGCCTTGGACCCAGGGCATTGGGGTGCGGCAGGGATCGCGGCCTTTCGAGTACGGGAAATAGAGTTCGCCGACCGGATCGCGGATTTGGCCGCGCTCGATCGGGCCGTCGGGGAGGCCGAGTTCCTCGCCTTGGTACATGAGCACAGTGCCCTTCAGCGTCATGAGTAGCGTGAGGGCTAGTTTGGCGAGTGCGGGGTCAGCGTCGAGCGAGCGGCCGTAGCGCGTGACCGGCCGGGGCACGTCGTGGTTCGAGAACGTGACGCAGGGCCAGAGGCCTTCGAGTGCGTTCAGGAACTCGTAGTGCTTGGCGAAGACGTTTGGTTTGAACGAGCGGTCTTCGAGGAACGTGAACGTGTAGCCGGTGTGTAGGCCATGGTCGCGGCCTGCGAAGTGGCCGAGCAGGCTCGGCTCTTCCGAGAACTCGCCGAAGACGAAGCGATTGTCGTAGCGGTCGACGAGGGCGCGGATCTCGTCGAGCACTTCGCGGTTCTCAGGCAGGTTCGAGTCGCGCGTGCGGCGTTGCATGTTTGGCGCGTGAGCCCAGTGGTGCGCCGTGCGCTCGGCCATCGGTACGGCCGGGTTGTCGCGCAGCTCCGCGTCGTGGAAGTAGCTGTTCGCGACGTCGAGGCGGAAGCCGTCCACGCCGCGGTCGAGCCAGAACTTCAGTACGTCGAGCGCGGCGGCGCGGGCAGCGCGGTTGCGCAGGTTCAGCTTCGGCTGCTGTTTCAGGAATTTGTGGAAGTAGTACTGCCGCCGGACCGGGTGATACGACCACGCGGGGCCGCCGAAGACGCTGAGCCAATTGTTCGGCGCGGTGCCGTCTTCGCGCGGGTCGGCCCAGACGTACCAATCGGCTTTCGGGTTGTCGCGCGAGGTCAGGCTTTCCTGAAACCAGGCGTGTTGATCGCTGGTGTGGGCGAGCACTTCGTCGAGGATGACTTTGAGATTGCGCTTGTGGGCTACGGCGATCAGGCGTTCGAAGTCCGCCATTGTGCCGAGCGACGGCTCGACGGCGTTGAAGTCGGCGACGTCGTAGCCGAAGTCGCGGTTCGGCGAGGGATGAACGGGCGAGAGCCAGATCGCGTCAACGCCGAGCGAGGCGACGTAGTCGAGCTTGGACTCGATGCCTTTGAGATCACCGATGCCGTCGCCGTTCGAGTCGCAGAAAGAGCGCGGATAGATTTGATAGACGACCGCGCTCTTCCACCA
>CAZYGK010000179.1:0-5952 GCA_964647355.1 uncultured Flavobacteriaceae bacterium | reverse complement strand
ACGCCGTGATCGGCGGCGCGGCCGCAGTCGTTGTACTGCTGCTGACTCTATTGGTGAGAGCCATCCGAAACAGAGTCCGGCGCGCTTGAGTTGTTGCTTCAGGTTGGCATAACGCAGTGGCTTCGCGACCATCCAACGCGCTGGCACCCACACTTTTGCGCTTGGACAACGTCGCCAACCGCACATAGTCTCACTTGATGCACATCCTCACTGCGGTCGATGTCGCCCGTCTGCTCGATGCGTCAAGCCTCGTCAGCGCGTTGCGCGAGGCTTTCCGCACGGGCTGCGTCGCGCCGCAACGCCATCATTACACGATCGGCGTACCAGGCGCGCCCGACGCCACGCTGCTTCTCATGCCGGCCTGGACCGAAGGCGGCTATCTCGGCGTCAAGGTCGCCAGCGTCTTTCCCGGCAACGTCGCAGCAGGAAAGCCGGCAGTCGCCGCCACGTACCTGCTCAGCGACGCCACCGACGGGCGCCTCCTCGCCGCGATCGACGGAGGCGAACTGACCGCGCGGCGCACGGCGGCAACATCGGCTCTCGCCGCAGGCTATTTGGCGCGGCCGGACGCGAAGAACCTCCTCATCGTCGGCACGGGCCGCATCGCGCGCCACCTCGCGCGCACCTACAAAGCATGCTGCCCGCAGATCGAATCCGTCGCGATTTGGGGCCGCACGCCGTCGCACGCGGCGGCCCTCGCCGAAGCCGTAAGCGGGGAGGGGATTGACGCAGTACACGCGCGCGACCTCGAAGCCGCGGTCCGCCGGGCCGACATCGTCGCCTGCGCAACGCTGGCGCGCGAACCGCTCATCGAAGGGCGCTGGCTCAAGCCAGGCCAGCATCTCGACCTGATCGGAAGCTACACGCCGGCGATGCGCGAAGCCGACGACGCCGCGATCGCAAAAGCACGTGTCGTCGTCGACACGCTCGACGCACTCCACGAAAGCGGCGACATCGTCCAGCCGCTGCAAAGCGGCGCGCTCAGGCGCGACCGCATCGCCGATCTGACCGCGCTTACGCGAGGTGACGTCCCCACACGAGGGCCTCAAGAAATAACGATCTTCAAATCCGTCGGTTGCGCGCTCGAGGATCTCGCCGCCGCCACGCTAGCCTACCGGCGGTGCAACTGAGTGACGGCAAGGCGCAACAACCCCTGGGACCGCGGGTGTCCTCGTCCGCTCTTTCGGATGTTTCTGCAATCACCGAGTTTGTTACATGTCCCCGGGATACGGTGTCCCCGAAATACTTCGCGCATAGCCCTCGCCGAAGCTCGCAAGAATGGCGCGCAGCTGCCGCTGACCGCGCTTGTGGATCAGTTCTATGGCGAGGTCGAGAAGCTAGGTGGCAAACGCTGGGACACGTCGAGCCTAATTGCGCGCTTCGATCGTAACTTCTCCGAAGGCGGGTGACGCGAAGCGGCAACTCGTCTATCGGTGATTTCAAGTGTGCCCTGTGGTTGTGCGGTTTGACGGAGAACTCGCATCGAGCACGAAATGCAACGTTGCGCCAACAAAGTGCAGGGTACTAGCAAATGAGCGCGCGCGAATGGGAGGTGCGTGGTAACTTCGTTTCACAAATGGAAGTCTGTTGGGGGCGAAATGCGCGGTTTCAACTTGAAGGCAACAGGGGCGAACTCAGAATGGTTTTCCTTCGCATGGACGCTGATCGTTAGTTTGACACTTACTACGGTCTTTGCACCGGCAGCGCGCGCCGACTTCTCGGTTGACAAGAACATTTGTATCGGTGTGCCGTCGAGCTATTCCGATCCAAATGTCTGTCCGTTGGCACCTATTGTTCCCCTGAACGGGGACGTGTTTTACGTCATTACAGTGTCGGCGCCTTTTGGGGAGCCAATCCAGTCAATTTCACTCACGGACAGTTTCCCTGCAGGATTTGTCGTGGCGGGAAGCCCGACTTGCACCGATCAAACTGGGGCATCAGTCGCTATCTCGAGCGGCAGCGGGAGTTCCCTCGGGACTATTTCGGTGATGCCCGAAAGCGCGGTGTATTGCATCGTGCGTGGCAAGTTCACAACGGCGGGGCCAAAAGCAAACAGTGTAGTTGCGACAAACGAAACGGGCGTTACGCGACAGGGCCAAGCAAACACAACTGTGGCTCAGGTCGCGCTCAATGTGGATTTGTCGGTCGTCAAATCGGTCACTCCGGCGACGATCATTCTTGGCAGTTCCGCGACGCCTCAATCAGTCCAATACAAAGTCGTCGTTACGAATGCTGGTCCCGACGCCGTTGATCTGGGAGCATGGTTTACATTAAACGACAACCTGCGCCTTGCGCCGAACAGCGTGCCACTCGTCGCAGAGTTAGACCTGACAGCGGGAAACTTCAGCTGCTCGAGTTCTTTGGGCACCGATTGCTTGGATCCCGTGGGACCGGTGCCCACCGTCGGCGGCCCACGCTTGATTGGGACAATGGGCGTGACTGACTTCTTGTCCTGGCGTTTCGCGTCAGGTTCGGCCGGACACATGGCGCCGGGCGGAACGATGGAACTGAAGTTCACTGTTAAGGTGAGCCAGATTCCCCAGCTGAAGTGCAACAAGGGAACAAGCGGTAACGGGTTGATCAACACTGCGTTTTTTACACTCTTCGATCCTGCCACAAACTCCGCAAAGACTGAGCAAAATTTTGCAAATAACTCTTCGGCGACGACCTTGCCGGTGCAGACGAGCTGGCCCGCAGATCCTGACTGCGCAGTAGGTCAGTTGAAGATCAAGAAGGTGCGCGTCAAGCCCTCCGCCACGACCGTTCCCATCGTCGCTTGGGGATCAACCGTGGTCTATCGGATTAGGATCGAAAACGTCTCGATCCCGAACCAGGCAATTACAATTGCACCCAACAACTTCACCGATTGGGTGAAGGAAGGGATCAACACTCCACCGTTCAAACGTACGAATGCAACGGTTGCGATGGCCGAGTGCATCGCCTCGAACGTTTCGAGCTTGTGCGCCAACTTCAACGGCCCCGCTGGAGGGGGGGTCGCGTCAGGGCCGTTCAACTATAGCTACTATGGCCAATCCAACATGGCGTGGCGCAATGGAAGGGCATTCACCCTGCCGCATGCCAAGTTTGCAGAGTTCCAGGTCGCCTTTACCTACGCCGATCCCGATTGCGAAACGGTTCCGAATACGCCCCAGAGGCCCATCGTCAATACCGCGCGCGTTAGGTACAAGGCGACACCGTTCGGCACCAGCGGACCGCAGGTCTGGCACATCCAAACCGCGAGCGAAACTGTCAACATGGATCACCAGGCGCCTTGCAAGTTCATCGTGCGCAAGGACATCCCTAACGGCGCAGGCGCGGCACTGCAGTTCGGCGTGCCCACCACCTACGCGGTGGATTTTGTCAACAATGAGCCGGAGCGGGACATCGGTACGGTCGCCGACTTCATACGGTTTACGTCGGCTGCCTCGGCAACTGCCTATCCGTTTAGCTCCTCGTGGACGTGTGTGCCTTACCTAAGCGGCATCGTTGACTCCACCGCGGTGACGAACTGGACGAATGGGTCGATCGCAGCAGGCAGCACGATGCACACGTCAACGCCGGCGCACGGGACGCCCGCGATCAGGCTGCGGGCGAACCCATCTGTGCCACTGCATTTCAAGTCCGGAGCGAAGCTCACCTGCAACGTAACGATCACGGTGAAAAGGCCGGCTTTCAACGATCCAAACTGCTACGCGGGTAAGGCGTTGTTTGAGAACGTCGCCTTGATGGACGTCACCCATCCGTTCAACCCGAATATCTTTTGGCCGCCCTCGGGCAGCTACAGTGTCAGCGCTCCCAGCAATCCATCAGGTGCGACGACGAATTGGGCTGGGCGAAGCGTTCGCGCGCCGAGATGCTATGACGCCACAATCAACAAGAGCGCCGCAATACCGGGTCTACCACCAAATGCTTTGTGGACATATCCAGGCGGCCCAAGCATCAACTATTCTGTCACCATGACAAACACCGCCAACGATTCATTGACGGGCGTCTATTCTGGCGGCACTTGGAATGGCCTCGTTGTGCGGGATAAATTTTTCCCAACAACGATCTACGGGCCGATCGGTCTGTCGGGTGGAGCATGTACGCCGCCAACCTGGTGCGCATCCATGCCTTTCCCCTTGCATATCCAGAAGCAAATTGGCGCGAGGAGTCTGGCCGCGAGCGGCAGTGGCACTTGGACGTTTAGTGCAACTGGACCGTTCAAAGTTGGTACTGCGGTAAAGAACTGCGCCAAGATTGGACCCTCGGGAACCTTCGCGAGCTCGCAGTGGTACTCAAACTATGATCCATCGCTACCTCTGGGTCAGTCGCCTCAGTCGGACTGCGTAGAGGTGCCGGTCGTGGATACCCGTTCATTGATCATCCAGAAGATGGTAACGGACCAAACTGGCGCGGGCAACACGAGCGCCGGTATGTTTGGCGTAAATGCCAGCTGTGCGCCTTATCCGCTAGCGGCGCCCAACGGATCGATAGGAACCGGCAGCCCCTGGACAATTCAGCATGCTCCAGTCGGTGCAACCTGCACCGTTAGCGAGACAAGTGAGCCGGCGGTTCCTGCTTCGGCGATGAAGGCTTGCGCGTCCGGCGTGGCGGTATGGGAGCGAGCACCGCCTCACTCGATAACGATCCAGGCGCTGTCGCCGCCTCTGCAAAACATCGTGAAGCTCAATAACGTTTTGAAGTGCGCGACAACATCCCCCGTTGTCGGGACGCTGAGATTCCGGAAGGGCGTAGCGAACCAAACAGGCGTGCCTCTAACGACCAGTCCGTCATTCACGATCAGTGCCGGGTGTTCCCCGCCATCGACACCGCCGGGCGTGGTGCTGCAGCACAATACCGATGACGCGGTAACCGCGCCGGCCGGCACTACATGCAGCCCAACGGAAACGATTCCGCCAGTCCCGGCTAGCCAACAGGCGGCATGTCTCGCAATTGGGCAGCCAGCACAATGGACCCCTGTGTTCAACCCCTCTGGTCCGCTCACCCTATCCGCGGGCACTACGACCATTGTCTCAGTCATGAACATCTTGAGCTGTGGGCCGCCAGCGGGCCCGTGACGACTACTGACGCGGGCAGAGAGAGGGTGAGACCGTCCGCGTCCGAGGAGAGGTTGTGACTTCAAGGTATTCCGGGGGCATGTAACTGGACTGCACCCGGTTGTTGAGACACGGAAATTGAGAGACAGGTGTGCTGGCGCGGAATCGCGGCGGCTTCGTTTGAAACCTATAGTCTGAGAGCCGGCGAAGCGGAAGCGGGCCCTGCTGAGATTATTCAGGGGACACTATTCAGGTATTCCGGGGACATGTAACAATTTCAAATTGGCGCCGCCGGGCGTTCCTGCGGTCTTTGGGCTCGGGAGGCAGGCGTCTCGATGAGCGGCGCCACAAGGGCGGCCAGCGCTTTTCCTCTTGCATATGTTCCGGTTTTGTTCTAATATCCGGGCGCGTAACCTGGGCCGGTGAACTCGATGCTGAACGACGATCGCGGCACTGCGCCGGACTGGCTGTTCCAGGCAGGATTTCGGCACGCAAAAGTGCGGTTTCGCCATCTAACTCTCGGGTACATGGGGTTGTTCGCTCAAAATTCGGAGGGGGATACCCCCCACCGCCCGCGGCCGCCGAGCTGCGGGTGCAGTCAGCCGCCGTCAGAGCCGCTGCCCCAGCGCACCGGCGAGGTCCTCGATGAACTGCCACGCCACCCGCCCCGAGCGGCCGCCGCGGGTGACCGCCCACTCGAGCGCGCGGCGCTGCAAATCGTCCGGGCCGATCCTAAGCCCGAAATGCTGCGCGTAGCCGGAGACGATCGAAAGGTAGTCCGCCTGGCTCACATGATGGAAGCCGAGCCACAGCCCGAACCGGTCGGAGAGGGAGATCTTCTCCTCCACCGCCTCGTCGGCATGGATCGCGGTCGAGCGCTCGTTCTCGATCATCTCGCGCGGCATCAAATGCC
>CAZYGK010000178.1:0-5989 GCA_964647355.1 uncultured Flavobacteriaceae bacterium | reverse complement strand
TGGAAAAGGCGCGTCAGATCCTGAACGACAACCTCGAAGACCTGCACAAGATCGCGCAGGCTTTGCTTGAGCACGAGACGCTCTCGGGCGACGAGATTCTAGCGCTCTTGCGCGGCGAAAAAATCGTGCGTGAGACCCCGCCGGACGAGCCGCAGGTGCCGCGCCCGCCCGCGTCTTCGGTGCCGAGCGCCGGCCGCCCACGCGGCGACGGCGGCACGGAACCGCTGCCGGCCTAAAGCGCCGCCGCAACGTCAAGAAAAAAATCGCAATTGGAGGCCCCGCAAATTCGCTGCGGGGCCTTTGCTTTTGTATGTGCCTTGCGCACGTTCACGACCCTCAACGTCAGTCAGGGTTCCCAAGATGCGCCTCGCTCTCGCAGCCGCCGCCGCGATCGTTTCGTTGTCCGCCGCCCACGCCAGCGACCTCAGCTGTCCTGCCTCGGTCGACGGCGACGACGGTGCCGGCGGTCAAACCTCCCATGCCTTCCGACACGTGTCGTTCTTCGACGGCGACCCGCGCGAGATGGCCGACCTTGCGCCCGAAGAAGGTCCGAACCCGAAGGTAATCGAACAGCGGTGGCAGTTTTCGCGCGCCCCCGGCCGACCGATCGTGATGGTCTGCCGCTACCACGGTACCGACCGCACGACGGCTCAAGAGGTTCCCGCGCACGTCAACGAATGCCGCCTCGAAGGGTTGATCACCGACGAAGGTGAAATCGTCGGCTCGCCCACGCTCAGCTGTCGCTAATACTGCGCCCCAGGTTTCTAGGGCTTGGACCCGGCCTCCAGCTCGTTCAGCCAGGCGAGAATGAGCGGCGCCGCAGCCAGCATTGACGCGTCGTGGGGGAGAGGGCCCACGCTGATCGCCGTCACGCTAGCGCCGCGCTCGTTCATGCGAGCCGCCGCCGCAATCGACTCCTGCGGCGGCACATCGACGTCGTTGGCACCGTAGTAGAGCCGCACCGGCGCTTGCGGGATCACGTCGATGAGGCTGTTCGCGGCGAAGGAATCGGCCAACCAATGCGAGCCTTGACCCTCGATGGCATCGAGAAACTCACGCACGAATATCTCGCGCGGCTGCTTCGGTAGCGACGCCATAATCTCGTCCGGCGGCGCGCCATCGAAGAGGCGCTCCACCAGCGCCGGGTACTTGCCACCGAGCACGCTATCCAGCGGCTTCCCGAAATAGGCGGCCTGACCCCACGCGGCATAGGCGAGGTACACCGATCCCGAAGGGCCGGGTGCGCGCAATGTCGAGGGCACGGAGAGGTGCCGCAGATCATACGGTCCGGCCACCTGTGCCGAACCGAGCACCTGCCCGCCACCGCCTTCGATAAGGCGTAACGCAGCAAGGCTCGCCCAAGCACCTTCCGAAAATCCGGCGAGGAACACGGGCGCCTCCGGCACGCGATCCAAGCGCTGCGCCGCCTCGATCATGGCCACGATCGACGGACCGATCGCCTCCGCCACATAGTAGGGATGGCGCCCGTCGGCCTCGCCCATTCCCGGATAGTCGGGCGCAATCAGTGCATAGCCGTTGCCCGCGAACGCAATTGCAGCCGCGATACCCGTGCCGTCCGGCTGCGAGGGCACGGCACTTCGCGTCGTTGCGGTGCCGTGCTGAAAGCTCACCAGCCGCCGCACGTCGCCGTCACGCGGCAAGGCAAGCAACCCGCTGAGGCGCATCGCACCCTTGCCCGATTGGGCGGTGTAGCTCATGCGATAAAGATCGACGGCCTGCGAAACCGGAATGTCGCGAACGCCCGTCAACATCAACAGAAGGCGTGCTTCGACCGTCGTGATCGTTCGCAGCGGCGTGAGCTGCGTGCCCTGCGGCGCCTCAATAGGCCGCGGGCGATAAGATCCCAACCACACGACGGTCCCCGCTGCGGTAACCGCGATTACAAGAACAACACACAGGGCTACTTTCCACCACACGCCGGTTTTCTCCCAAGCCCGAATTCGATCCGCCGTATCGCCCGCTGCGGTGCGTCAAACGGCGTCCTGAGAAGACTTGCGCTGGGGCGCTCGCCCATGGCCCAGTCCGGCCACCCATGGTTCGAGCAAAGATCTTCGGCATCGTCAATGCGACGGCGGACTCCTTCTCCGACGGCGGCAAGTATTTGGCGCCCGAAGCGGCGATAGCGCACGCGCTGAAGCTGACCGCGGACGGCGCCGACGTGATCGATCTGGGCGCCGCCGCCTCGAACCCGGACGCCGAGCACGTGCCGCCCGACGTCGAGATCGCACGCCTCACACCCATCGTCGCCACGCTCAAAGAGCGGGTTGCGCTGTCGATCGACACGTTCGCGCCGGAAACGCAACTCTGGGCGCTGAAGCAGAACGTCCCCTGGCTGAACGACATTTTGGGCTTCCCCGATGCGTCGATCTACCCGGCGCTGGCTGCCTCCAACGCGCGCCTCGTCGTCATGCACAACGTGGCGCCGCGAGGTAGGGCGGAGCGGATTGCCACCGACGCGGCGACGATCATGGATCGCTTGTTCGCGTTCTTTGACAAACGCCTCGGCGCGTTGACGGGCGCCGGCATTGCACGCGAGCGGATCGTACTCGATCCCGGCATGGGCTTCTTCCTCGGCACCGATCCGGAAGTCTCGCTGACCGTCCTGCGCCGCCTGGGCGAACTCAAAGCGCGATACGGCTTGCCGCTCCTGATTTCGCTCAGCCGCAAGTCGTTCATCCGTAGACTCGCAGGCGTTGAAGTGGCGGCCTCAGGCCCCGCCACGCTTGCAGCCGAACTCTTTGCCGCACGCCAGGGTGCCGACGTCTTGCGCACCCACGATGCTGCCGCGCTCAAACGCGCGCTTTCCGTGTGGACGGCGCTCGAATCCGGTCAAAAACCTTAACAATTCGTGAGATTGCTCCGTGCCCGGACCTTTCGGGTTCGAAAGCACTTCGTGCTAGATTCAGCGCTCATGTTTGAGGGAATTGAATGACCCGGAAGTACTTCGGAACCGACGGAATTCGCGGTAAAGCGAACACCGCCCCGATGACCGCCGAAACCGCTTTGCGCGTCGGCATGGCGGCAGGCCGCTATTTCACCCGCGGCGAACATCGCCATCGCGTCGTGATCGGCAAGGACACCCGCCTCTCGGGCTACATGATCGAAACCGCGCTCGTCGCGGGTTTCACTTCGGTCGGCATGGACACGATTCAGTTCGGGCCGCTGCCGACGCCGGCCGTCGCGATGCTGACGCGCTCGCTCCGCGCCGATTTGGGTGTGATGATCTCCGCCTCGCACAACGTCTACGAAGACAACGGTATCAAGCTGTTCGGCCCCGACGGTTACAAACTTTCGGACGATGTCGAGACCGAAATCGAACGCATGATGGACAACGGCCTCGCCGACCATCTGGCCGCGCCCGACAAGCTCGGACGCGCCAAGCGCATCGACGATGCCCAAGCCCGCTACATCGAATTCGCCAAACGCACGTTCCCGGCCCACCTGCGCCTCGACGGCCTCAGGATCGTGCTCGACTGCGCGAATGGTGCGGCTTATCGCGTGGCCCCCGAAGTGCTTTGGGAGTTGGGCGCCGAAGTGATCTCGATCGGCGTCGAACCGAACGGCTTCAACATCAACAGCAAAGTCGGTTCGACCGCGCCCGACGCGATGTGCGCCAAGGTGCGCGAAAGCCGCGCCGACTTGGGCATCGCGCTCGACGGCGACGCCGATCGCGTGGTGATCGCCGACGAGAAGGGTCACATCATCGACGGCGACCAGATATTGGCGCTGATCGCCCGTTCGTGGTCGAAGGCCGGAACCCTGAAAGGCGGCGGCGTCGTGGCGACGGTGATGTCGAACCTCGCGCTGGAACGCTATCTGAACGCCATGAACCTACAGCTCGCGCGTACGGCGGTCGGCGACCGCTACGTCGTGGAACACATGCGCGAGAAGGGCTTTAACGTCGGTGGCGAACAGTCTGGCCACGTCGTGCTGAACGACTTCTCGACGACAGGCGACGGTTTGATCGCGGCGCTGCAGGTGCTCGCCGTGATCGCCGAGACCGGACAGAAAGCAAGCGAAGCGGCCCACCTGTTCGAACCGCTGCCGCAGCTCTTGAAGAACGTCCGCTTCCGCGCCGGCATGAAGCCGCTCGAAAACCAGGAAGTCGCGACGATGATCGAGGACGGCAAGCAGCGCCTCGTCGGCAAGGGCCGTCTCCTCATCCGCAAATCGGGCACCGAACCCCTGATCCGCGTGATGGCCGAAGGCGACGATGAGAAGCTCGTCACAACCGTCGTCGGCGACATCGTGAAGGTCCTCGAAAAGGCCTGCGTCGCCTAAAGAAAGAAGATTGCACCACAAAGCCACGAAGCGCACGAAGCAGATCTTCGTGACCTTCGTGGCTTTGTGGTTCGATCTTCCTTTGCCACCGCTGCACAGCGCACTACATTGCCCCTCATGCACCCCACGCGCATGCACGGCCGCGTACTGATCGTTGCCGGATCCGACTCCGGCGGCGGCGCCGGAATTCAGGCAGACATCAAGACCGTGACCGCCCTCGGCGGCTACGCAGCAACGGCCGTCACCGCGGTCACCGTGCAGAATACGCAAGGCGTGAGCGCCATCCACGCGATCCCGCTCGACATCGTGCGCGGACAGATCAAAGCCGTGCTCGACGATATCGGCCCCGACGCGATCAAAACGGGCATGCTCGCCACCGCCGCCGTGATCGAGACCGTGATGGCAGCGTTGCAGGCAATCCAGGCACCGCTAATCGTCGATCCCGTGATGGTTGCAAAAGGGGGCGCCGCACTGCTTGAAACCGACGCGGTTGCAGCACTCAAACGCCATGTCCTGCCGCGCGCAGACTTGATCACGCCGAACCTGCCGGAAGCCGAGGCGCTGACCGGTCGGAAAATCGCAACGCCCGAAGCAATGCGCGACGCACTGAAACATTTGCTCGATCTGGGGCCCAAGGCCGTGCTGCTCAAAGGCGGCCATCTGCCCGGCGACGACATCGTGGACCTCTACGCAGGTCCCGACGGCACGCATGAGTGGCACGACAAGCGCATCGCAACGCGCCACACGCACGGCACGGGCTGCACGCTTGCATCCGCCGTCGCAACAGGATTCGCTCAAGGCATGAGCGCCGTCGATTCGATCACCCGCGCGAGAAACTATGTGCGCCGCGCGATCGAGACGGCGCCGGGATTGGGACAGGGCCACGGGCCGCTCAACCACGCTCACACGGTTCGTCCGTTCACGGAGGAATGACCATGGAACTGAAGATCTGGAAGCTCGACGCCTTCGCCGACAAGCCATTCGAAGGTAACCCCGCGGCCGTCGTGCCCCTGACGCAATGGCTCTCGGACGAGCAGATGCAAGCGATCGCCGCCGAAAACAACCTCGCCGAGACCGCGTTCTTCGTGGGCACGGGCGCCGGCAAATACGACCTGCGCTGGTTCACGCCCGAAGTCGAAGTGCCGCTCTGCGGCCACGCTACATTGGCGAGCGCTTATGTCGTGTTCCACCACCTGGCGCCGAGCATCGCGCGCGTCGACTTCGCGACGAAGAGCGGCATCCTCACCGTCGACAAAGCCGAAGCCGGGCTCCTCGCCATGGCGCTGCCCGCCTACAAAGCCGCGCCGCACCCGGACGCGGAGGACTTTCGCGAGGCACTCGAAGAAGCGCTCGACGTAGCGCCGGTCGAGGTCGTGAAGGCGAACTACACGATCGCCCTCTTCAAGGCAGCCGACGATGTCGCGAACATCGACGCCGAAGCTGCCATCGACACGCTGGAAGAATTCGACGAAGGCTGCCTCGTCGTGACCGCGCCCGGCGCCGACATGGGCTTCGACTTCGTCTCCCGCTTCTTCGGCCCCGGCGTCGGCGTCCTCGAAGACCCGGTGACCGGCTCCGCCCACGCAGGCCTCGTGCCCTATTGGGCCAAGCGCCTCGGCAAGCCAAAACTGCTCGCTCGCCAAATCAGCCAGCGCGGCGGCACGCTCCACTGCGAAGAGCAGGGCGA
>CAZYGK010000177.1:0-6055 GCA_964647355.1 uncultured Flavobacteriaceae bacterium | reverse complement strand
AGCTGCCGAAGACCTCCACCGGCAAGATCCAGAAGTTCAAGCTGCGCGAGAAGGCAGAGGCGCCTTGATAAGTTAGTTTACCCCGAGGGCGCTTGGCGCGCTCAGGCGGGGACGCACAGTTACATGTGGTTGAGCAGGGTGAGACTTCGGCGTGTGGGCAGCCTGAGAGGCTTTCCCCCCACCCGAACCTTCTCGCCCTTTGGGCTCGAACGTTCGACCGCCCCGCAACGGGGGCTATGTCCGATGCCTAGTGCACGTCGTGCTTTAGGCGTTCGATTTCTTCTTTAAGTCGGAGTTTTCGCTTTTTGAGGTCGGAGAGAAGTAGGTCATCTGGATGCGGGCGATGCAGTTCGTCTTGAATTTGCTCGTCCAGCTTGTGGTGCTTATCCGAGAGTTCTTGGATATGCGACTCCAGGCCCATGTAGGTAGCCTCCGCTTTTTTGGCAGGAGAACTAGAACATAGAATCGCGGGCTTGTCAGCGGGGCATCGACACGAAGTGCGAAAAATGTCTTAACGAGAACGGCTCGCGTGTTGACCGCTTAGTCTTTGAAATCGCAAGCGCTTTCGCGGCGCAGCAAGCGCAATTCACCGAAGACAAATGTAGCTTTCCGTGATAGATTTCCACTTTCACGTGAAGTGCACCTCTCACCTCCTTCGCGCGCGCATTATGGGATTTTCCAAAGACGCCGACGGCGGAGAAAGTGCTGGTCTGACCGTCGTGAGCGTCACGACGGCTGCGAACACACCGAGCGCTTCCGACGCTGCCGATAAGGCGACACTGACCAAGTTGGCCGAACTTCGTGCGGAGCATCGTGCGCTCGACGAGGAGATTCAGGCGTTGATCGCTTCGGGATCGATCGATCAGTTGCAGCTATCGCGGTTCAAGAAGCGCAAGTTGATGCTGCGCGATCAGATCACCATGATCGAAGGACAGATCGTCCCCGACATCATCGCTTAGCTATTTCGCGCGTTTGACGGCGTACATCGCCTTGTCGGCCGTTGCGATCGCCTTTTCGGGGTCGTCGCCCTTCGCGAACGTGTGTACGCCGTAGGCAATGCCGAGCGCGCGCATTTTACCCTGCCAGAGGAACGGTTGCGTCGACAGAAGTTTGGTGAGCGTGCGGGCCTTCTTGTCGGCAAGCGCGGAATCGGCCTTCGGAAGAATAACACCGAACTCGTCCCCGCCGAGGCGGCCGAGCACGTCGGACTTGCGGATGTTCGTCGCAAGAACGGCTGCGACATGGCGCAAGGCCGCGTCGCCCGCAGCGTGACCGTCGGTGTCGTTGATCGCCTTCAGGTCGTTGAGGTCGAAATAAACGAGGCTCGTCGTCAGCTCGTAGCGCTCGCCGAACGCCATGATGCGGGACATTTCGCGCACGAAGGCGCGGCGATTCAGGATGGGCAGAAGACTGTCGCGGTCGGCCACGGTTTCGAGCGACTCGAGCCGCGCGCGCAAATGGGCGATTTCGGACGTGAGGCCCGTAATCACCTCGCGCACCCGCGGCGTCAGTTCCGCTTCGGGGATCCCGAGCGCCGCCATCGCGTCCTTTGCCGATTTGCCCATCGGGCGTCCTTCGTTGCGGCGTAAGCATGCCGTAAGCGCCGGTCGATCGTTAAGTGGCAAACTGCGACCAAATGCTTAACAGGCCCCTTGGGGCTGGGATTTCACTTCGCTGCCGTCACACCCTATAGTGCGGCGCTTCTTTTCGCACGAGGCGCGGCCAAGCGCCCAAAGGAAGCCCATGGCCAAAGCGGCCACCAAAGACCTCTCCAAAACGCTCGAACGCGAAGCTGCCGATGTCGGGATCATCATGGGCAGCAAGTCCGATTGGGCGACCATGTCGGCCGCGGCCGAGACGCTCGAGAAGCTCGGTGTACGGCACGAAGTACGTGTCGTGTCGGCGCATCGCACGCCGGACCGGCTGTTCGCCTATGCGAAAGGCGCGAAGGCGCGGGGGCTGAAGGTTATTATCGCCGGCGCCGGCGGGGCTGCGCATCTGCCGGGCATGACCTCTGCCATGACGACGCTGCCGGTGTTGGGCGTTCCCGTCGCTGCGACCGGGCTGAACGGCCTCGATAGCCTGCTTTCGATCGTGCAGATGCCGGGCGGTGTGCCGGTCGGCACGCTTGCGATCGGCAAGCCCGGCGCGATCAACGCGGCGCTGCTGGCGGCCGCTATCCTCGCGCTGAACGATAAGGAGTTGGGCAAGCGGCTCGATGCCTATCGTGCGCGGCAGACGGCGGATGTGCCGGAAGCGCCGGTCGATGAGGATCATCCTTGAGCGTCGTTCTTCCGGGCGGAACTATCGGCATTCTGGGCGGCGGGCAGCTTGGACGCATGCTCGCGATGGCGGCGGCGCGGCTTGGCCTCAAGAGCGCGATATTTGCCCCGGAGGAAGAAGCACCGGCTTACCAGGTGTGCGATAGCCACGTCGTAGCGCCCTACAGCGACCACGATGCGTTGGCGAAGTTCGCGCAGCGCGTCGATGTCGTCACCTATGAGTTCGAGAATGTGCCGGGCGATGCGGCCACAGTGCTGAGTGGGTTGAAGTCGGTGCGGCCGAACCCCGGCGCGCTTAGCGTCATCCAAGATCGTTTCAAAGAGAAGTCGTTTGCGCGGGAACATCGCATCGCGACGACACCGTTTGCGCTGATCGATTCCGATGCGTCGCTGCGCCGAGCGCTCGCCGAGGTCGGGACGCCTTCGGTGCTGAAGACCGCACGGCTGGGCTACGACGGCAAAGGCCAGAAGATCGTGCGCTCACCCGATCAGCTTGCCGCTGCCTGGAACGAGCTCAAGCGCGTGCCGTGCATCCTTGAGGGCTTCGTCGATTTCACGCGCGAGCTTTCGGTCGTGGCGGCGCGGGGCCAAGACGGCGATATCGCGTGCTTCGATCTCGTCGAGAACCGGCACGAGAACCACATTCTGCGTACGACGTTGGCGCCCGCGAAAGCGACTTCTCGCGTCAAGGCGGAAGCGCAGCGTATCGCGACGGACTTGCTTGAGGCGTTCGACTATGTCGGCGTGATGGCGGTCGAGATGTTCGAGACCCGGGACGGGCGGTTGCTGGTCAACGAGATCGCGCCGCGCGTGCACAATTCAGGACACTGGACGATCGACGGCTGCGTGGTCAGCCAATTCGAGCAGCACATCCGCGCGGTGGCGGGCTGGCCGCTCGGCGATCCCAGGCGGCACTCGGACGCCGTGATGACGAACTTGCTCGGCGACGAGGTGGATGCATGGCGCTCCCTCGCGCATGAGCCCTCGACCGCCGTGCACCTCTACGGCAAGGGCGAGGCACGGCACGGCCGCAAAATGGGGCACGTGACGCGGCTTTATCCGTTGGGCTTGCGGCCGGACGGTTAGCCCCTATCGCGCTGCGCAAGGCAGCGCGGGGATCAGGTGCTTCTCAAGTGCGGCGATCGTTTGCTGGTGCATGCCGCGCGTGTTGTAGGCGGTGCGGGTCACCACGATCGCAGCATTCAGCGAGGGGATCGAGAGGACGTGGTTGCCGCCGTTGCCGGCCATGAACCAGGCATCGACCGGGCCGCATTTCGTCGGGTAGGCGCGGTGCCAGTATTGGTAGCCGTAGTGCATGTCGGCGAAGGTGTCGCGGCGGACGGTCAGCATCTCGTCGACCCAGGCCTTCGGCAGGACTTGCGTTCCCTTCCAGTTGCCGTGATCGGTCATCATCCACGCGAGTTTGCCCAGGTCGCGTGCCGTCAGTTCTAGGCCGCCACCGGTTTGGATCTCACCCGACGGCGAAGCGTCCCAGTGCAGGGCCTTCGCGCCAAGCGGCTTCAAGACGCGCTCTTCAATGTAGCGGTCGACCGTTTGGCCGACGGCGCGCTGCACGATTTGGCCGAGCAGGAACGTGCCCGCGGTGCAGTAGGCCCAAGGTCCGCGGCCGGAGCTATCGCGCGCCCAATCCTTCTTCAGCGGCAGATCGACCGCGAAGCGCGCCCAGGATTGCTTCGGGTACATGTTCTCTTCGTTGCCGGGCGTGTCGTTGTTGTCGTCGCAGTCGAGCGCGGACGTCATCGTCAGCAGATCGCCGATGCGGATATCGCGCTTCTGCTCGCTGTCGTTCGCGAAGGGCGCGAGGTCGCCGAGATAGGCGAAGGCGCGATCGTCGAGGCCGCGCAGCTTGCCGTCGGCGATGGCAAGGCCGACCGCCATGGCGGTCAGCGACTTCGTGGCCGAGCGCGTGTCGTTCCCCACCGTCGCGCCGCCGGTCTCCCAATAGCGCTCGTAGGCGACGTTGCCCTTGGTCACGATGAGGACGGAGGTCACGGCCGGAAGTTCGCCCTTTGCGACGGACTGCTCGAAGGCCGAGAGCGCCTGCTTATCCAGGCCGCCGGACGCCGCCGCTTGGGGTTGCCATGCGACGCACGCCGCCGCCACCCCGACCAATCCGCTCGCCACAAAAATCGTTCGCATCATCATACTCGCACCCACTCGTACATTGTTAGCGGCCGAGCATGGCCGACCTGAGGGCCCGGCGTCTTGAACGTTTGAAACATGGGCTAGCTGAGGGCGCTGCGGAAGCGCGCCGGGCTATGGCCGGCTTCGCGGGCGAACTCGCGCGTGAAATGGCTTTGGTCCGCGTAGCCGAGATCCGACGCGATATCGACCAGCGCGTCCCGGCTATGCACAAGGCGATCGGTTGCGCGCTCGATGCGACGGCGGCGGGCGTACTCACCCGGCGAAGCGCCCAGGTGAGCGCGGAAGACACGGGCCAGATGCACCGGATGGACGCCGACGCTGCGGGCAATGCGCGCGACTGAAACCGGCGCGCCCAAATCGTCGTCGATCAGCGCGCAGGCGCGTTTCAGCCAGCGCGGCGGGGTCCGTCCCGTGCCGATGTCCTTGGTCGCTACGCTGCCCAAGAGTTCGAGCGCCAGGCCTTCGAGCACCGTGCCGTCGGCTATAGGATCGCGGTTCATGTTCTGCGCGGCGGCGACGGCCGACATCAGCGCGCGCGGATGCGTCAGGCGATGCGCGTGGTCGCGGAACGGCCCGTCGCCGTCGAGCGCCGCCAGGCCGTCCGCTTGGATCGACAGACCGAAGAAGCGGCCTTCGGCGCTCAAGAAGCGGTCGCGGTGCGTCGTGCCCGGCGGATTGTAGATCAAGGTCGCGCGACCGCAGACCTCTTTCGCGTTCGCCGCGGACGACACGTAGGCGCCGCTCAGCACGAAAATGAAATGGGCTTCGGAGTGCGTGTGGCTGTCCACATGCGGGCGCGCTTCGAGCGTCGATAACGCGAACGGCCCAGCGGCGCAGCGCCGTTCGAAGGCGCCGTAGAACTGACCGTGACCGAGGCGTACGCTGTTACTCACACCGCCAATTTAGCGGCGCGGGTAGCGGAGCGCACCTAGAATCGTGAGCGGATTCGGCAGGCCTTCGGCGAGTTTGGTTACCTGGGCTTTGACCTTTTCGATCTGCATCACGTTGTCGATGCGGTGATCTAGGAAGGTCCAGGTGTCTTCTGAGCCTTCGCTGGTGTCGGCGAACCAATGCAGGATCGTTGTGGTGTAGACGCCCGAGAGCAGGGCGCGCTTGGTGTAGAAATTGAAGTCGGCCGACGTGTCGCCTACGGCGCGCCAGAGGGCGTCGACGGTGCGGTAGACCGCTGTCGCGCCGTCGAGCGCGTGCTGGGGCAGCGCGAAGACGGCGGCACCGCGGCGGGCGGCTTCTTTGTGTTTCTTGACGGCTTCGATGCGCTTTCTGACGGCGAACGTCACGCGTTCGCGGACGCGCATCGGTTTCAGGTCGGCCTTCTCGATCGCTTCCACGGCGTGGCGGTCGGCTTCGCTGGAGAAGAAGAGCAGCGCGTCGGCGACGCCGCGGGGGAAGGCGGCCTTCAACTCGGCATCACTGGCGCCGACTTTGTCGGCGGCCGCCTTCAGCGTCTTATCAAGCCAGCCGTCGAAGGCTACGTGATCGAGCGCTTCAGCGAGAATTTTTTCGCGCCACTTGTCCGTTGCGGTGGGCGCGTCCTTCACTCTTTTGGTTCGAGCCAATGTTTCGTCTCGCTTTCGAAGATGAGCTTC
>CAZYGK010000176.1:0-6084 GCA_964647355.1 uncultured Flavobacteriaceae bacterium | reverse complement strand
TGCCCCTGCACTGGAACGCAAGCGGCCTTCCGATCGGCACGATGTTCACCGCCCGCTTCGGCGACGAAGCGGCGCTCTTCCGCCTGGCGGCCCAGCTCGAACAGGCGCGCCCGTGGAAGGACAAATACGCGCCGCTTTAGATCGGCAGCATCACCACGCCGTGCTCTGCGTCTCCGCGCCGGCGAGTTCGGCAAGCCGCCGCCGTGTACCGCCGGTAGTGCCTTCGGGCAGCGCATGTGCCGGAAAGAACCCCGTCTCGGCGATCTCAAGGACCCGCGCTTTTCCGGCTGCCGGCCGCCACGCGCCAGCCTCATAGAAGAGAATGTGGTCCGACTTCTTCTGCGTAAGACTGAGATAGATGCCCACAAGCCGCGGCGGCGCGATCGCCTCGATCAGCGCCTCCTCCCGCAACTCCCGTACGGCCGCATCCGCGGCTGTCTCGCGCCGGTCCACCGCCCCGCCCGGAAAGTGCCACCCGGGCGTGTACGTGTGCCGCACCAGCAGCACGCGCTCGGCCTCATCGCGCACGATGATCCGTACACCAATCGTTAAGGGCCAGCGCCCGGTCCGCGCGAGTTCCGCGGCACGGTGATAGGCGTGGAGCGCCGGGCTGATGATCCGGCCAAATCGCGTGGTCATGGCAACAAAGCTTTAAGCGCAATCCGTATGGTCCGGTAAAGCGTTTCCTAACCCCTGCCGGTCTAATCTTGGCCCAACAACTACGCCGAGAAGGTGGGGACATCCATGTCGTTCGAGCAAAAGCGCCAGGAAGCGCAAGGCCTCTTCAAATTCGCCCGTCGCGTCCTGACGCCGAAGGAAGAGGAAGTGATCGAAGCACCGGTCGAGCCGGTCGACATCCGCTCCGGCATCGATCGCGCGCTGCGTCAAACCCGCCGCGGTTCCTACGCGGTCGTGACATTGGCCGAGCAAGCCGCCCGCGCTGTCTCGACGGTCGAAGGCACGCTGGTCGCGATCGATACGATCCACAACTTCCTTTCCGAAGCGCTCGACCTTACGGCCGAAGCGCTGTCGAACGGCGACGTCACGAAACGCGCGATGGTCGCCGACCGCTACGAAGAACTTCGCTCGCGCATCGACACCGTTGCCGGCGGCGCAACGTTCGAAGGCGTGAACCTGATCGACGGCAACCGCGGCTCGATCGAGGTCATCCTGCCCGACGGCGGCCACCCGCGCCACGCGATCGGCCATATCACGTTGGTCGCGGGCGAACGCGGCCTGGCCCTCAAAGCCCCGTCGGAGTTGTTCGCGTCGAACGACGAGATCGAAGCCGCACGCGCGTCGCTGCAAGCTGCGCGCCAGCGCCTCGATCGCGCCGCCGAGACGTTCCTGAACCAAGCCAGCGTGCTCGCACCGCATTTGAGCCCGGACGCAGAAGCCGCCGTCGCTTAAATCTCCGGCGTTAGTGATGATGCGCGTGCGCCTCTAGCGCATGCGCTTGCGCGTGCGGTGACTTCATCTCGCCGAGCGCATTGCGAACGGTTTGATATGATGCGCTGAGAGCCAGCGACGCCATCACCGCCGCTACCGCAATGTCTGGCCACAGCGTCCCTGTGCCGAACACGCCGACGGCCGCAACCATCACAGCGACGTTGCCGATAGCATCATTGCGCGTGCACAGCCACACCGAACGCATGTTCGCGTCGCCCTCGCGATACCGATAAAGCAGCAGCGCGACCCCAACGTTCGCCGCCAGCGCCACGAACCCGATAACGCCCATCGTCGGCGCATCCGGCAGAGCGTCGCCGAGCACGTTCATGAGCGCGGCCGCAATCACCCAGAGGCCGAACAGCCCCATGCTGATCCCTTTGACCAGCGCGGCGCGCGCGCGCCAAACGAGCCCCATACCGAGCACCGAAAGGCTCAACCCGTAATTCGCGGCATCGCCGAAGAAGTCGAGGGCGTCGGCTTGCAGCGCAACGGACTCCGCCGCGACACCGGCAACAACCTCGATCGCAAACATCGCCGCGTTCACGAAGAGCGCAATCCAAAGCACCCGCCGATAGGCAAGCGACGCACTGGGCGAAGGCGCGGGGCAGCACGAATCCATCGCTGATTCCTTTCTCGCCCCAAGGCTACATGCTACAGTGGCTGTAGCTTCAAGGTGGAAAATATGGCTGAAAACCTGACCATCGGCGCGTTGGCGAAGCGCGCGGCGACCAAAGTCCAGACAATCCGCTTCTACGAGGAGGAAGGCTTGATGCCGGAGCCCTCGCGCAGCGAAGGCGGCCAGCGGCGCTATTCGAAGGCCCACGCCGACCGCCTCGCCTTCATCCGCCATGCGCGCGAACTCGGCTTTCCCATCGACGCCATCCGCGAACTCCTAGGCCTCGTCGACAAACCCGACCAACCCTGTGCCCGTGTCGATCGCGTCGCAAGCGACGTCTTGGCCGACGTCGAAGCCAAGATCGCGCGCCTCGAAAGCCTGCGTAGCGAACTGCAACGCATGGTGCGCCAGTGCCGTCACGGGCGCGTCGCCGAATGCCGCGTAGTCAAAGTCCTCGCCGACCACTCCCACAGCCACTGCCTCTCCGACAACCACGGCCACTAGGGGAAAAGACATTGTCACGGCCCGCGGAGGCGGACCACTCACGACTTTCTTTTTTTGACCGCGACATAGTTCAAGTTGAAACAAGGCGAAACGAAACCGATGACATCTCCCACGTCCAACGCAGACCAAATCGCCTATTGGAACGGTGACGTCGGCGCGCGTTGGGCTGCACAGCAAACGCGCCTCGACGCGATGCTGGCCCCGATCAGCGAGGCCGTGCTGAAAGCCGCGAATGCGCAAGCCGGCGAGCGGGTGCTTGATATCGGCTGCGGTTGCGGCGACACCTCTATCAAACTCGCCAAGGCCGGCGCGAAAGTCTTAGGCGCGGACGTATCGGCACCGATGCTCGCGCTGGCGAAACGCCGCGCGGCCGAAACAAACGGAGTTGCATTCATCGAGGCCGACGCAGCCGCGCACGCGTTCGAGCCTGGGACCTTCGACCTTCTCTTCTCCCGCTTCGGCGTGATGTTTTTCGCAAATCCCGACTTGGCTTTCGCAAACATGCGCAAGGCGCTGAAGCAAACCGGCCGCGCCGCGTTCGTGTGCTGGCGCGATTGGCGCGAGAACGAGTGGGTACGCGTCCCCATCATGGCCGTACGCCCGCACGTGCCGCCGCAGCCGCAACTCGGACCGGAAGACCCCGGCCCGTTCGCCTTCGCCGATCCGGCGCGCGTCCGCCGCATCCTCGCGAACGGCGGCTTCGATGCGATCACGCTGAAGCCCTTCGATACGACCGTCGAGATCGGTAACAGGCTCGACGACGCCGTCGCTTATCTGCACGAATTCGGCCCGATCTCGCGCGCGCTAAAAGACGCCTCGCCCGCGCAGAAGGATCAAGCCGCAGCGGCACTCCGCGACGCCCTCGGCCCCTATGCCAAAACGGCGCCCCTCAAGCTCGGCGCCGCCGTCTGGATCGTCACCGCAAAGGCCTGATCTCATGAACCACGCCGAGTTCGTCCAACTGCTCGATCGCTTCTCGGACGCCGCCTCCCGCGGCGACGGCAAGGCCTTCGCCCAATGCTTCACCGAAGACGGTGTCTATCATGACTACATCTACGGCCCCCACACCGGCCGCGCCTCGATCGAGGACATGCTGGTCAACCTCTTCCACCGCGACGCCACGAACTACGACTGGCGCATGTTCGACCCCGTCGTGAACGGCGACAACGGCTACGCCTGGTCGCTCTCGAAGTTCACGTCCACGATCCCGCAATTCCAAGGCAAAGAGGTGGTCATCGACGGCATGAGCCGCTTCGCACTAAGAGGCAATCTCATCGCCGAGTACCGCGAGAGCGTGAACGGCGGCGTCGCCATGGCCCAACTCGGCGTCGACCCGGCGCGCATGGCCAAAGTGATGAACCGTTGGGCCGGCTGGTTGCGCGACAGGCCGGAAGTCAAAGCCTATCTGAAACGCTAGGCTTTTCCCCAAATCCGCGCACCGGAACGCCCGAAGCGCAACGCCAAATAAGTTGGCTTTCGCGGCCTGCGGGCTTATCGCTCGTGGGCACGCAAAATGGGATTCGCAGACCATGATCTTGGTGATCGACAACGTACTGACCGCCAACGACATTACGAAGGTCGTCGACAAGCTGAACGGCATGAAGTTCGTCGAAGGCACCGCGACCGCCGGTTGGCACGCGAAACTGGTCAAGAACAACATGCAGGTCGACCGCACACAGCTTGAGTATCAGCCGCTGAACAAATCGGTGACCGAATCGATCATGCGCAACGGCACCTTTCGCATGGCCGCTCGCCCGCGCCATATCACGCCGCTACTGTTCAGCCGCTATCGCGACAGCATGGAGTATGGCACGCACGTCGACGACCCGATCATGTACAATCTCAGGAGCGACATCTCGTTCACGCTTTTCCTGGCCGACCCGAGCGCCTACGACGGCGGCGAACTCGTGATGGAAACAAGCTCTGGAGAGCAACCGTACAAGCTCAAGGCCGGCCAAATGATCACGTACCCGTCCTGGACGCTGCACCGCGTAACACCGGTGACACGCGGTGAACGCATCGCCGCCGTCGGCTGGTGCCAAAGCTACGTCCGCGACGCCGCACAGCGAGAGATCCTCTACGACCTCGACATCGCCCGCCGCGGCATCTTCGAAAAAGAAAAGAAGTCCCGCGAGTTCGACGTGATCTCCAAAAGCCACGCGAACCTTCTGCGCATGTGGACGGACGGGTAGCGCTGTTGTGCCGGACTTCCTACTCCTGATGCACGACGACGTGGCGCCAGGCAGCGCCGATAGCGGCTGGGAGGACTACTTCAAGCGCCTACGCGAAGTGGACGCCTTTGAAGGCGGCAGTTCCATCGGCGGCGGCGAATGCGTCCGCAAGAGCGGAACGGCGCCGCCCATCGCCAAGCACCTCACCGGCTACATCCGCATCACTGCGAAAAGCCTCGCCGAAGCCAAACAACTCGTCGCCGGCAACCCGATCTACGAAGCCGGCGGCACGGTGGAAGTGCGCGAACTTCCGCCTGATTGAGCGCGACCCAGCCTACTCCGTATCGAACTTGATCCCCTGCGCGAGCGGCAGTGCGTTCGAGTAGTTCACGGTCGCAGTTTGCCGGCGCATGTAGGCCTTCCAGGAATCCGAGCCGGACTCTCGGCCCCCGCCGGTTTCCTTCTCCCCGCCAAACGCGCCGCCGATCTCGGCGCCGGACGGTCCGATGTTCACGTTCGCGATACCGCAATCGCTACCGGCCGCCGCAACGAAGCGCTCGGCCTCCTGCATGTCGCGCGTGAAGATGCACGACGACAGACCTTGCGCCACGCCGTTCTGCAAGCGCAGTGCTTCGTCGAAATCCTTGTACGTCAGCACATAGAGAATCGGCGCAAACGTCTCGTGCTTCACGACGTCGGTCTGCGACGGCATTTCGACGATCGCGGGGTGCACGTAATAAGCGTTCGGGAATTGGCTTTCGAGCGCGCGCGCTCCGCCAGTCACCGTGCCGCCCTGCGCCTTCGCCGCGTGAAGCGCGCTCTGCATCCCTTCGAACGAAGCCTTATCGATCAGCGGCCCGACCAGCGTGCCCGCTTCCAGCGGATTGCCGATCTTGATCGCGCCGTAAACGGTCTTGAGGCGCGCCACGAGCTTGTCACGCACGCTCTCGTGCACGATGAGCCGGCGCAACGTCGTGCAACGCTGCCCCGCCGTACCGACTGCCGCGAACGTGATCGCACGCTCCGCAAGCTTCAAATCGGCGGAAGGCGCCACGATCATCGCATTGTTGCCGCCGAGCTCCAACAGCGAGCGGCCAAGCCGCGCCGCCACGACCGGCGCCAAGGCCTTGCCCATCCGCGTCGAACCCGTCGCCGAAACGAGCGGCACGCGCGCATCCGCCGCCATCTGCTCGCCGACCGACCGGCCGCCCTGGATCACGACCGACAAGCCCTTCGGCGCATCGCCAAACTTCGCCGCCGCGCGCTCGAACAGCTTCTGCGTCGCGAGCGCCGTCAGCGGCGTCTTCTCCGACGGCTTCCAAATCACGCTGTCGCCGCACACGA
>CAZYGK010000175.1:0-6142 GCA_964647355.1 uncultured Flavobacteriaceae bacterium | reverse complement strand
AGAACTGAGGCGCCGCCAAAGCCGGGTTCGCCACGCCGAAGGCGAGGAACGATGCAGTCAGAGCAAGGCGGGCGCGAATGGACATGAGGGAATCTCCTGCGGTGCATTGATACTGCACCCATCGAAACGATCAAGGAAGACGATTAACGGACCGTCACCTGCACCGTCACTGGAACGCCACAGCTGCATGACAGCGGTATTTCGGTGCGCTACAACTCGATTGACCTTTATCAAGCTGGCCGCCGCCGCTCCATTGGGAGGAAGCGCATGAAAATCGACTGCCCCTGCGGCGCGACGATCCACGATGCGGCCGACGGCCAGCGCGGCAAGGCCCACATAATCCCCGACGTGTCACTCCATCCGTTGCTGGACGCATTCGACGACCTCCTCCTGAAGCGCTGCACCACCGCCGCCGAACGCGAAGCGGCCTGCACCCACCTGCGCAGCCTGCTCGTCAAGGCCACGCGCCAAGCCTGGCAATGCGGCACCTGCGGCCGCCTCCACATCGACGATGCCGGACGTAGGTTGAACGCCTACGCGCCGGAAGGCGCGGCCTCGAAGGCCGTGCTTTCGTAAAGCCTCCGCCCGATCGCGCGCGCCGGGCGCCGGTTGAAGAGCGCCGGGACTCGGGCACCGGGGGGATACCGGGTCGCAATTCGAGCGAACAACCCCATGTACCCGGGACTTAGCCGCGCAAACGAGCCGGCGCGCCTCGCGCACGAGCGCCCGCAAACCCGCAGCTTGCGCCCGCCAAGCCCCGCCGCGCACGCCGTGCTTCCAAGCATTGCGATTGCCCCGCGGAGCCCCGCCGCGCGCACCGTGAAAACGGCAGACCGCAAACCCACGAACGGCAGGCGCCCGGCACCCCAACCCCGTCCGCTTCGACCGCGCACAACAACGCGGCGCCGCCTGAAGCCTATCGGCCATCGCGGCAGTTGCGGGCAATGCGGACATATCAGCCTCCGACAAAAGAGCGTGATTTTACGCGCCAAGGCGCCTCGCCTTACATTCGAATAAGGCCCAACCATAATAGAACATATCAAGAACAACCGCAAGCCCCCTACCCGCTGTCTCCCCCGAGCAAAGCGCGCAAACGAAGTTTGGGGGAGACAAATCGAGGGTCACATGTTCGCCCAAAGCGGAGGCGAACGCCCCGCGCGGGACGGCAGTCCGGAATTAGACACGGCTAGCGGATTGTTAAGCGATCCCGCGTCTAATCTGCGGCTGCAAACGCGCGAGCGAGCCCAACCCGCCAATGAAGGATGCCGTCGAACCCGCAACAGCGAGCTATCCCGGGCTAACCGCAAAACCGCGCGAGATCCTGGACTTAGCCACTGAGTACGCGAAGGCGGCCGACCGGTTGCTCGAATTGTGCCGAAAAGGCGAACCGCTTTCGCAAGCGCCGTTCAGGCTGGCCGCCATCCATGCGGTCGAACTGTATTTGAACGCCGTAATGCTCGCCGATGGACGTGACGCGACACAGGTGCGGGCTCTCCAGCACAATCTCAAAGAGAGAGCCGCGTCTGCGGCAAACGCAGGCTTGGTGCTACGCCACCGAACCGCGGCGCACATTGCCACGCTGACCCACACCCGAGAGTACCAGGTCACGCGCTACGACCCGCAAGCGATCGCAAACCTGTCGCAACTGACCCGCATGGAAGCGACGCTCAAAGAAGTCAGAAATAAAGCCCTTGCCATCGTGGAACGCGCCCACACAAAATCTGAGGACTCGTGACGAACTCTGAGTTTGTTACACGTCCCCGGAATTCTACGTATTTGTCGCAACTGACCCGCATGGAAGCGACGCTCAAAGAGGTCAGAAAAAAAGCCCTTGCCATCGTGGAACGCGCCCACACAAAATCTGAGGACTCGTGACAGACTCAGTTCGCTGCGCGGGAGTTTGTTACGCGTCCCAGAATTCGCCCCGGCGGTGAAGGGCAACGAGAATTTGTGACGCGTGCACGGAACCCAATTTCTCTGACCGTTCGCGAAATTCGCCCCAGAGGCGAACGCACGTCGCTCGATCGAAGATCGCCGACCACCCCAAGAACGCTCTAGCCCTGGGACCGCGGGCGTCCTCGCCTGCATCCGCCGAAGCGCAAGCGCAGGCGGACATTCGAGCCGTCAATCGGCAACCGATGCCTGGACACCTGCTCGCGCCTGCGCGAAATGTTGTGGCCACGACTCCGAGAGCGCGACCGATGTTCGGCATCCTCAGGCGTATCTTCAGAGCATTGACGTGGGATGAGCCGCGGCAACGCCCCTCACCGCCCACTGCCCGCGAGCGCGCGACCAAGAAGCCAGCGCTGAGCACCGTCGAAATGTCGGCGATCCTCGACGACTTGCCGCGCGCCAAAGTCGTGCGCGTGCAGGACGGCGACACCTTGATTGTCGCGAAGGGGTGGGGCCAGACGACGATCCGGCTCGACTCCATCGACTGCCCGGAAGACGGCCAGCCCTGGGGCAACATCGCCAAAGCCGGCCTCATCAAGCTCGTCGGCGGTCGCAACGTGGCTCTTGAAGAGCACGGGGTGGATCCTCACGGCCGAACGCTTGCCACGATCTACGTCTGGCAAGCGAGCCGAAACGAGTGGCTGAACGTGAACGAGCGCATGGTCACGCTCGGCCATGCATGGGTGATGCGCATCTACTACGACCACCTGCCGAACGACCGCCAAACCAAACTGAACCACCTCGAAGGCTGGGCAAAGTCCAAAAAGGTCGGCCTATGGCGCACCGAAAACCCGATCCCGCCGTGGCACTGGAGGAAGCAGCGGAGTTCCAGCCAGAGCGCCGGGGAATAGGTATCATGTCACCGTATTTGTACTTTTGTCAACGCTTCACCGGACGCCTCGCGGCGCCAAGCGCATGACTCGGGGCAGTGTGGATAGCTCCTCCTTCACTGCAGCGGACTTGCACCGCCTACTTTCCACCGGTCTCCCGGCGCACTATGCTGTCCCCGTATTTGACGATTTATGTCCCAGCGTTTTCCAATTGCTTGGATTCCAATTTTTCTAACAGCGATTTTAGGCGGCGCTGATTATTTTCTGGTACATCCGGCAGCTCCAGCGCACGCTTCGTCCACAGCACGGCTTGCGTCACTGTAGCGAATTGCTCTTCCGCTAAAGCACCTTCCGCAAATGCAATTGCGAGAAACGCTATGCCATTAGGGCTCTGCGGATACTTACTCTCCAAAGCGGCGACATCAATTGCAGACGCGGTAGCAACGGCCGCCACGTAGTTCTTTTGACGCACCTGCACATTGACAGCATTGAGACGATACACGACGTCGGTAGCGTGTGATTGCTCGGCTGCCTTCAGGTAGAAGGTCTCTGCGAGCGACAGATTCCCACTTGCACTCGCCAACAATCCTGCTTGGTTGTCGAGAGTTGGATCAACTATGCCGAGACGTGTGAAGTTGGCGTAGTCCTTCAAGCCACGCTCGAATTCGCGACGCTCCCGGACTCGAGTGAGTACGTGGTAGGCGCTCCAATGCGTAAACTCATGCACGCGATGCTTCTCAAGCACCCCGTCAGGCGTCGCCGCATAGCGTGCAAGATCGACCCGATCCTTCAGAGCCGCAAACTTTGGGAGCTCGGGCTCGCCCTCAGTGCTTCCATAACCAGGGGCAAACACCCCGGCCACGAGTTTTGCCCTACTACCGTTGGCGCTCTCTGCTTGTTCGAGTGCGTGGTCGAGCTCCTTTTCCTGTTCGCGACCATATGATTTGAACTGGACCAGCAATTTCGTGGGCTCAACTTGGCCAAGAAACTCGATCTCTGAAATCTTCTGTAGGTATCGACACGCGATTGCTAGACTTCGGTTAACAATAGCCGGGCCCTGCTCCACCAGGAGGCGGCTCTCGTCGCGAATTCCAACAACAGCAAAGCTAACCTTGCTATCCTTATCTACTTCGCCCGAAGTTCTTTGAAGGGTCTCCGTAATGCCCACAACGTTTTGAATGACTTCATCCGCCGGAGTGAACATACCACCACTCGGAATCGCGACATCCAAAGTGCCTAACGGGATCGCCTCCAACGGAGCGTTCGCCGGCACAGCGACCCGCATGTATTTCCGCTCCGAAGGACGACAGAAGGATATTGCCTGCTGTACGTCAAAGGCCGTGATCTTACAAAGCGGGACCTTTGGAAGCAGGCCCAGAACTTTCTTGGAACGTCCGTCATCGGACACATACGGTGTCTTCCCCGCGAAATCGGGATGATAGACGACAAATTCTTGACCCTTAGCGACCCCTACTTCCGAGCCAATATCTATGATGCAAATTCCCACGTCCTCGCGGTGCTGCAAGATACGCCCACCACTCTGCAGAATGGTCGAAAAAAAAGTGATCCGGTTGCGACCTTGGTTCTTGGACTTGTAAAGGGCAAGATCAGCCTGGTTTAGCAAGTGAGGTACCGAAATCTGCACATCTTGAGATGCTGGAACACCAACAATTACGCCACCGATGCTGCAGGTCACGGCTCGATCTCCAGCTTCAGGCCAAGTTGAGTGTCGCGGCGTATTTTGGCTCACGAGATCAAGCTCAGCCTCTGTAGGCAATTCGTCATGGGCGACCGCCTGCAGTAACGCATCGGCAAGGCCTTCAAACTCGTCTGTCTCTGACGCCCCCCACGCAACACAAAAGAACTCTTCGCCGCTGACATGGGCGCAGGTCACCTGCATGCTATGGGCGCTCTTGCAGAAGTCTGCCGCGGCGCGCTGAATTCGCATACCGAACGCCTTGATCACGATGTCACCGTAAGCGTGCCCGTGAGAGTCGTTTACTTGCTTGAAGCGATCAATGTCGAGCGCGAGTACACATAATGCAGGTGGATTGGGTTCGTCCGCTGGCGCCTCTTTGTTCTTTGACCCAACGCTTGCCAACTCGTTGAGACGCTGTTCGAGGAACAGATGGAACGCTTCTTTCCCCAAGAGACCCGTCATTGGATTGAATTTGACGGCGTAGGCGTTCGAAGCGTTGCGGTGGCCTCGCCGCACTATTTCCTGAATCGCGTTCAGTCTTTTGTTGTCGACCTTGGCGGAGAAGTGAGCACGTAACACTCCTTGCGCCTCCGGAAGGCTAAAATTTGCCACCGTTGAGTTTTTCGCGGCGAAGGGTGCCTTCGCCTTCAGGCACTTCGATAGCTCAACGCTTACGTCAGAAGCTGCCTGCTGTTTCGTTGCAACGTTCCACCAGGAATCTCTGTGGAAATAAAAGCCTTCAATGTTCGTTACTTCTTCGTCCTTCAGATCACGGGTGCACTCATCAACTACCATTTCGAGGCGAGTCAATTGCACAGCATGCTCCTTGGCATCATTGGTGCATATTGCGCACCCTTGCCTTGGCAACCCGTCCAAATGCAATAGGGAGCGCGCACATCCCCTAGATGCATCTACATCGTCTTGACGCCATGGCAAAGCTCTCGCACCGTTCCTACAATCGGTAGGAGAATTTCGGGCCCACTATCTTGAGCGCCCCGAAAGGCGAAGTAGCAACGGCTGAGCGCCCCCTACTCCCACTCAATCGTCCCCGGCGGCTTGCTCGTCACGTCGTAGACCACGCGGTTGATGCCCTTCACCTCGTTGATGATGCGCGTGGCGACGCGCGCCAGGAACGCGTGCTCGAACGGGTAGCTGTCGGCCGTCATGCCGTCCGTGCTCGTCACCGCGCGCAGCGCGCACACGTGGTCGTACGTCCGCCCGTCGCCCATCACGCCGACGGTGCGCACGGGCAGCAGCACGGCGAACGCTTGCCAGATCTTGTCGTAGAGGCCGGCCTTACGGATCTCGTCGAGATAGACGACGTCGGCTTGGCGCAGGATGTCGAGTTTTTCGCGGGTGATCTCGCCGGGCACGCGGATCGCGAGGCCCGGGCCCGGAAACGGATGCCGCCCCACGAACGACGCGGGCAGGCCAAGCTCGCGGCCGAGCGCGCGCACCTCGTCCTTGAACAATTCGCGCAACGGCTCGACGAGCTTCAGCTTCATCCGCTCCGGCAGCCCGCCGACATTGTGGTGCGACTTGATCGTGACCGACGGCCCGCCCGTGAACGACACGCTTTCGATCACGTCGGGATAGAGCGTGCCCTGCGCCAGGAACTCGACGCCGCCCACCTTGTGCGCCTCCGCGTCGAACACCTCGA
>CAZYGK010000174.1:0-6161 GCA_964647355.1 uncultured Flavobacteriaceae bacterium | reverse complement strand
CTGCGCGAGAGGACGACGACGATGTCGGGCTTGAGGCGGGCGAGAACTTCCGGCGGCGACAGCGGGACGCCGTGAACCTCGCCGGTATGGCGGATCAGATTCTTGTCGATGACCGCTGCAAGCGATTGCGGCTTGAGGCCGCCGTTCTCGATCAAGCTTCCAAGTAAGCGGCCGGCGCCCCAGACGGCGACTTTGCGCGGCGCCATGGCGTCGATCGTGCGGGCGACGTTGGCGAGCGTACTTAGGTTCTTCAAGCGCGAAGCTTGGTAGGCCGAGATCAGCGCGGCGGCGGCTTCGACTTCTTGCGGGTCGGCCGGGACCGCAAAGCGCGGTTCGTCGCCTTTGACGGCAACGACGGTCAGGTTCGCGGTGTCGCGTGTATCGGCGATCGCGATTGCGCGCAAGCCGCACACGCCGAGCAGGCGGATCAGTGTGCGGCGCGAGAAGTGGTAAAGATGCTTCTCGGCGAAGAACTCGTCGACGATGTCGCTTGCGGCGATACGGGCGACGTTCGGGACCTCGAGCAAGAGGTAGCCGCCGGGCGCGAGCGCGGCGCGGTGGGATAGAAGAGCTTCGCGCGCGCTCTTCAAGCGTTCGAGCGTGTGGCAGGAGTAGATTAGGTCGAACCCTTCGTCTTCGAGGCGCGTGTCTTCGAAGCGGGCACGGAGCCAGGTCAAGTCCGGCTTGCCGGCCCACGGCGCGACCAGGCGCTGGTTCGGTTCGATGCCGACGATCGTCGCGTTCGGATAGGCGGCTTTGAGTTCGAGCGCGAATGCGCCGCGATGTGCGCCGACGTCGAGCACGCGCAACGGCGCTGCCTTTTTCAGGAATGGGCGCAGCGTTGCGAGGTTGGCTTCGGCGCGGAAGCCCTTCGCGTGGCGCAAGTGGCTGCGATGACCGGTGCCGGATTTGGTCTCTCGCGGGAGGCTTTGCAGGAGGCCGCAATGCATGCAGAGCGTGACGCGTTTGTGCGGCGCGCGTTGGGGCGCGTATACTGGCTCGAGGGCGGTGTTGCGGCAGAGGTCGCAGGTCGATCGCATGCGCATGGTCCACGCTGTCTTGAATTGAAGCGTGGGCCGCACGAGTTAAAGCCCGGTTAGGGCGCGGCACGAGGCACGTGCAGTGTGTCTAATAGGCGACGCGGTACTCGGCGCGGCGGTGATAGCCCAACAACTCCATCACGTCGCTTGCGATCATATTGAACTGCTGCGTCTGCTCAGTCGTGAGCGGATAGTCTTCCGGCCGCGTGACGTTGTGCGGGCGGTTCAACAATCCCATGATGCGATCGTCCCAGGGGAGGCCTAGGAAGCTCAGCAGGCCTTGGCGCGCGTCGGCGCGCGTTGCGAGATCTTCGAGGCGTACCGTATGGCGGCGGGTTTCGGGGATCGTGTCGAGGTCGTGGATAATCGTGCGGTTGACCTCGGCCCAGTGGAAGGCGATGCGTTGGAATTGATTGTAGGTAAGGAACTCGTGCTCCTGCGCGTGACCGCGCGGCGGCAGCGGCCACCAGTATCGCTTTTCCGGCGGCGGCGCGGGCAGTTCGCCCTTTGCGTCGTAGTAGCGCTGCATGATCGCGGTCGAGTGATCGTCGTAGCACTCGCTTCCATGCTTGTGCAGGTAGGAGCTTGCGACCTTGCGGCCGTCGCGCACGAGATGGATGTAGTGCGCGTTCGGGAACAAGTGATCGAGCGCCGGGATCAACCACGAGAGCTTGCTCGACGCATCGCCCCAGATCGGCGCGTCGCTGTAGTAGACAGCCGCGCCGTGCGTCGCGCGAAGCGTGTGCAGTGTTTCGCCCAAACCCGCGAGGCCCATGTGGTGCTTCACCGCGACCGTGCGGACGTGATCGCACATGTACTCATGGTGCATCTCGACTTGCGGGAAGCAGGAGAACAGGCGCTGCATCATCGCCGTTCCGGAACGTCCCGAGGTCAGGACGAAGAACGGTTTGGTTTCGGTGGTCATGCGTTCTTCGTGCTTCCCGATGAGATCGCGCGCGCTTCGTGCGCTGGCCGGTGCGCACTTTATGAACTTGGTAAGGGTTCGGCCTTTAGAATTGGTTAACGCGTTTTTACTTCTTGCCGAGGTCACGAGCCGATGCCGAAGAAGCCGCATATCGCCGCCGTCGTGCAGGCACGAATGAAGTCGACGCGTCTGCCGGGCAAGGTGATGGCGCCGATCGTGGGCGAGCCGTTGCTCTGGCACATTCTGCACCGCTTGAAGAAGTCGGCGCTTATCGAGACGCTTTGTGTCGCCACGACGCGCGATCCGGCGGACGACGAACTTGCGGCCTATGCCGCGGCTCAAGGCGCGAAGGTCGTGCGCGGGCCGGAAGACGACGTGCTGGGGCGGCTTGCGCTTGCCTCTTACACGATCGATCCCGACATCATCGTCAGGGTCAATGCGGACGCGCCGCTCGTCGACGCCGGCTATGTCGATTACTTGATCGGCGAGTTGATGCGCCACCAAGCAGACTTCGTGACGCTGAAGCCCGGCGTATCCGCGATCCACGACGGCGCGGACGTGATGTCGCGTTGGGCGCTCGACAAGCTTGTCGTGAAGGCGCACGAAGACCCGGTCGCGCGCGAGCATGTGACGGCGTATTTCAAACTGCACCCGGATTTCATCAAGGTGGCGGCGATCGAGGTTCCGGAGCGGTGGCGCTTCGACGGCGCGCGGCTTTCGGTCGATACGCCGGCCGATGTGACGTTCATCGAAGCGGTCTATGCGCGGCTGCATGCGCAAGCCGGCGAGGCGACGCTTACCGATTTGGTGGCGCTGCTCACGCGCGAGCCCGCGTTGCTCGGCCTGAACGCGCCGCATCGGGCGCACGTGCAGACGGGCGGCACCGTGATCATGCGCTGCGACGGAAGCCGCGCGGGCGGCCTTGGGCGCGTGCGCCGCTCTTTGAGCATCGCGCGGGCGTTGCGCGATCGCGAAGGGTTCGCCGTGCGCTTTGCGGTGCGCGGCGACGAGCTTGCGACCGGTGCCGTGACCGAGGCGGGGTTCGCAGCCGATACGATGCCCGCCGGTACGAGCGAGATCGATTGGCTGCTCTCGCTTGCCGAGACGCAGAAGCCCTGCGCGATGTTGCTCGACATTGCGAGCGATCTGTCGGCGACCGCCGTGATGCGTTTGCGCGGGGCGGATATGATGGTCGGCGTGATCGAGGATATGACGGCGCGCAGGCTTGCGGCCGAGGCGTCGTTCTATGCGCCGCTGCCGCAAGTGTTCGCGCTCAACTGGGACGGCGCCGAAGCGGAGCCTCACGTGGGTTGGGAATGGGTGGCGCTTGCGCAAGATGCGCTGCCGCCGCTCGCGCATCGCGAGACGCGCCCGCAAGTGATGATTGCGCTCGCCGATCCGGAGACGACGGTCACGGCGGTCAAGGCGTTGGCGCAGATGCATGGCGCGATCGATATGTCTGTGGTGCTTGGCCTCAGCATGCCGCGCGATATCGAGGCACGGGTCATGCGGTTCGCGCCGTCGGCTGCGATCGTGCACAGTGCGCACGAGCTGCCGAAGCTGATGGGCGAGGTCGATCTGGTGCTCGCCGGCGCGGGCATGGCGGTTTGCGAAGTGGCGGCGCTCGGCGTCCCCGCAATCTATCTTTGCCGCGGCGAGGATGAGGATTTGCGGGCCTCGGCGTTCGAGCGGGCGGGCATGGGCTATGCGCTGCATCAGCCGGACGAGGGAAAGATCGCGGCGGTGGTGAACGACCTGATCGCCGATGCGCCCCAACGGCGGGCGATGGCGGCCGCGGGCCGCATGAACATCGACGGGCGCGGAGCGATGCGGATCGCGCACCGGCTGAAGCAGCTTGTCGAGGAGCGGGCCGAGGCTTTGAGCGTTGTCGACCGGCCGGCCGAGCGACGCGCGTTAGCAGTTCTTTAAGCGTTTCCTTGCTGCCGCTTAAGTCAGCCTTAAACGTGCCTGATAGAAACTGGGGCCCGAACACGCGCGACTGGAACGATGCGTGACGAGGGCTCTCATGGATTCGCTGAAGTCGATGTTGGTGGCGGTCGCTTCGTTGCGCACACAGGCGCAGCGTATGCGGGATGTGGCGGACGATCTTGCGCTGACGCTTGCGGGCTTGCAGCGCGAGCCCGGCTACGACGCGCCGGTGCCGCTGTTCGACGCCGACCTCGGCTACGATTATCGCGAGGTCTACATGCCGAGCCATCCTGCCGCGAACGAACGCGGCTATGTGCGGGCGGAAGACTTCGCCGCGCATGTGCCGGGCGAGGCGGGCGAGACACAGCTTGCCTATGAGGCGCAGCTCGAGGCCGTCAAAGAGGCGCTCGAGGCGGGGTTGCGTTCCGCCGGTGACGACCTGGTCGAGGACGAGGCCGAAGCCGAAGATCTGATGACGCTCTACGGCTAGTCCGATTTGCCGGGTGGCGTCGCGGGAAGATGACACTCGCGTTTGCGTGCTACCGGAGGCCAATTTCTAACTCCTTCAAAGTGTTGCGTCCGATTGCGCACATTTCGTGTGAGTAATCGGACGTAAGCGTCTGGCTTGGGCTGTCCCCAACGGTGCGGTCATTATTGCCTCGTCAACTCTCGCGCGGCGCACGAATCAGGCAAGATACGGGTTGAACTGATTTGCGTGGTCGGCGTGCGCTCAACGTCGGCTGCGAAGAACGCAAGGGCGGGGGAACTATGGACACTGTGCAGCGATTCCGCCGTGGGAACGGCGGCTCGGCGACGCTTCCCGACGTGACTTTGCCGTTCCACTAACGCCCGAGTTTGAGCGTCGTCCATGAAGCCAGCGATTGAGCCCACCGAACCGCCGACCGAAACGCCCGAGGCTACGCCTCTGTGGACGTTCAACGGACGGCTTACGAGCGGGCAGTGGGCGCTGGCGCTGTTTGCGCTCGCATGCATCGCGGGCATCGCGGTCATCGTGTTTCCGGAAGCGGCGGGGCTTGGCGGTCTGGCGTTCCTCGTCGGGCTGACGCTGTGCGGCGCGGGATTGATGTTTGCAATCTCCTCCGGGCGGCTCGTGCCGCCGGAGGCGCCGGCGCGTTTGTTCGGTGCGGCGCTCGATACCGATCAGCGCGCCTGTTCGATCACCGCACCGGACGGGTCGATCGCATATGCAAATCCGGCTTGGCGCAAGACGTTCGGTTTCAGCGCGTCGGGCGGCGAGGTGTTGCCGGTCGCGGGCTTCTCCGGCGATCCGGAAACCGCGCAGCGGCTCTATCGCTTGGTGCGCGCGGCGAGTCTGAAGGAAACGCACGAGGAAGAGCTCAAACTCAAGAACGTCGCGGGCAAGTGGGTGCATGTCGCGGTCGCGCCGATCTCGAGCGCGGGGCACACGATTTGGCGCATCACCGATTCCTCGCCGCGCCGGCCGGTGCTTGCCAGCGTCGATGCGCAGAAGCAATCGGTCGTGGTGCAGCTTCGCCCCTTGGAGCAGCAGCAGCTGCCGGGCGGCAGCGAGGTTCGCATCCCGCGCTTCATCCACGACGCGCCGGTGGGCGTTGCGCTCGTCGGCGAAGACGGCGTCATCGCGGAGTGGAACGCGGCCTTCGCCAGCCTGATCGGCAGCGACGGCAAGAAGCTGAAAGACAAGCCGGTGTTCGAGCTGTTGCGCGATCAGACCGCGCAGGAGACGCGGGCGCGGTTGTCGTCGCTTGCCGTCGGCGAGGTGTCGCGCGCGCCGGTCGACGTGCGCTTTAAAGGCGGCAACGAGCGCACGGCGCAGCTGTTTGCGAGCCGTCTGAACAACGAAGGCGGCGGGCCGGCTTACGCGATCTATCTCATCGACACGACCGGACAGACCGCGCTCGAGACACAGTTCGCGCAGTCGCAGAAGATGCAAGCCGTCGGTCAGCTTGCCGGCGGCATCGCGCACGACTTCAACAACCTGCTCACCGTCATCAACGGCTATGCGGAACTGCTGCTGCAGCGGCATCAGCCGGGCGACCCGTCGTTTGCGGATCTGAACGACATCCGCAATACCGGTTTGCGTGCGGCCTCGCTGGTGCGCCAGCTGCTCGCGTTCTCGCGTCGGCAGACGCTGGAACCCGAGGTCGTGAACCTGACCGACCTCGTCGCCGATTGGTCGGTGACGCTGCGCCGTCTGATCGGCGACCGGGTGAAGCTCAAGGTCGAGCACGGGCGCGATCTGTGGCCGGTGTTCGCCGATCCGACGC
>CAZYGK010000173.1:0-6168 GCA_964647355.1 uncultured Flavobacteriaceae bacterium | reverse complement strand
TGCGCGGCACCAGCCGCGAGAGGAAATCGCGCGGCAGGATCTCGTCGGCATCGACCACGGCGAAGAACGGTTCGCGCGCAACGGTTTTCAGTGCGTTGTTCATGTTGCCGGCCTTGAAGCCTTGCCGGTCGGCGCGCCGCACGACGCGTACGCGGCCGGGATGGCGCGCCGCGAACAGATCGACGCGGGCCCGGTAGAGCGGGTCCGAACTGTCGTCGAGCACGTACATCGTATAGTTCGCGTAGGAAAGGCCGATACACGACTCCGCGCTCGCCTCCACGAAGTCGTTGCAGGTCGTGTAGAGCAGGGCCACCTGCGGCCCCATACCGATCGGCGCGATGTCGCTCGCGGCCGGCTGCGTGCGCCGATAGTGGATCGCGAAACCGACAACGGCGATGTTGTAGATCCCGTAGAGCCACGCGATCAGCGTGAAAACGATGAAGTACGAGAGAGAAGTATACGAGGCTGCGCCCTTGGCGGCCGAAAGCGTCTCCAAAAGGCGCGGCCCCATGAGGACGATCAACGCCGTCCAAACACCGAACACGGCAAGCTGCAGATGCGGCAAGCGGCGCCTCTGCGAACGAGGCGCGATTTGTGGTTGATCGGCGACGGCCGTATCGAGGCGGGTGGGAGCGATCCGATCCAGACTATCGAGCATGATCAGTCACCAAACCGGAATGTCAGCCCCACCATCACAGTGGTGTAGTCGTTGTTCGGCGCTTCTTCGTGGCGCACCATGACGTGCGCTTCGTAGTCGTCGGCGATCGGGATGCTGATACGTCCGTCGGCCACGAACACGCCGCCCTCGTTGCCGGGGATGTCGCTGTCGATCACGCCGCCGCCGACGCCGACGGCCGCCGACCAGCCGTCTTCGTCGCGATATTCGACGTGCACGATGCCGCGCCATTCGTTGTCGTCGCTCGCGCCCGTATTCGCGTAGAACACGGCCGGTTCGATCCGCCAGCCTTTGGCAACCTCGAACCCATAGGATGCGTAGACGAGTTCGTCCGTGTAACCGTCGCTATGCGGGCTGATCTGTACCCCAAGTTTGTGCACGTTCGTGCCGTCGAGATGCACGGCTTCGACGCGGTAGATCTGCTGATCGTCGCCACCCGGCAAATCGCGATAGCCGAACTCGGCTAGCCCCTGCCAGTGTTCGTTGAACTGATGCAGAACGCTCGCATAATAGGTTTCCGCATCCGCACCCGTGCGCGCGAGCGCCGGGTTGTCGAGGCTCAAACTGTTGTCGTAGCGAAGCGCGAGCCGCCAATCGTCGTGCGGCCAGTACGCGGCCTCGACCGAACGCAAGCCGGTATCGCCGTTCGATGTCGTCCCGGCCCACACATGCAGCTCGCCCCACATGCGCCGCGGTGCGGCTTGGGGCGCTTCCTTCACCGCCGCAACGGGCTGCGCTTGCGCGAGCGCCGTCTTGATCTCGGCGTCGTTCGGCCAGCGCGCCGAAGCGCCTTCAAAAACTTTGCGCGCGTTTGCGTGTTGTCCGCTCCAGAGGTAGGTGAAGCCGAGACCCTTGGTGGCGCCCGCATTGTCCGGCGCGAGCGCAAGCGCGGCTTTGAACGAACGCTCGGCTTCCGCGTATTGCTTGTTCCAGGCGTAGGAGTAACCGATGCCCGTCAGCGCCTGAAGGTTGTTCGGATCGCGCGCGAGCACGGCACGATAGTCGGCCTGCGCCGCGTCGTGTTTGCCGGCCCAAGCCCGCGCCGTCGCGCGGCCGTTCAATGCTCGCGCATCGTCAGGCGTCTTCTTCAGCAGCTTATCGTAAGCAGCTTCCGCCGCAGCAGCATCGCCGCGCGCGGCCTTTGCGTCGGCGTCATGATAACGGTCGGCGGCGATAGCAATCGCGGGCAGACCGACGGAAAAACCGAGAGCGACGCCAAGAACGGCGTAACGAGTTGCGGAAGGAAGCACGAGGAACCCCAAGTAGCTTCCAACAACGCGCGGCTACGCCGCGTTATTCCGCAGGGAGTCGAATTTCTTTAAGAGGGCCTGACGCCAGAGACAGACGAAATCGTTAATCGAACGCCCGCCATAGGCGAACCGGCAAGGTGCGACGGGCTGACAGCGACAATACGCTCGGCGATGTTGATATGCTTATGTCTTATATTCGGCCCGATCGCTACTCGAAGGAAGAGCATTGTGTGCTGGACCTGCTGGTCGAGCCCGGTTTTAGGGGCGTTCACGCGCGCTTTTGCCCCCAACTCTCGGGTACATGGGGTTGTTCGTCGAAAACTCGGCTGGGTATCCCCCCGACCGCGAGTTCGCGGAAACGCCTACGACGCGCGGGTGAGGCGGTTCATGCGGGTGATGATCGCTTCGGCATCGCCGACCATGCGCTTGACGATTTCGGCGCAGGGCAGGACTTCGTGGATGGCGCCTGCGCCCTGGCCCATGGCGAAGGCGGAGCGGTCGCGCTCAAGGCCTTCGGTCTGGCCGCCGATGCCGCCCATGACGCCCGCCTGGTGGGAGTGCATGGCTTGCATCGGGAACGGTTTGATGTCCTGCGGGCGGCGCTCCCAGTCGGCGACGTAGTCGTTCTTGAAGACGCGCATCGGTTTGCCGGAGTAGGCCTTGGTGATGATCGTGTCTTCGTCGGTCGCGTCGACGACGACTTGTTTGTACATCTCGCCCGCGTGCGCTTCGGCGGAGGCGATGAAGCGGGTGCCGACCCACACGCCTTGCGCGCCGAGGGCCAAGCTCGCGGCGAGGCCGCGGCCGTCGACGATGGAGCCTGCGGCGATGACGGGAACCTTCACGGCGTCGACGACTTGGGGGATGAGGGCAAGGCCCGCGATCTTGCCGGTGTGGCCGCCGGCCTCGGTGCCTTGCGCGACGACCGCGTCGAGGCCGCCGTCTTCGCCGGCCTTTGCGTGGCGGACGGTGCCGCAGACGTTCATGACTTTCAGGCCCGCCGCGTGGAAGCGATCGACGAGGTGGCGCGGCGGTACGCCGAGGCCGGAGATGAAAGCGCTCGCGCCTTCTTCGATGATGATGTCGGCGGTGCGTTCGAGCGACTCCGGGACGGCCGCGAGGAGGTCGACGCCGAACGGCTTTTTCGTCAGCTGGCGGACGCGGCGCATCTGGGTTCGGATTTCGTCGGGGCTGCGGCCGGCCATGCCGAGTGTGCCGAAGCCGCCGGCTTCGGAAACAGCGGCGCAGACTTCGGCGTAGGAGACGCCGCCCATGCCGGCCAAGAGGATCGGATATTGGATGCCGAGGAGGTCGCAGATCGGGGTGCGGATGGTCATGGGCGGTGCGCCTTCATATGAATTGCCGGTGAGGTAGCTTACCGGGTTCGCGGCGCGGGGCGCCACAGGCCCGTTCGGCGGGGTCGCGCTACGGCAGGCGGCGTTGGCGTGGCCGTGCGGATGGGGTAGGCTCGATGGGGCTGGGTTTTGGAGGACAGATGCTGCGCTTAGTATCGATTTTTGTTGCCGCGATTTCGTTGTTGACGGCCGGTGCGTCCGCGAGCGTCCCGGACAACGGTCCGCCGTATACGGACGCGCAGTTCCTTGCGATCTCGGCGGAGCGGCTGCCCAACTCGTTCCAAAAGGGGACGCTGGCCGAATGGTGGGCACGGGCGCCGGCCTATTTGCGCAAGCACGTGCTGAGTTCGCCCAGCCACATGTGGTGGCCGATCATCGAGTGCAATTTCTTCGGCTTCCGGCCGGACGTGAGCGGGCCGACGAACTCGGCGAAATGCGAGGCGGATCTCTACCGCAACTCGCAGCGCAACAAGAGCAACTGGGCGCCCGATGGAACGTGGCTCGGGCCGTCGGAAGAGTGCCGCAAGCGCGACAAGCGCAGCGAATGGGGCGAGCTGATCTGCGATTGAGCTTCAGCCGTAGCGGCGTTGGGCCTCGAGGGTTAGGCCCAACGCGACGGAGAGGAAGTCGTCACCGCGTTTGATCGCGGCGTCGGGGAGTTCGTCGCGCAGGACGGCTTCGACGGCAGGCACAAGGCTTGAGCCGCCGGTCATGAAGACGGTGTCGACCTGATCGACGCCCGCGAGCGCCAGGCAGTTCCAGATCGACAAACGCAGGCGCATCAGTTCGGCGGCGATGGCATCGTCGAATTGTCCGCGCGAAGTCGGGGCGTCGAGGCCCGCTTCGATGAAGGCGAGGGCGATGGCCGTGCGGTCGGCGGCGGTTAGGTCGATCTTGGCCTGCTCGACCGCGAAGGCGATGCGGTGGCCGAGATGCTTCGAGAGGACCGTCAGCAGGCGCTTAGTCTTATCCGGCTCGACGGCGAGGCGGTGAACTTCTTGCGCTTCGCGTACGATCTTCGGCGTGTAGCAAAGATTGATCGTCGGCCACCACGCAAGGTCGGCGTAGATGGAGCGCGGCATCGGCAAGTTTTTGTCGACGAGTTCGGTACCCAAGCCCAGCATCGGCATCACCGCTGCCATGCTGAGGTTCCGGTCGAAGTCGGTGCCGCCGACGCGCACGCCAGTGTTCGCCAGGATGTCGTCCTTGCGGTCGGCGCGGTGGCGACGGTCCGGGCCGATGCGCACGATCGAGAAGTCGGAGGTGCCACCGCCGATATCGGCGACGAGGATCGTTTCTTCGCGCGTTGCCGACTGCTCGTACTGCGTGGCTGCGGCGAGCGGTTCGTAGAGGAACGAGACTTCGCCGTAGCCGGCTTGTTTGGCGAGTTCTGTCAGGCGTACCTCGGCGCGCGCGTCGGCGGCGTCGTCGCCCTCGACGAAGCGCACCGGGCGGCCGTGCACGACGGCGTCGATGGCAGTGTTCGCTGCTGCTTCGGCTTTGCCTTTGAGATGGCGCGAGAACATCGCGATCACGTCGGTCAGTTTGATCGAGCGTTTTGACAGCGCGGTGCGTTCGTCGATCAGCGAGGTCGAGAGGATCGTCTTGAGACCGCGCATGAGACGGCCGTCGTTGCCGTTGACATAGGCATCGACGGCGTTGCGGCCGTAGAGCGGTTTGTCGCCGTCCGCGAAGTCGAAGAAGACCGCCGACGGGATCATCGCCGCATCGCCTTCGACGGGCACGAGCGTGGCGGCGTTGCCTTTGACGATGCCGATGGCTGAGTTGGAGGTGCCGAAGTCGAAGCCTGAAGCGCGCATGGTTTTCATGTCCCCGTGTTTGCCAAGAAGGGACGCTCACTTAGTACGAGATTTTTGCTCTTGCCAGACTGTTTGTTTTCAGTAGAATCGAGGAGCCAATACGGATGCTCAGGACCTCAGTTGAGCGCCAATTCGGTTTCCCGATATCCCTGCAAGTAAAGCGCGGCCGAAAGGTCGCTGTAATCGAGACGTGCGTCGGCCGCCTCCGCGACAACCGGCTTCGCGCGGTAGGCGATGCCGAGCCCTGCGGCCGCGATCATGGCGAGGTCGTTGGCGCCGTCGCCGATCGCGAGCGTGTCCTTCATGTCGATGCCGGCTTCATGGGCGAGTGCGACGAGGGATTGCAGCTTTGCTTCGCGCCCTAAGATCGGTTCGCGGACGGTGCCGGCGAGTTTGCCGTTCTCGATGTCGAACTCGTTCGCCTTGTGGGTTGCGAAGCCTGCGGCTTCTGCGACGCGCGCGGTGAAGAACGTGAAGCCGCCGGAGATGAGTGCGGTCTTCGCACCCGCCCGGTTCATGGTCTCGACCAAGATGCGGGCGCCGTCGTTCAGACGGACGCGTTCGGCGTAGACACGAGCGAGCGTTGCTTCCGGCAAGCCCTTGAGCAGCGCCACCCGTTCGCGCAAGGCGCCTTCGAACGGGATCTCGCCCCGCATCGCGCGCTCGGTGATGGCCGCGATCTCTGGCTTCACGCCGGCGTAGTCGGCGATCTCGTCGATGCATTCGCAGCCGATGATGGTCGAATCCATGTCGGCGATCAGCAGGCGCTTCCGGCGGTGGGCGTTCGGGACGACGTTGGCGTCGGCCTTTTGGCCGTCGAGCGCGGCGCGAACGGCGGTCAAGATCGTGGAGTCGGCAATCTGAAATTCGCATGCGGTGCCGGGCGAGAGCCAATGGGGAGCGGCGCCTGCGATTTTTCCGGCGGCGATCACGGCGTCGTCGTTCAAGTTCCCGAGCGCGGCGCTCAAAACCAGCGTATGATTCATGGGTGTTTTAAAGGAACTCGCGTGGGCGGACCGGATGCCGTTCTTATTGCAGGGCCTACCGCCAGCGGCAAGTCGGCGCTG
>CAZYGK010000172.1:0-6196 GCA_964647355.1 uncultured Flavobacteriaceae bacterium | reverse complement strand
TCGAACGATTGCGTCCGCCGAAAGGCGCAAACCCGCCACACCTGCGGCGATTTTGCCCCGAACGCGGCGCTTGACCCTCCAGCCGCGTGAGGCCGCATGCTCCCCTCATGTCGAAGCAACGCACATTGACGGTGAAGGACGTGAGCGAGTTGACCGGGGTCTCGGTCCGCACACTGCACTATTACGACGAGATCGGCCTGCTCAAAGCCGACCGCTCCCGTGCGGGCTATCGCCTCTACACCGACACCGACCTCATCCGCCTGCAGCAGATCCTGATCGGCCGCTCGTTGGGCTTGGCACTCGAAGACATCCGCCGCGCGCTCGACGACCCGAACTTCGACGCACCGGCGGCGCTCCGCCGTCAACGCGACCAACTGCTCGCGCGCGTCAGCGAAACCCACCGCATGATCGCCTCGATCGATGCGACGTTGAAACACTTGGATAAGAAAGACGAACCCATGGCCAACAAAGACATGTTCGAAGGCTTCGAGCCGGAAAAGTACGAAGCCGAAGCGAAACAGCGCTGGGGCGAAACCGACGCCTACAAAGAAAGCGCCCGCCGCACGCGCAACTACGGCGAAAAAGATTGGGCCGCGATCAAGGCGGAAACGAACGAAATCTTCGCCGACGCCGCCGCCGCCATGAAAGCGGGCAAGAAGAGCGACAGCGCCGACGCCCGCGCGCTCGCCGAGCGTCACCGCCAGCACACCGAACGCTGGTTCTACCCGTGCTCGACCGCGATGCACGTAAACCTCGCCGACATGTGGGAAGCCGACGGACGCTTCAAAGCCAACATTGACAAGTTCGGCGAAGGCCTCACCGCCTGGCTGGCGGCAGCGGTACGCGCAGCAGCGGCATAACTTTCCTGGGACCGCGGGCGTCCTCGCCCGCTCTTAACAGCGTTTCCAACGCCATGGTAGCTGAAGTAGAGTAGCCGAAAGAGCGGGCGAGGACGCCCGCGGTCCCAGGCAGTGAGCACGCCGTATGACACTCGAACTCTACCTCGCCTTCGTCGCCGCCTCGGTCGCGCTTGCTGTGATGCCAGGCCCGAACGTCGCCGTGATCGTTGCGAATGCGGTGAGCTACGGCCCGCGCTATGGTCTGCTCACAGTAGCGGGCACGTCGAGCGCGATGATCCCGCAGCTGGCCGTAACCACGCTCGGCCTCTCCGCGGTCTTGAGCTTCATGGCTGAGTGGTTCGAGGTCCTGCGCTGGATCGGCGTTGCCTATCTCGTCTACCTCGGCATCCAAGCCTGGCGCGCGCCGGTAGTGGAACTCGGGGAAACGCCGCCGCAGCCGAAGTCGGCCCGCGCGATCTACGCGCGCGGCGTGCTCGTCTCGCTCACCAATCCGAAGACGTTGTTGTTCTTCGGCGCCTTCCTGCCTCAGTTCGTCGATCCGCAGGCGGCCGCGATGGGTCAGCTTGCGATCCTCTCGCTCACGTTCTTTGTCGTTGCCGCCGCGATCGACGCGTGCTGGGCTCTGCTCGCGAGCCGCGCCCGCGGCCTCTTCGCCCGCCTCGGCAAATGGACGAACCGAATCACTGCCGGCGTCCTGCTCGGCGCCGGCCTAGGCCTCGCTCTCGCGCGCAAGCCCTGACGGGTGCCGCATGCAGCTCAAAGCAAAGACCGCTTTCCGATTCGTTAGCGTCAAGCGCTGACGCTTGAAAAAACCTGAGTCAACGCGAGCGCGCCGGTGTTGAGCTTCCCGGTCCGCCGATCCGTCACTTCGCTTGAGACATAGTTGGTGCAATGACAGTGACGGCGGCTGCTCGCGCGGCCGGCGCCGGGCGCACAGTCGGTGGCGCCCAAGCACATTCGCGAACGCCGCGTGCGCTTGTTGCATGCGCTCCCCAGGCGCGAGGCCTCGAACCGCAAGGCGAACAAAATTCGTTGAAGAGCGAAATTCATGTGGCAGGGTTCGCGCAAACAACGCGAAGGCTTTGCTTATGAACCGCCGCACGCTCTTGCTCCTGTCCACCGTTTGCGCCGCACCCGCACTCGCCGATGCGCCGCAGGCGGGGCACGCCGCCTTCGACGGCGGGCGCGGCCAGTTCACGTTCGAGACGGGTTACGTCGAGATGAGCGTCGAGCCGGTGCGGGGCGACGCCTACATCGCCGTGGACGGGACGCCCGTCACGTTTGCCGGCATCGTCGAAGAGGTGGCAGGGCGCCACTTTGGCGGCACGCTCTCTTATGTCCTGGCTGGCGAAGACGAGCCGTCCTGGTTCGGGCGGAACTTGCGCGTATTCGGCGGCTACGAGCATGAGAAGGCGAATGCGGCCAAAATCTCTCGAACGCAAGGCCCCACGATCTTCACCGCCTTCGACTTCACCGGCGTCAGCAAGGACGGGCGTGCGTTCGCCAGCTCGCTCAATCATGCCGCCGACTCCAGCGCGTTGATCGGATTGTTCACGCCGGCGCCGGACGTTGGGCTGATGTGTGTGGACGCGAGCGGCGCAAACACGTCCAACGGATTTCACGATAGCGGTTTCGGCAACACCCTCAGTTGCGACGCCGACGCGAACGGTGCCTCGGCGGCACTGGCTGTCGTCCAGATCGGCGGGGTTTGGGTAGCCCAAGCCAACGCTGTGCAAACCATGGGCGACCCCGTCGACACACAAAAGCGAGTCTATTCGACCTACGGCGTCGTCGCGCGCCGAGGCGAGGCCGGTTTCGCCGGCGATCACCAGATCTCGCCCGCGCTGACGCTGACGCCATCCGTCTCCGTAGCAATCGGCGAGAGACAGGCAGATTTCATCACAGCGGAAGCCATTGCCAACGATTTCGAAGACCCCTTGATCGGCGCCTTTCGCGTGGTCAATGGGCGGATGCACACCCGCGATGCCGCGCTGAACTTCGCCTTGCGGGCCAGCTATGCGGCGGGTGGCGGCTTCGATATTTTTGGCGCTGTCGGCGGCGGCGTTGTACGGCGGAAAACCGAGATGGCCGAAAACGGCATATCAAGCGCCGTGACTCCGAACGGCAGCACCGCGGCCGCTCTCCTAATCGTCGGCGATATGACCTTCCTGCAGAACGATACGACGACGGCATATCAAGGCATGTTTGAACTCGGCGCCGCCTATAGCATCGACCCTGAGATTGGGATCGGGCCGCTGCGCCTATCGCTGACCGGCGGCCTGACCTACGACAGCGACGTCCCGACCTACGGCAATGTAGGCTCGTTCTCAGGTCCGCTGTTGGGACCGGTGGCGCCGGCGCATATCGCCTATACCGGCGAAACGTCGATGACCCTGACAGCGGCGGTCACGGTCGAACTGCCGTAAGGGGCGGGCTGCTGCCCTGATTTTGCCCCAACCGCCCGCTACCTATCGTGCCACCCAAGGGAGCGGCACGTGCGGCGCATCGGTTCGATCATCGTCTTGACCTTGAGCGCGGCCGTCCTCACCGCCGCCGCCCCGCCTGCGTCGCAACCGGTCGAAGGCGAGAAGACCTTCGTCGCCCGCCCGAAGTTCGGCGCCGCCGTGTTCGACCTGCCGTCTGCCGTACGCTGGCGCGCGACGCCGCTTGACGGCGCCCGCTATCGCCTCGAGCTTGTCGCCGATATCAACGCCGCGACCGTTCTCGCGAATGTCCCGGCGCTGTCCGCACGCGCTCTCAATCGCGACAAGGCGTGCGACGTCCTCGTGCGCGTCAAATCCGCGAGTGCAATGCTCACTGGCCCGCGCTCGCTCACCTACGACGTGCGTTTCCACTACGCCAAGCGCATGTGCGTGGGCCTTCCGCTCGAATACCCGGCCGACGTCGCCTGCAACGCCATGATCGCGGTTGCCGCACAACGCTCCGTGGTCACGATCGACGTTCAAGGCGCAAAGAACCCGCCGTGCCGCATCGACGGCCTTTCACCGGGCTTCAGCGACTCCATCACCGCCCAATTCGGTCAGGACATCTTCAAGCGCCATGTCGTCGACGCGGCCAAGCTGCTCCCGAAGGAGTTTCAGGGTGTGACCATCGACATCCGCCAACTCGCCATCGACCCCGCCACCGCGGTCCTCCACATCGAAGGCGAAGGCACAATGAGCGAACCCCAGTTTGCAGCGCTCATGACCCGCATCAACGCCGCGCGCATGGGCCGCTAGGCGATCACTTGCGTCGCGAAATGCTGATGGCCGCCGCAGAGAGCAAGATCGCGCCGAGGGCCGCAGACCTCGTCGATATGAGGTCGAGGTCGATTCCGAAGTGCGTGCGCAGAACGCCCTGAACTGCGACCAACGAAACCAAGCCAACCGCGAGCGTGACGAGCACCCAATAGATAGCCGGTTGCTTCTGCGCGCTCGGTGAAGGATCGGGCTTCATGGTTTCGTTTCGACGTTGCCTTGGGAAGAATAAGATCAAACCATTTTGTGGGCCAGGCCTCACAGCTTGATTTGCTGCACTGCACATGAGAAGTAGCCCGTGAACGCTATTGGACGGGCACAAGCGCATGACGAAATGGGTCTACGGCTTCGGCGGCGGCAGCGCGGAAGGCGCGGCCAAAATGAAGGAGCTTCTGGGCGGCAAAGGCGCGAACCTGGCCGAGATGGCGAACTTAGGGCTCCCCGTTCCGCCGGGCTTCACGATCACGACCGAAGTCTGCACCCATTACTACGCGAATGACCGGACTTACCCCGCCGAATTGAAGGCTCAGGTCGAAGCCGCTCTCGGCGAAATCGGCAAGAAGGTCGGCCGCACGTTCGGCGATGCCAAGGCTCCGCTTCTCGTCTCCGTCCGCTCCGGCGCCCGCGCCTCGATGCCGGGGATGATGGACACAGTCCTGAACCTTGGCCTGAACGACGAGACCGCGAAAGCCATCGCCCGCGAGACCGGCAACGAACGTTTCGCCTACGACAGCTACCGCCGCTTCATCTCCATGTATGGCGACGTCGTCTTAGGGGTCGACCACGACCACTTCGAAGAGATCTTGGGTTACTACAAGGACGAGAACGACCTCGCGCTCGACACCGACATCGACGCAGCCGGCTGGATCAAACTGGTCGATCTCTACAAAGCCAAAGTCGAAGAAGAACTCGGGCAACCTTTTCCACAGGACCCGCATGTGCAGCTCTGGGGCGCGATCGGCGCCGTCTTTGGCTCCTGGCAGAACGCGCGCGCGAACACCTACCGCCGCCTGCACAATATTCCCGACAGCTGGGGCACGGCCGTGAACATCCAAGCGATGGTGTTCGGCAACATGGGCGACGACAGCGCGACCGGCGTCGCCTTCACGCGCAATCCGTCCACAGGCGAAGCAGCGCTTTACGGCGAGTTCCTCGTCAACGCCCAGGGCGAAGACGTGGTCGCCGGCATCCGCACGCCCCAGCCGTTGACCAAGCGCGAGCGCGATGCCGCGGGTGGTAAGGACCCCTCGCTCGAAGAGCGCATGCCCAAAGAATACGCCGAGTTCGTGGGTTATGTGCAGAAGCTCGAAGCCCACTATCGCGACATGCAGGACATCGAGTTCACGGTCGAAAAGGGCCGCCTCTGGATGCTGCAAACCCGTAACGGCAAGCGCACCGCGAAGGCCGCGCTCAAAATCGCCGTCGACCTCGCGCACGAAGGCAAGTTGACGAAGGAAGAGGCGATCAAGCGCATCGACCCCGCCTCGCTCGACCAGCTTCTGCACCCGACGCTGGACCCGAAGGCGCACCGCGTGGTGCTGGCGACCGGTCTGCCCGCGTCCCCAGGCGCGGCGTCGGGCGAAGTGGTGTTCGACGCGGGCGAGGCCGAACGCCTCGCGGGCGAAGGCCACGACGTCATCCTGGTCCGCGTCGAGACCAGCCCCGAAGACATCCACGGCATGCACGCCGCCCGCGGCATCCTCACCGCCCGCGGCGGCATGACGAGCCACGCAGCCGTCGTCGCCCGCGGCATGGGCCGCCCCTGCGTCTCCGGCGCCGGCGGCCTACGCATCGACTACGGCAAGCAGCTGTTCACGGCGACCGGCCAAACGATCAAAAAGGGCGAGATCGTCACCATCGACGGCTCCACCGGCCAGGTCATGAAGGGCAGGGTCGCAATGATCCAGCCCGAGCTCTCCGGCGACTTCGCGACGCTGATGGGCTGGGCCGACGCGGTGCGCCGCATGAAGGTCCGCGCCAACGCCGAAACCCCCGCCGACGCCAAGCACGCCCGCGAATTCGGTGCGGAGGGCATCGGCCTGTGCCGCACGGAGCACATGTTCTTCGACGACGAGCGCA
>CAZYGK010000171.1:0-6241 GCA_964647355.1 uncultured Flavobacteriaceae bacterium | reverse complement strand
GCCGAGTTGCAGCAGCGCGTCGCGGTCGAGGTCGGCCAGCGTCTCGGGGTACTTCGAAGCATCGTCGCGCCGCTTCTGGCCGCCGAGTTCGCGCGCGAGATGCGAAATGTCGGGCAATTCCATCGTGCCTTCGACTTGGCTGTGGCTCGACAAGATCTGCTCGATCAGCGTGGAGCCGGCGCGCGGCAAGCCCACCACGAAAATCGGGTCCGGCGCGCTTGCGCCCGTCCCGGCGTGTGCTTCAAAGAACGCCCGCGTGAACAGCGCCTTCGAGCGGCGCATATGCTCCGTGGTACTCTCGGCGTTGTATCCCGCACTCTTGCGGCGCAATGCGTTGCCTCTGTCGTAGTGACCGAACGATGTTGCGAAATCGCCCACATCCTCCAGCGCTTTGCCGAGCGAGAACTCCAGGTGATAGCGGTCCTCGTCCCGCAGATCCGGACGATGCAACGCCGATCGCATCGCCTCGATTTCCGCGGTGCCGAAGCGATAGGTCTTCAGATTGGCGAGGCTCCAATAGGCCTCGCCAAAGCCCGCAGCCGCCGCGATGCAGCGCCTGTAGGCGGCAATGCACTCGTCCTGCCGCCCCGTCGAACGCAACGCGTGTCCATAGCTGAGCCAAAGCCTCGGCTCGGCCGGCACTTCCTTCAGAAGCTTAATGTAAAGCGGGATCGCCGCCTCGTACTCGCCGAGCCGTGCAAGCACAGCGGCCTTCAAATTGCGATAGCCGAAATTCGCGCCGTCCGCCTTGAGCAAAAGCTCGATCTCACGCAGCGCCTGCTCCCCCTTCTGCTGACGGTAGAGCACGATCGCATAGTTGTGTCGCGCCGCCTCGAAGCTTGGCGCGAGCTCAAGCGCCCGTGCGAGCAACTTCTCGGCGTCGCCATAGCGGCCCAGGCGTGCCCCGACTTCCGCCAGCATCCGGATCGCCGCAACGTCCGTCGGCGCTTGCTTCAGATGCGCCCGCAGCAAGTGTTCTGCGGTTGCAATCTTGTTGTCGGCAAGAGCGGACGCTGCCTTCATAAGCCGCGGGTCGTTGATCGAAGCCTTGATGGCGCGCGCATAGGCCCCGTCGGCACCGACCGTGTCACCGGAAGCAGTGAGACGGTCGCCGAGCGCGCGGTAGGCGACCGCAAGAAGCTGCCGCGCGTTCGCCTGACCCGGGACGACCTTGAGAATTTCGAGAGCTTGCTCGATCGCAAGCGCTGGATCGCGCCCGAGCAGCCGCTGCGCCTGCTCCAAAGCCAACGCCAAACTGCCCACGTGTTCAGCCACCGCGCGCCCCATGCGGTTCTGCCCCCACAATCCCCAAGGGAATACCGACAGAGGCACAATGCATTGGCAAGCGCTATTGGCGGAACACCGTTGAAGATTCGAATTCGCCTGTCAGGCGAATCGCAGAATTGTCACGGCCGCACCTGTCGCGAGCGCTTAGTCCTTGGGGCCGAGATACACCGAATACTCGAACCCCGACCCCGCACTTTGCGTGGTGGTCACAAAGCCGTTCCGCCGGTCGCGCATGTGCTCGACATAGGGTCGCAGCCCGTTCTTGAAGAACTTCACATTGTCCGCAAACACAACCGAACCGGGGCGCAGCTTCGGCTTCAGCAACTCGACGATCGGAATATAGGCCTCGTTCCACCCGTCGAGCAGGACCATATCGATGGGCCCTTCGACATCGCGCAGCGTCTCAAGCGCATCGCCAAGCCGGAACTCGACGAGGCTCCTCAACCCGGCATCGGCAACGTTGGCTGCCGCGACGTCGACTTTCGTCGGCTCGATCTCGGTCGTGATCACCGTACCACCACCGTTGTCGCGAACCGCAACCGCCAGATAGATCGTGGAAAACCCGAACCCGGTGCCGAACTCGACTATGCGCCTGGCGTTGATTGCGCGGGCGGTGGTGTACATCAACTCGCCGGCTTCGTAACCGACCTTAACGTACGTGTACTTGAGCCACGGATAGACCGCCTCGAACCATGACCGCCCACGCAGCAGCGCGAACAGTCCCGTTGGGAAGGCTCTCGCAATCACAATTCTATCGTGCTTGGACTCTTGGTGCAGCCGGTCGAGTGTCTGACCGACCTTCGGGTCGCCCGGCATCCACAGCGCACCCGCATTCCGTTGACGAGACATTCGTTCCCCTAGATTAAGGCAACTGTGCCGCTGCCATCCGCGGCAGGCAAGGGCGCCAAACTGCCGTTTGCGCGAGCGCAGACAGAGCCTAAACTACCGCCAAGGGAGTCATTCGTGTCGTCAGAGGGTCAGTCGACGGGAGGGCAGGGCAAGGAGCCGGAGCGTCAGCCGCGCGCCGGTTCGCGCTTCGACGCGCCTTCGATCGCGACCGCCTCTCTGATCACGGTCCTCTTTGCCGACGTCGTCTCTTCGACGGTGCAGATCGCCGACTTGGACATCGAAGAGGCACAAGAGCTACTCGACCAGGCCGTTGCCCGGATGCGCCAGCGGGTACGCCAATTCGGCGGCACGGTTGCCCGGGTCCAAGGCGATGGCGTGATGGCGATCTTCGGTGCCCCGATCGCCTACGAAGACCACGCCCTGCGCGCTTGCTGCGCCGGTCAGGCGATTTGCGACGACTTCAGTGCGTTGCCGGGTGCGGGCACCGGCGGTTTCAGTGGCGTGCGGGTTGGCATTCACTCGGGACGAGCACTCATCCGCGCGCTCAAGAGCGGTCGCGTCGACGACTACGACGCGGTGGGTCCCGACGTCAACTTCACGTCCAAAGTCGAACGCGATGCACCCGCGAACCGCGTGTTGTTGACCGGCGAAACACTTGCGCTTGCGGGCCCCATGGTCGTCGCCGATGCCCGCGGTCGGCTCACGGTCGCGCCGCAACGCACGCTCAATGTCTATGAGCTGCGCACCATCAACTTCGATCGCAATCTGGCCCACGTGCTCGACAGCGATCACGAGTCGCCCTTGGTCGGGCGTGAGGAAGTGTTCGAGCGTGTGCTCGGCATGATCGACACCAAGGCCTCGACAGGAAATTCGATCGCCCTCATCGGCGAGGCGGGCATCGGCAAGACGCGTCTATCGCATGAAGTGGCCCGCACCGTGCGGGCGCTGGGCTTGCGGGTGGAAGAACTCGCCGGTATTTCCGTATTGCGGCGTACGCCGTTCTCGTCGCTGAAGTCTTTCGTTCGCAATCTCTTACGTTGCAGTCCGGCGGCAACCGGAGAGGAGCTGCGAGACGCGGCCGCCGCCCAAGAAGTCCCGCCGGAACTCCGGGCAGGGCTGGTGGAAGCAGCCGGCGCCGCAATCGAAGATCGCGCCTGGAGTTCGCTCACCGCGCAAGCCCGTCGCGAAACCATGTTCGCCGCTATTGCCAACCTCGTCGAGCGAACGGCACGCCGCCAGCCTCTTTTGATTCTGGTCGAAGACGTTCACCACCTCGATCCGGAAACCACCGACCTCTTGGTTGTGCTCCACCGTTTGACCGCGCGCCTGCCGGTGTGGCTGCTGCTGACCGCTCGGGTACCAGCCCGCGATGAAGCGGCCCGCGCCGCGAACGAGGTCATCGACTTGGCGCCGCTCGCAGCCGAAGAGGCGAAGGAGTTCTGCCGGTTCTTCTCGGCGCCGGGCCTGCCGCGCGACCACGGGCTCGTCGACCGGCTCGTGCAACGCGCCCAAGGCAATCCGTTCTTCCTGCAAGAACTCTTGCGGATGCCCGCAGCCGAACACAAGGACGCGGACGCGACCCCGCTCTCGATCGGAAGCCTCGTCCAATCGCGAATGGCGGCCCTCTCGCCGGTAGCGCGCCGCGTCATGCTTGGCGCCGGAATTCTAGGCGCCGAGATCGAGCGCCCCATTCTGGCAGCGACAAGCGAGGTCGACGAACGCGAGCTGGACGGAATTTTGAGTGAACTTGAGGCAGAGCATCTAATTGACGCCTCGAGCCGGGACAAAGTCAGATTTCGTCACGACTTGTTCCGGGGCGGCGCGCTGATGACGCTGCTTCGAGCCGAAGCGTCCGAAATTCACGCCCGCGCCGCGGCCGCCTTCGAGAAGCAAACGAACGCTTCTCCGGCGACGCTCGAACGGCTCGCCTATCACGCCGAACGTTCGGGCCAGGTCGAGAAGGCGCTGACGCAACTCGTGACGGCCTGCCAGCTCGGCGTTCGTACGTCCTCGCAAAAGACGATCCGCGCGCTCTACGATTGGGCAATGCGCATGAAACCGTCGCTGCCCGGGACCGCAAACGGCCACTTGCTCGATCTAGTGATGACGAGCCTAGATGCCTTGCAGCAATCGGGGGACGCCGAAGAGTACGAACGCGCCATGCTGCTCGCGATCGAACTCTGCGAGGCGCGCGGCGAGCGGCTGCGCGAAGGCATCGTTCGCGCGCACTATTCTGTCTTCAACTGGATTTGGTCGCGCCACGATGTGGCGGGTGTGAACGCGGATATCGCGCTAAAAATTGCGAAGGAAACGGGTTTCTTCGTGCTTCGCGACAGCGCGCAATCGATGACCGCGCACATCCTCCACGCCGTCGGCCGCCTCGACGAGGCGATCGAGACCTACATCGATCTCGTCAACACTTACAGCCCCGAAGACGAGCGTTCGACGTTCGGGCGTATGTTCTTCCCGAGCGTCCGCTCCTGCGCATTCCTGGCGTCGTTCCTCCTCGATCGCGGCCGCATCGCCGACGCAAAGAGCTACATCGAGCGCGGCGAACGAATCTTGGGCGATATCGATCAGCCCTATTCCCGCGTCTTGATCACGAACGCCCACGGCCGCCTCGCGCTGGCGACGGGCGATGCGGAGAAGGCCGTAGCGCTCCTTGAGAAGACGCTCGATGCCTGTATCAGAGGCCAGATCCACTTGATCGAGCCGTCCGCCGCGGGCGAACTTGCAACCGCGCTCGTTCGCGTCGGCCGGCCCGAACAAGCGCGCGAGATCGCGCGCCCGATCATCGAACAGAAGCGCTATCTGCGCTCCGGCCGCTACGCCTCGGTACGCGTGTTCCGCGGTCTGGCAGAGGCCGAACTCGCGTGCGGCGACGGTAAGGCCGCGCTGGCTACGATCGACGAAGGCCTGCTGATGGCGATCGAAAACAAAGAGCCGATTCACATCGCGCAAACCCGCTATGTGCGCGGCCTCGCCCTCATCGCGACCGGCGACCGCGCCGGGGGCATCGCCGATATTGAAGCGGCGCTGAGGGCCGCGCGCGAGTTACATCTCGACCCGCTGGCGGCAGACTGCCAGGAAACGCTGGCAAACCTGTTGGACACAGACAAGCTTGGCGCGGCGCTGCACGCTCGATCGACTCGTCGACCGCAGTAGCGGCTACTGTCATTGCCCGAGCATGTCTTCTTTCACGCGAACCTGACGACATCCAACACAACCGTCAGCGCGTTTTCGCGCGGGCGGCCGCGCCAATTTCTGCATGCGTTGCCGCTCCACGACAGTAATCCGGCATAGCATCGCCTCTGGCAATTCATGGTGGGGGCAAAGATGGGTGACCTTGCGCGCAGCTCGGCGGCGGCATTGTGGGTGACGGCGCTCGGTGTGGTGTTCGCGGGGTCGCAACTGTTCATCATGGCAATGTCCACCTCGCTCGAAGCCGTGAGCAGCTGGCCGGTGCTTACGATCGAATACTCACGGACAGCAAGCGGCTACCAGCTGACCGCGCAAAACGCCGGCAACGGTCCCGCGCTGGTCACATCGGTGAATTGGGCAACAGACGGCCGCACGCTGAACAGCTGGCCGGAAGCCGTTGCCCATTTCGGCGGCGTTCAAGAAACCGATCTGCAGCGATGGGAGCGTGTTTCCAACCGTGTCATTCCACCCGGCGGGATCGTCCGCATGGCCGACATCAGCAACTCCGATGCAGGCACTAAGGTCTGGAAGTCTTGGAAGACGTACGACAAGGCGAGCAACTTCTCGATTTGCTACTGCTCCGCGCTCAATGAATCATGGGTAGGCCGATGGGCATCGCAAATTGCCGGCATGCCCAGTTGCTGGACTGCCGATCGGCGTTCTTTGCGGCCGGCTCCCGCACCGGACAACCGGTGCCCGGCAAGCACGTTCACGAACTAAAAGCCTGTTGGCTACTTCCCCGGTACGGCCGCCCGCGCCAGCGCGTCGGCTTGCTCGTTCAGCTCGTGATCGTTGTGCCCGCGCACCCAGCGCCAGCTCACCTTGTGCTTTGCCGCCGCTTCTTCGAGCCGCTGCCACAGATCGACGTTCTTCACCGGCTTCTTGTCGGCGGTCTTCCAGCCGT
>CAZYGK010000170.1:0-6277 GCA_964647355.1 uncultured Flavobacteriaceae bacterium | reverse complement strand
CGCGCGCGGGTGGGCGGTTCTGGATGCAGGGTTTTGGCCGGGCGGTCGATCAGGGCCGGCACAGCTACAACACGGGTTATGATGCGGGCTCCTACGGTGTCGCTGTTGGTGCCGATACGAATGTCGATAAGGCGACCGCGCTCGGTGCCGCATTCAGCTACACATCGACGGATGCCGGCGGCAATGGGGTGAATCTGACCGACACGAAGGTCGATAGCTACCAGCTGACGCTCTACGGAGATCATCTGTTCGACAATGCACTCTATGCGAAGGGGCTCCTCGCCTATGGCTGGCATGCAAACGACATTATCCGCCACGACGTCGGCGGTATTCCGGGCAACACGGCGACGGGCAGCTATGACGCCGATCATGTCGCCGCGCGGGTCGAACTAGGCCGGGCTTATCGTGGCGGGGATGCGCTGACACTCGTTCCGCGGGTGCACTTGAATGCAGCTTGGTATTCCCCGGACGGTTATGCGGAGCAAGGCGTCGGTGGGCTTGGGCTCGTTGTCGGGCCTGAGGATGTCACGAGCTTGCGGTTGGGCCTGGGCTTGCTTGCGCGCTGGGATATCGCGCTTTCGGGCGGTGAGTTGTTCCGGCCGGAACTGCGCATCGACTATCGCCGGGATCTTACTCAGCCTCGGTTCGAGACGGCGAGTGAGTTCTTGGGTGCGCCCGGCATCGTGTTCCGCACGCAAGGCGTAGAGCCCGCGGCTGACATCTTGAACCTTGGCATCGGTACGCTGCTTGCGACGGCTGGCGGGGTCGACCTGCGTGCGAGTTACGATCTTGAGCTGAAGGACGACTACACGGCACACGCGGGTTATGTGCGGGCGTCGATCCCGTTCTAAGGCGTAACGATGCTCACAAAACTTGGCGCAGTTCGTACTGCGCCAAGTCCTGCTTCGCCTGGGGTCCGTTTCGGTAAGCGGGCGTTGGGCGGCGGCGACTATTCTTCGTGTGTCTGAACGGAGGTGGTGGCAATGGTTCGCTTTGCTTTGGAGTTCTTGCGCGATGAAACAGGCGCGACGGCAATCGAGTACGGACTGATCGCGGCATTGATCGCCGTCGTGATCATCTCGGGCGTGGCTCATGTGGGCGATGCGGTGAACACTACGTTCACGACGATCGCGGGTGCGATGTAACTATAGCGGGAGTGTGCGGATTTCCTTGTGCGCGACGAGCACGATCTGCGTGTTCGTCCGCACGACTCCGCGAAGCTTCTTCAACTTGCCGGTGAGGACGGCCTCGAGATCGGCGGTTGAGCGGGCGCGAATCTTGATCAGGAAGTTCCAATCGCCGGTTACGTGGTGAAGCTCCAGAACTTCGGGGATCTTCGTGGCGCGTTGGGGGAAGGCTGCGGCGTGCCCGGCGTCGTCCATCAGAACGTTGACGAACGCCAGGATCGGGAAGCCCGCGCGATCTGGGTCGAGTTCGGCGCGGTAGGCGCGAATGACGCCGTCCTCCTTCAGCTTGCGCATTCGTTCGTTGACGCTGGAGGTGACGCGGCCGACGGCGCGGGCAATTTCGGCCTGCGGCAGGAAGCAGTCGTCTTGCAGCAACGCTGCGATTTTCTTGTCGGTGTCGTCCATGAATGGTCCCTCAGGGTGCAGCTTAGACTTGCGCCAATACGGGAATCCAGCCGGGACCGGGCGGGAAGCGGCGCAGGAATCCGCGGCTCCGGCCTCGTGGGGCAAGGATTTGGTAACGGGTCTGCGGCAACCGCGATTTAAGGCGGATGTGCGAGCATCGGAGGGTAAAGGCGGGCTTCTTGCGCGCCTCCTCATGCTGCTGTGGACTATGACCGGGAAGCTCGGCAAATACGCGTTGGTACTCGCGGCGCTTGTGGTCACAATCGTCGTGATCGCGGCGGGCTTGCTTGCGGCGTTGTTGCAGGCGTCGGCCACGCGCCTCGACGAACAGCAGATCGCCAGCGAAACCGTCGTGGTTCGCTCCGTCGTCAAACGGCAGCTCGCAAAGATCGAAGCCAACGTGCGCGACTATGCGCTTTGGGACGAGATGTACGACCGGTTCCAAAAGGGGCCGAACGCGCACTGGGATGCGGAGAATTTGGGGCGCTATAGCGCGGTGACGTTCCAAGTCGAGCACATCGTCGCGGTCGGCGCCGATGGCCGCCTGGCGCACAATTACGATGCGAAGGCGGACGGGACGGTTCCGGTTTCGGACGCGGATCAGACGCGACTCGCGGCGCTAGCCGTTCCGCTCATTCAGGAAGCGCGCACCGGAAAGCTGCACGCGATATCCGGCGTGGTTGAGTTTGCCGGAGCGCCACATTTCATCGCGATGCATGCGATCGCTGTTACGAGTAAGCGCCGCGCTGCGGGACTGGAGCGTCCGAACTTCGCGCTCGCCTACTTGAAGACGATCGATGCCGCGTATCTTGCGAGCGTGGCGGAGGATTTCCAGCTGGGCGGGCTATCCGCGCCGATGTCCGATTGGACCGCGCCCTTGGCGGGGCCCGCCGGCATGGCGCCGGCCTACGGCTTTCGCTGGAATGCCTCGAACGGCGGGCAGCAGTTCATTTCGGACGCGATCGGCATGCTTTTGACGGCGGCGCCGGTTGTGGCCGCGATGTTGATTGCGCTTGCCTTCGGATGGGTCGCGGTCGTGAACCATGCGCGCGACGCGGAAGTGCGCGCGGTCCAAGCGCAAGTCGATGCGGCGGAGGAAACCAGCCGGGCGAAGAGCCTCTTCATCGCCAATATGAGCCACGAGTTCCGCACGCCGCTGAACGCCGTCAACGGGCTTTCCGAGCTGATCAAGAACGATACGCTCGATCTCGGCGTACCCGACAAGTACAAAGAATATGCTGGCGACATCATGGCGAGCGGCCAGCACTTGCTGCGCATCGTGAACAATCTTCTTCTTTTTTCGAAGATCGAGGCCAAGCAGCATACGTCGAATCTGGAAGCCGTGAGCCTTTCGGAAGAAGTGACGTCAACCTACCGGATGTTGCGCGTTCTTGCGGAACAACGCGGCGTGCAGTTGACGTGTCAGTACATCGCGCCGAGCGTGCTCGTGACCGCCGACCGCCAGGCGTTGGTGCAAATCGTGGTCAATGTGGTCGGCAACGCGTTGAAGTTCTCGCCCGCGAATACGCAGGTGCGCGTGGAGTTTGCCGTGATGCGCGAACTCGGCCTTTGCGACCTGCGCGTGGTCGATGAGGGTTGCGGCATTCCGGAGAAGACCCTGCAGCAGCTGGGGCAGCCGTTCGTGCAGGCGGATGGTGTCTATACGCGGCGCGAGCAGGGGACGGGGCTCGGGCTTGCCATCTGCCTGAAGCTTGCGGCGCAGATGGGGGCGCGACTCACCATCGACAGCGTTGAAGGTAAGGGGACGACCGTGACGCTGCGCTTGCCCCTCGCGGCCGCGCCGGAAGCGATCGAGAAGCTTGCGCGTCCGACGGCGGTGGCCGCCGCCTGACGGGGTTGCATCGGCCTTCCTTTGTGACACAGTAACGCCAGCCCGAAGCGGCCGTCGCTTTGCGGGCGGCTTTGCGGGTGTGACGATGAAAGAGACCGAACTTACCGTACGCGCGATCGCGCTTGGTGCCGCCATCGCCGCCGTGTTTACGGCGGCGAACGTGTATTTGGGCTTAAAGGTCGGGATCACGATCGCCTCTTCGATCCCGGCCGCCGTCATTTCGATGGGTATTCTCCGGGCATTCAACACTGGCACGATCCGCGAGAACAATATCGTGCAGACGGTCGCATCGTCGGGCGGGACGCTGTCGGCGATTATTTTCGTGTTGCCCGGGTTGGTGATGATCGGGTGGTGGCGGGATTTCCCGTTCGTCGAGACGTTTCTGGTGTGCGCGCTGGGCGGGGTGCTCGGCGTACTGTTTTCGATCCCACTGCGGCGCGCTTTGGTCGTCAACTCGCCGCTGCCTTATCCCGAAGGCGTGGCTGCTGCCGAGGTGCTGAAAGTCGGCGCGCGCGACGACGAGGCGCCGGCCAACGTGGTCGAGCGCAAGCGCGGGCCCATCGTCGTGCTCTACGGCGCGATCGTCGCGGCCTTCATGCAGATCGTCGCGTTTACCGGCATAGCGACCACGGGATTTGCGACCTACTTCCGCGTGGCTGCTGGCGTCAGCGGGCTCTCGACGTCGTACTCGCTGGCGCTGATCGGGGCAGGGCACCTTGTGGGCATATCTGTCGGCGTTGCGATGCTGGTGGGCATCGTCATCGCGTGGGGCATCTCGATTCCGTACTTGAGTGCAGGATTGGAAGGCGACATCGCCACACTCGCGAACACGATCCGCGGCGAGAAGGTGCGGTTCATCGGCGCTGGCACGATCGGGATCGCGGCGATCTGGAGCCTGCTCGCACTGGCGCGGCCGGTGTTCCAGGGTTTGGTCGCGACCGCGCGCGCGGCGGGCAACGGCGGGGCCGACAACGGGCGCGACCGCGATCTGTCGCTGGGTGTGATCGGCGGCTTGAGCGCGCTCTGCTTGGTTGCGATCGCAGGCCTGCTGTTCGATTTCGTGGCGGGCGGCGTATTGGCGCAATTCGGCTGGCCGCTGGTGGTTGGCGGCGTCTTCTTCACGGTGGTGGTCGGCGCGTTCATCGCGACCGTTGCGGGCTACATGGCGGGCCTGATCGGTGCCTCGAACAGCCCGGTGTCGGGCATCGGCATCTTGGCCATCGTGGCTGCGTCGGTATTGCTCGCGCAGTTTGTGCAGCCTTATGCGGGTCCGGACGCCACAAATGCATTGATCGCCTTTGCGCTGTTCGCCGTCGCCATCGTGTTCTCGATCGCCACGATCTCGAACGACAATTTGCAGGATCTGAAAACGGGGCAATTGGTTGGCGCCTCGCCCTGGAAGCAGCAGGTGGCGCTGATCTTCGGTGTGATCGCGGGATCGATCGTGATCGGGCCCGTGCTCGATCTGTTGAACCAAGCCTACGGATTTCCGGGCGATCCGAACCGTTCTGCGATCGCGGCACAGCCGTTGGGCGCGCCGCAGGCGGCGTTGATCTCGACGCTCGCGCGCGGGGTCCTGAACGCCGATATCGACTGGAACCTGATCGGCGCGGGCGTGCTCGTCGGTATTCTGATCATCGCGATCGACGAAGTGCTGGGCCTGTTGAAGCTGTTGCGCATTCCGCCGATGGCGGTCGGCATCGGTATCTATCTACCGATGGATACGACGTCGCCGGTGATCCTCGGGGCGGTGATCGGCTGGCTCTATTCGCGCGCCATCGCCGGGTCGAAGGACGAAGGAATGCTGTCGCGCTTTGGCGTTCTGTTGGCCTCGGGTCTCATTGTGGGTGAGAGCTTGCTCGGCATCTTGAATGCGGGCCTGATCGTGGGCACGGGCAAGGAGAGCCCCCTTGCCCTGGTCGGCGCAGATTTCGCGGCCGGTCCCTGGATTGGTGGGGCGTTGTTCGCCGGTCTGATTGCGTTCAGCTATCGCTGGGTGAGCCGGCAGACGCAGGCGTAACGCGAGGTAGTTGACCGGCGTGGCTCCGGCGTGCCCCATGGCGCGGTAACGGAGGCATTGGCCATGAAACTCTACGACTCAAAACTCTCGCCCTATGCGAACCGCGTGCGGTTGCAGCTGTATCTCAAGGGTATCGACGCGCAGCTGATCGACGTGCCGCAAGGCGGGTCGCATACGGCCGAATACGCAAAGATCAACCCGCTGGAGAAGATCCCGACGCTCGACGACGGCGGCTTCTATCTGCCGGAGTCGGGCGTGATCGGCGAGTACATCGAGGACACGCGGCCGACGCCGTCGCTCAGGCCCGCCGATGCGAAAGAACGGGCGAGGATGCGCGTGATGTTCAACATCGCGGATCAGTACATTCTCAACCCGCTGTTCGAGTTGTTCGAGCAGATCGATCCGAAGGTGCGCGATGCGAGGGTCGTGGACGAGCAGCTGACGGAACTGGCGAAGGGTCTTAAGGGTCTCGAGCATTTCGTCGCGCCGGGTAAGTACGCGATGGGCGCGAACGCGTCGCTCGCGGATTGCGCGCTGGTGCCGTCGCTGTTCTTCGTGGTCGGGATCGGGCCGATGCTAGGGCAGCCCGACCTTCTCGGCGCGACACCGAAGGTGAAGGCCTATTGGGCCGCGGTACAAGCCGATCCGTCGGTTGCGAAGGTGCTCAGGGAAATGACGGCGGCGCTGACCGCATATATGAGCCAACCGCGGTAGAGCTTGCTCGCTACACATGAAGAAGGGTCTCACGCAATGCGTTTGCGTGAGACCCTTCTGCATTGACCGCCAAGTCTATTTCACCAACCGCTCGATCCA
>CAZYGK010000169.1:0-6294 GCA_964647355.1 uncultured Flavobacteriaceae bacterium | reverse complement strand
CCCGTGATTGAGAAGAACTGGCAAGAACTGATCAAGCCGCAAAAGCTCCACGTCGAGCCGGGTCCGAACCCGCGCACGCAGGCCGTGGTCACTGCCGAGCCGCTGGAGCGCGGCTTCGGTCTGACGCTCGGCAACGCATTGCGCCGCGTGCTGCTGTCGTCGCTGCAAGGCGGCGCGGTGACATCGCTGCAAATCGACGGCGTGTTGCACGAATTCTCGTCGATCCCGGGCGTTCGCGAGGACGTGACGGACATCGTGCTCAACATCAAGCAGCTTGCGCTCAAGATGCACGGCGACGGGCCGAAGCGCCTGGTGCTCAAGGCCGAAGGGCCGGGCGAAGTTCGCGCCAGTCAGATCACGACTGTCGGCGATCTTGAGATTCTCAATCCGGATCTCGTGATCTGCAACCTCGACCACGGCGCTCGCGTGCGCATGGAACTGACCGTCAACACGGGTAAGGGTTACGTTGCTGCCGAACGCAACCGTCCGGAAGACGCGCCGATCGGGCTCATCCCGGTCGACTCGCTGTTCTCGCCGGTCAAGAAGTGCTCTTACCGCGTGGAGAACACGCGCGAAGGTCAGATTCTCGACTACGACAAACTGACGATGACGCTGGAGACGAACGGCGCGATAACGCCGGAGAACGCTGTCGCTTACGCGGCGCGCATTCTTCAGGACCAGCTCTCTATCTTCATCAATTTTGAAGAGCCGCGCGAGAAGAAGACGGAAGAGCAGAAGACCGATCTGCCGTTCAATCCGGCGCTTCTGAAGAAGGTCGACGAGCTCGAACTGTCTGTTCGCTCGGCGAACTGCTTGAAGAACGACAACATCGTCTACATCGGCGACCTGATCCAAAAGACGGAGGCGGAAATGCTCCGCACGCCGAACTTCGGCCGCAAGTCGCTCAACGAAATCAAAGAAGTGCTGGCCTCGATGGGTCTCCACCTCGGCATGGAAGTGCCGGGCTGGCCGCCTGAAAACATCGAGGAACTGGCGCGGAAATTTGAAGACCAATATTGAGAGAATAGGGGACTAAACCATGCGCCACGGTTCATCCGGCCGCCGGCTCAACCGCACCTCGTCGCACCGCAAGGCGCTGTTCGTCAATTTGGCGGCGGCGTTGATCAAGCACGAGCAGATTTCTACGACGCTGCCGAAGGCCAAAGACCTTCGTCCGGTCATCGAGAAGCTGATTACGTTGGGCAAGCGCGGCAAGACCGACCTGCACGCCCGCCGTCAGGCGCTCTCCGCGTTGCAAAACGACACCAAGATGGTGACGAAGCTCTTCGACGTCCTCGCCCCGCGCTACGCATCGCGCAAGGGCGGCTATACCCGCGTTCTGAAAGCGGGCTTCCGCCACGGCGACGCGGCTCCGATGGCGATCATCGAGTTCGTCGACCGCGACGTGACGGCCAAGGGCAAAGACTCCGGCCCCGTCCAAAAGAAAGCCGACGAAGAGGCCGCGGCGTAACGCCGGCCTCCGGTCAGAGATTGTGAAAGAGGGCCGCAGCAACGCGGCCCTCTTTGTTTGTCTGCAATTCAACGAGCGGCCAATCGAAGTGCGAGACCAAATCCTGACACTCCCTGTCATGCGGGAGTGCTAGGAATGAATGTTATGACCGATCCGATCGCCGTCGAGCACGGCTACCGCCACGTCGCCAAATGGGTGACACCGGGTCCAATGCTCACCTTGGGCTCGTCGCGCCTGAAGTGGTACGACATTGCACGCCGCGAAACGCCAGTGCCCGCAGGCGTCCGCGACGCGGCTCGCAGCTACCTCGTGGCAGAGTGTCAAGTCGAACTCGACCGCGACATCGGCTTCGCCCTGCTGCACCGCTGCGGCGCCAGCAACGCGTTCTACTTTCTGCCGGTCTGCACTTGGCGAAACTCAAACGAGCTCTGGGAATCCGTCTACTACAAAGACGCAGCAATGAGCGCCTTCGCACCGTTCGTTCAAACTGGCCGTCACAAGGGTACGCTCTGCGTCTGGGAACTCGGCCCCGCCATCCACGAGCAGAGGGCGTGGGTACGTTACCTTCAATCCCCGCGCCAGGAACCCGATCTAAACGAATATTTGGGATCGAGATTCGAAGGTCACGTGGGTTAACAAAAAAGTCAGGATCGCTCCAGGCCCGGTAATTGAAGTCCGCGGCCGCTCTTCTCTGCCGTTAGTCATTGCTCCTTCTATTCGTCAACGCACGGAAGCCCGTTCTCGCAACAATCCAACCCATTGCAGCGCCTCCAAGGCAGAGGAGCACAACCACCGCGGAATACGAGCCAAGTTGGATGACAAAGTAGACTGCGCAACCGCCGCAAAAGCATATCCAAAGCACGCCGATCGTGAGTTGGATGTACCGCGCTAACCTTGAGACATCATCTTCCATGCAGTCGGTTCATACCATGACGCGACGCAAACAGAAAAAAGGGCCGGGATCGCTCCCGGCCCATGCGATCAAGTCAGCTTTCGCTTACACTGAATAATACATCTGGAACTCGATCGGATGCGGCGTGTGCTCGTAGGCGTACACTTCCTGCATCTTGAGTTCGATGTAGCTGTCGATGAAGTCGTCGCTGAAGACGTTGCCGCGCTTCAAGAACGCGCGATTCCGGTCGAGGTTGTCGAGCGACTCGCGCAACGAACCGCACACTTGCGGAACGTCCTTCAACTCTTCCGGCGGCAGCGCGTAGAGGTCCTTGTCCATCGGTTGGCCCGGATGGATCTTGTTCTGGATGCCGTCGAGGCCTGCCATCAACATCGCTGCGTAGGCAAGGTACGGGTTCGCACCCGGATCCGGGAAGCGTACTTCGATGCGCTTCGCCTTCGGACCCGCGCCGAACGGAATGCGGATCGACGCCGAACGGTTGCGCGACGAGTAGGCGAGCAGCACCGGCGCTTCGAAGCCCGGGATTAGACGCTTGTAGGAGTTCGTCAGCGGGTTCGTGAGCGCGTTGATCGCCTTCGCGTGCTTGATGATGCCGCCGATGTAGTAGAGGCACATCTCGGAAAGATCGGCATAGCCCGAACCGGCGAACAGCGGCTGGCCGTTCTTCCAGATTGACTGGTGCACGTGCATGCCCGAGCCGTTGTCGCCCTTGATCGGCTTCGGCATGAACGTCGCCGTCTTGCCGTAGGCCGCGGCCACCTGATGGATCACGTACTTGTAGATCTGCATCCGGTCGCCGGTCTTCACCAGCGTCGAGTACTTGAAGCCGAGTTCGTGCTGCGAGGGCGCGACTTCGTGATGGTGCTTCTCGGGTTCGATGCCCATGTCGCCCATGATCGACAACATCTCGGAGCGGATATCCTGGCAGCTGTCGACCGGCGGAACCGGGAAGTAACCGCCTTTAACGGGCGGACGATGGCCGAGGTTGCCCTGGTCGTATTCCTTGCCCGTGTTGTAGGGGCCCTCGGCGGAGTCGATTTCGACGCTGCACTTGTTCATACCCACCGTGTGGCGAACGTCGTCGAAGATGAAGAACTCGGCTTCCGGACCGAACATCGCCGTGTCGCCGATGCCGAGCGACTTCATGTAGTTCTCGGCCGACTTCGCGATCGAGCGCGGGCAGCGGCCGTAGGGCTGGTGCGTCGAAGGCTCAAGCACGTCGCAGAACAGGATCATCGTCTTCTGCGCGAAGAACGGGTCGATCACGGCGGTCGAAGGGTCGGGCAGGAGCGTCATGTCCGACTCGTTGATCGCCTTCCAGCCGGCGATCGACGAGCCGTCGAACATCGTACCCGTCTCGAACAGGTCTTTGTCGACCAGCGAAAGGTCGAACGTCACGTGCTGCCACTTCCCGCGCGGGTCGGTGAAGCGCAGGTCGACGAATTTGACCTCTTCGTCTTTGATCTTCTTGAGGACAGTATCAGCGTTGGCCATCAGTGTTCTCTCCTAGGAGCGTAGGTTGGGTTCTTAGATAGCGTCTTGTCCGGTTTCGCCGGTGCGGATGCGGATGACTTCCTCGACCGAGGAAATGAAGATCTTGCCGTCGCCGATGCGGCCCGTGCGGGCAGCCTTCTGAATCGCCTCGACAGCGCGATCGACGAGGTCGTTCGGCAGAACGATCTCGATCTTCACCTTCGGCAGGAAGTCCACGACATACTCGGCGCCGCGATACAGCTCTGTATGACCCTTCTGGCGGCCGAAGCCCTTGGCTTCCGTAACGGTGATGCCTTGCACGCCCACCTCTTGGAGGGCCTCTTTCACTTCGTCGAGTTTGAACGGTTTGATGATCGCTTCGATCTTCTTCATCGCTAGTTCCGCTTCTGCGGAGGGCCGAAAGGGGCCCTCAAAACGCGGCGGACCTTAGCGCTTGGGTGCAGACGCGAACATCCGGGATTCTGCTGCGAAGCTAGGCAAGTGTGCACAAACTGTGGGCACCCTCACCGCGCCTTGCGAGCAGTTCCGCGCTTTGCCAAGGTGCGGCCGCTTTTTGAGGCGCCCCCATGAAGCCGCTGAATCCCACGTTTGCCGGTCTTGGAACGACAATATTCACAGTTATGTCAGGGCTGGCGAACCAGCATGCCGCCATCAATCTCGGCCAAGGCTTTCCCGATACCGACGGCCCACTCGCCCTGCGCGAGCGCGCGGCACAAGCACTGATTGAAGGCCCGAACCAGTATCCGCCCATGATGGGGGTAGAGGCGCTGCGTCAGGCGCTCGCCGCCCACGCCAAGCGCTTCTACGACCTCGCCTATGATTGGCGAACCGAAGTGGTCGTAACGTCAGGCGGCACTGAAGCGCTCACCGCCTCGATCATGGGCCTCGTCAATCCGGGCGACGAGATCGTGCTGTTCGAACCCGCATACGATTCGTACCGCCCGATCATCGAAGCCGTCGGCGGTGTGGCGAAACCCATTCGGCTCAAAGCAACCGGTTGGGCCCTCACTGAGCAAGCGCTGGCAGCCGCGTTCTCGCCCAAGACTAAGGCCGTGATGCTGAACTCGCCGATGAACCCGGCCGGCAAGGTCTTTTCGCCCGCCGAACTTGAGCTCCTCGCATCGTTCCTGAAGCGCTTCGATGCGCTGGCAATCTGCGACGAGGTCTACGAGCACCTAACGTTCGACGGCCTGAAGCACACACCGCTCGCCACGCTCCCCGGCATGTATGAGCGCTGCGTGCGCGTTGGCTCGGCCGGAAAAATCTTCTCTCTCACCGGATGGAAGGTGGGCTGGGTCACGGGGCCGGCCGCCCTGATCGGTGCGGTCTCCAAGGCGCACCAGTTCATCACGTTCACGACGCCGACCGCACTCCAGATCGCCGTTGCCCACGGCCTCGACAACTTCGAGAGCTACTACTTAAATCTCGCCAAAGAACTCGAAGGCAATCGTGATTACCTCGCGAAGGCGCTCGCCGAACTCGGCTTCGCGCCGCTGCATGCGCAAGGGACGTACTTCCTAACCACCGACATCGCGAAGCTGCGCTTCAACGGTTCGGACGTCGAGTTCTGCAAACACATGACGGAGCATGCGCGGGTCGCTGCGATCCCGCTCTCCGTCTTCTTCAGCGGCGACGCCCCGCAGACACTCGTGCGCTTTGCGTTCTGCAAGCAGCGCAGCGTCCTTGAGGAGTCGGTGCGCCGCCTGACCACGCATTTCAAACGCAACTGAAGTGACACATATGATCGACGACAACATGCCGATCCTGATCGGCGGCGGGCAGCTCACTCAGCGCACCGCTCTAGCGAACAAGTTCGAGGAAAGCCTCGACCCAATGCAGCTTCTTCATGAGGCGGCGAAGCGCGCGCTCGCCGACACCGGCGCTGCCGAGAAACTGCCGCCGCTGATCGACAACATCTCCGTCGTGCGCTTCACCGCCGACTCCTCCGAAACCGGACGCTTGCCGATCGGCCAGTACTCGAACGCACCGCGCTCGCTGGGCAATCGGATCGGCGCGAAGGCTAAACGTGAGTACTATACTGCCGCCGGCGGCAACACGCCCCAGTGGCTCGTCAACCGTACCGCGGAAGAAATTGCGAATGGCGAAACGACCGTCGCGCTCCTGGCGGGCTCCGAAGACCTTGCAACGCTGATCGGCGCGCTAAACAAGGGTATCGCCCTCAAGTGGGGCGAAGACGCGGGCGGCGAGCCGATTCACATCGGCGACAATCGCCGCGGTTCGAGCGACATCGAGCGTGCGCATGCACTGTATTTTCCGGTGAACACCTATCCACTCTTCGAAAACGGCATTCGCGGACATCGCGGCCGCACGGTGCGCGAACATCAACTGGCGCTTGGCAAACTCTTCTCGCCGTTCTCCAAAGTTGCAGCGGCAAATCCGCACGCGTGGTTCCCGA
>CAZYGK010000168.1:0-6349 GCA_964647355.1 uncultured Flavobacteriaceae bacterium | reverse complement strand
TTGCCGACACCTACTATCGCTGGCTTGAGAACATTCAGCCGTGGTGCGTGTCGCGCCAGCTTTGGTGGGGACACCAAATCCCCGCTTGGTACGACGATCAGGGCAACGTGTTCGTCGAAGAGACGGAGGCCGAAGCTTATGCCGCGGCGAAGGCGAAGCACGGGCGCGACGTGACGCTCACGCGCGATCCGGATGTGCTCGACACGTGGTTCTCATCCGGCTTGTGGCCGTTTTCGACTTTGGGCTGGCCAGAGGACACGGCGGAGTACCGCCGCTATTACAAGACCGACGTGCTGGTGACGATGTTCGACATCATCTTCTTTTGGGTCGCCCGGATGATGATGTTCGGTATCCACTTCACGGACGACGTGCCGTTCCACACCGTCTACATCCATGCCCGCGTCGTCGACGAGAAGGGGCAGAAGATGTCGAAGACGCGCGGGAACGTGATGGACCCGCTCGTGCTGATCGACGAGTTCGGCGCGGATGCGCTGCGCTTTGCGCTCGCGATCGCGGCGGCGCCGGGCAAAGACCTGCGCATGGGCAAGAGCCGCGTCGAGATCTATCGCAATTTCTGCACCAAGATTTGGAATGCGGCCCGCTTCTGCGAAATGAACGAGTGCAAGCGGCCGGAGCATTTCGATCCGGCGAATCTGGCGTCGACGGCCAACCGCTGGATCGTCGGCGAACTCGTGCATATGCGCAACAATCTGACGCAATCGATCGAGGCGTTCCGCTTCAACGATGCCGCCGGCGCGCTCTACGAGTTCGTCTGGAACGTCTATTGCGATTGGTATCTGGAATTCATCAAGCCGATCCTGGCCGGTCACGACAGCACGCAGAAGGCGGAGACACGCGCGACGGCGGCCTGGGTGTTCGACGAGGTTCTGAAGCTCGCGCATCCGTTCATGCCGTTTATCACGGAAGAGCTGTGGCGCGTGACCGGCGAGCATGGGCCGAAGCGGGCGACCATGCTGATTTCCGCCGACTGGCCGCACTACGATGTGCCGCACGACAAGGAAGCAGCGGCGGAAATGAACTGGGTCAAAGCGTTGATCAGCGAAGTGCGCTCGGTCCGCGCGGAGATGAACGTGCAGCCGTCGGTGAAGCTGCCGCTGACGCTCAAGACCGGCAACGGCACGGAGATCGAGTGGCTGGAGCGGCACAACGATCTGATCCTGCGTATGGCGCGTCTCGAGACGGCGAAGGGCGGCGAGCTTGCGAAGGGCTCGGCGCAGATTGTCGTGGGCGACGGTACCGCGGGCTTGGCGCTCGAAGGCTTCATCGATTTTGCCAAGGAGAAGGCGCGGCTCACGAAAGACATGCAGAAGGTCGACGGCGAGATCGGGCGTATCGACCAAAAGCTTGGCAACAAGGATTTCGTGACGCGCGCGCCCGAAGAGGTGGTCGAAGAACTGCGCGAGAAGCGGGCCGAATACGAGGCGCAAAAGGCGAAGCTCGGCGAGGCGCTGAAGCGGTTGGAGTAGGCCTTACGGCTCGAACAGCAGCTTGATGTAGTTGCGGTAGTGCATGATCTGCGCGGGGAGGGCGGTGCGTTCGTGCAGCGCCTTCGAGAGGATGATGCCGCCGTCGACGAGGGCGCTGAGGGCGTCTGCTAGGGAGTCCAGATCGACCGCTAGCTTCGGTGGGCATCGTTCGGCGATGCGGTCCAGGTGTGTGCGAAACCGCTTGCGCCAGGCGAGGAAGCCTTCGGCGCTGAGCGCGCGCACTTCGGCGTCGAATAGCTGGTCTTGATAGACGACCGCAGCGGCGATGCAGCCGGGGTGGACGTCGTGGACCTTGTCCATCAGTTCGGCGAACAGTTTGAGGCCGATCAGGAAGCTGGCGAGCGGGTCGTCATGCAGTTCGGCGGCACGGTTGAAGATGTCGTCGAGCTGGCGCGCATTTTCGTCGAGATAACGCTGCATGAGCTCGCGGGCGAGATCGTTCTTGTCCTTGAAGTGGTAGAAGAAGCCGCTCTTCGTAATGCCGACGCCCGCGATCAGTTCCTCGATCGAGGTCGAGGCGAATCCCTTCTGCAGGACAAGCTGCTCGGCGAGTTCGAGCAGGCGTTCCCGATTGGACACGGGCTTTTGTTTGGCGGCGACGGTCATGGCCAACTGTACCATAGGTGCAGTGTGAGGTGTCCGGCGGGGTGACGGCGGTCACGCCGGGGGCTTTCGAAAGGCATGTATCTCCCTGATTTTCAATTACTTTCCATTTCTTGATGGGGCCGTACCAAGGGTCGGCTAGTGTCCGAGCATGCTCATGCATAGTTACTCGCCCATCAGCGTTGGGCGGTGTCGTGCGATGCGGCGCCTTTGAAGGAGTGAAGACGTGACGAAGTTTGATAAGAGGGGTAACCCCGCTTCCTATGGTTCGCAGGCCGCGATCGACAAGCTCGATCAGGCGGCGGACATGCTGGCCGCGTTCAAGGCCGATACGTTGACTGCGATCGATACGGTCATCGCCGATCATCCGGACTTCGCATTGGCGCACGCCATGCGGGCTGGTGCGCTGGCGACAGCCACGGACAAGGCGTTTGAGGACGAGGCGCTGAAGAGCCAGAAGGCAGCCGAGGCGTTGGCGGGGCGCGCGAACGAGCGCGAGCAGCTGCACATTGCGGCGAGTGGTGCTTGGCTTGGCGGCGACCTTGGTGCGGGCGTTGAGCTGTGGGGTAAGGCTTCGATGCTCTACCCGCACGATCTCACGGCGCTGCAGTTTGCGCATGCGGGTGACTTCTTCCTGGGTTATTCGCACATGCTGCGCGACCGCGTTGCTCGGGTGATGCCGAAGTGGAGCCGCGACGTTCCGGGGCACGGCTTCGTGCATGGCATGTATTCGTTCGGGCTTGAGGAGTCCGGCGAGTATGCCGCCGCCGAACGGCACGGCCGCGAGGCTGTCGCGATCAACAAGGAAGACGGCTGGGCGGCCCATGCGGTCGCGCACGTCATGGAGATGCAGGGGCGCGCGAAGGAAGGCGTGGACTACCTCGCGTCGACGGCTGCCGGATGGGAGCCGGGCAGCGGCTTTGCCTATCACCTGTGGTGGCACAAAGCGCTGTTCCATCTCGACACGAACGACGTGAAGTCGGTTCTCAAGCTTTATGACGAGAAGGTGTCGGCGGGCGGTTTCGGCCAGGCGTTGGAGCTGCTCGACGGGTCGGCGTTGCTGTGGCGGTTGCACTTGCTCGGCCACGACGTCGGCAACCGGTGGGACGATCTGGCTCAGAAGTGGGAGACGCGCATCGATCACGGGTACTACGTGTTCAACGACGTGAACGCGATGATGGTGTTCGCAGCGACCGGCAACACGGCGGCTCGGAACCGTCTGATCGCGGCGGTGAAGCGCGCGGCCGAGGGCAAGGGCACGAACGCGATGATGTCGCGCGAAGTGGGTTTGCCGGGGTGCGAAGGTTTTGCGGCTTTCGGGCGGGGCGAGTACGTGAAGGCGATCGACCTGCTGTTGCCGGTGCGCGGCAAGGCGAACCGTTACGGCGGCAGCCACGCGCAGCGCGACATGTTCTCGTGGACGCTCACCGAAGCGGCCATTCGCGCGGGCGACCGTGCGCTGGCTGATGCGTTTGTGGCCGAGCGCCTAGCTGGCAAGCCGGAGAGCCCCGTCAATCAGGCTTGGGCTGCCCGCAAGGACAAGTTGGCCCGGAAGCAGGCGGCTTAAAGCGAACGCGGTCGCGCGCTTACTTTCGGAGTGAGCGCGCGACTGCCGGGACGTCTATCCAGATGCCGAGCACGGTCGCGAGGTACACGAATGTGACGGACGCCGGGATGAGTACCAGCCGGTGATCCGGTTCGAGCATAAAGAGCGCTGCCACGATCAGCGCGCGCGCGATCGCGTGGGCGGTGTAGAGTGCGCTACGGCCGTAGCTCCAGCCGACGACCGGCCAATGCATGGACATGCCGATCGCGAGGATCGGGAGTGCGAGGTCGGGTGCGGTCCAGAAGGCAAGTGCTGCCATTGGCCAAAAGAGCAGCATGCCGAGCATCGCGGGGGCGACGATGCTGCCGGCGGCCGACTTGTCACCCATGATGTTGACGCCAAGGAGCGTCGAAAGTCCCCAGGCCAGCGGGAAGATCGTGCCGCTGCCGATGAAGGCGATGGTGAGATAGGTCTTCAGCGGCAGATCCATCGTGCCGAGATAGGCGAGCGCGCCCCAGTAGATCGCGCCGGCGAGCGGGAACGTGTAGCCGCCTTTCAGGCGAACGAACGCCTCGAGCCGGTCGCGTCGCAGTGCGTTTTCCAGATCCATGCTTGCCCCCAAACCTGTGGGCTAAGTTTGCACAAATTTGCGGCCGTCGAAAAGCTCTGAAGAGGGTGAACGCTAGCGGGCGCTGCAGATGTGCACGAACTGCGCGATTTCTTTTGCGCCGGCTCGACCGTCGAGGATGGCGAAGTCGCCCATACCGATGCGAATAGGCACCATGGCGCCTGCGAGCGTTTGCCAGAACAGATTTGCCGCCGCTTGTTCGATCGCGAAGGGCATCGTTTCTTCGGCGCCGGCCTCTTGCAGTTTTTCGACTGTGGCGTCGTAGCGGAGCACGCCAGATTGCGTGACGAAATCGATCCGTGCGGTCGACGCATTGCCGAGACCGTCCGTCGATCCCGTAAATTTCGCGGTGATGCGGCCGGAGCGGGGTTCGCAGGTCGCCGTCATCAGCGTTCCGTCGGTTTCGGGCACAGCGTAGTGCAGCGCCTGCAACAAGACGCCCGCGTCCGTGAGTTGGGCGAGGATCCACTTGAGCTCCGGTGCGGGCTGCACGGTCGGCGGCGGCGGTTGCACGGTCGTCGTCAGTTTGATGCGCCAGCGCGCTTCACACAGATTGAGGCGCGGGTAGTGCACGACGTTGTTCGCGGTGCGCACTTCGAGCTCGTCGGTGTCACACGGGATGCCGTCTTCATCGGCGACGATCGGAAATCGGGCCTGCGGGGTGCCAAGGCCTTCGGCTTGTACGGGCTTGCCGTACTGCGACACGGCCGTGATAGCGACGCGTGGGTCGTCGCTCACCAGCGTGACGATCTCGCGGTATCCGACGTTCGATCCGGGGATGAAGACATAGGCTGCAGTGAAGGCTGCCACGACACCGGCGAGGATGATGCCGATGCCGACCAGGGATCGTGATGATGGTGCCATCGGGCTTGTGCCTGCGTTGCTTGGACTTGTTAGGCGGGATCGGCGGTAGGGTGAAGCGGAATCGTGGCGAGTGTGCGGCAGCGCACTCAGCGGCCGAAGAGGCCGACCAGTTCGGCGGGCGGCGCGCCGTTGCGGGTGACGATGACGATGGGCACGTCGATGAAGCGGGCCATCGACTGCGCCGTCTCGGCCGGCGGCACGGGGCTACCCAGCGACTCGGACAAGACGATCACGCAAGGTTCGCGGTGGCGGGCGGCGAGGGCTTCGCAAGCCGTGAGCGTGTGGCTGATGGTGCCCAGATATGTGCCGGCCAGGAGCACGATGTGTGCGTCGATGGCGGCAGCCAGGTCGAGGTTTGTGAAGCGTGGCGCGAGCGGGGACATCAGGCCGCCTGCGCCTTCGATGAACGTCACGCGGTCGGGGCGGGCGGCGGCTGCGCAAGTGGCAACGAGTGCATCCACGCTGATCGGCCGGTCTTCACGCTCCGCGGCCATGTCAGGCGAGAGCGCTGCTTTATAGCGCCAAGGCGATAGTTCGACGATGTTTTGCTCGTTCACCGTGAGGCCGAGAGCGCGCAACAGCAATCCGGTGTCGCTCTCTTCAGCGTGCCTTGGGTCGAAGCCGCTGATCACGGGCTTGAACGCGGTAACCGGCATGTTCTGGCGACGAAGCGCCCGTATCAGGCCGCAGGTGACGTAGGTCTTGCCGACTTCGGTGCCGGTCGCGGTGACGAAGAACGGTCTCATCGGATAAGCGGCCTCACGGCATCGGCGAGGCGCAGGACGTCTTCTTCGCGATGGGCGGCAGAAAACGTCACGCGCAGGCGGGCCGTGTTGTGCGGGACCGTCGGGGGGCGGATCGCTGTGACGAGGAAGCCTTGGCGCTCCAGCGTGGCGGAGGCTTCGAGCGCTGCTTCGGGTGATCCGAGCACCACCGGCACGATCGCCGACTGAGCCGCAGGCAAGTTGGCCCGTGCGGTAAACGTGCGTGCGAGGGCGAGCGGCCGTGCGCAAAGCGCCGGGTCGCTTCCGATGATGTCGAGGCCCGCGATGGACGCTGCGACGACCGCCGGCGGCAGGCCGGTCGCGTAGATGACCGAGCGGGCGCGATTGACGAGGAGCTCGATGACCGGGCGGCTTGCCGCCACGTAGCCGCCGTAGGAGCCGACGGCCTTCGAGAAGGTGCCCATCTGCACATCGG
>CAZYGK010000167.1:0-6395 GCA_964647355.1 uncultured Flavobacteriaceae bacterium | reverse complement strand
ATCAGGCGATCTACGGCCAGGTGACGGTCGTGAACTTCGGCCCGAAGTCGGTGGGCTTGGGCGAACCCAACTCGGTCGACTTCGTCCTGAACGGTCGCAACATCCATAACTGGATGGCGAACGGCATGCTCGACAAGGTCATGGCCGAAAGCTTCGCCGTGCTGAAACCGGGCGGCATCCTCGCGATCGAGGAGCACCGCAACGCGCCCGGCGCGACGCAAGATCCGAAGGCGCCGACCGGCTACGTGACGGAAGCCTTCGTCATCGCCGCGGCCGAGAAGGCGGGCTTCAAACTCGCCGAACGCTCCGACCTCTACGCGAACCCGAAGGACGACCGCGACCACCCGTTCGGCGTCTGGACGCTGCCGCCCACGCGCCGCTCCGCCCCGCAAGGCCAGCCCGCGGATCCGAAGTTCGACTCAGGGCCCTATGACGCGATCGGCGAAAGCGACCGCATGGCGCTACGGTTCGTCAAACCGAACTAGCACGCCCTCACCGGCTGTGAGCGATGGCCGCACGCGAGATCGTGCGGCCATTCGTTTTTCCGCTCTAAGCTTCCCGGAACGCGAAGACCGCGACGATGCCGAGCACGCCCGCGCCGATCCAGCTCATCAACATCGGCACGTGAAAATTGCCCACGACCACGTCGATGCCGTAGTAGGCGCGAAACGCCATCGCGCCCGCAATCACCGCCAAGATGATGGCGGCAACGGTCGAGAACAGTTTTGGCACTTCGGCTTGAGGTAATTGCTTCTTGTCCATGGCGTTTCTTCCCAAGTGTCGCCCCGACAGCGCCGACGCACCAGTACCCGCGCGGAACCCCTCAGGTCCGCACGCGCAACATGCGCAAGTTGTCATTGAAATGCGGGCCTACGGGCCCCGCTCCAGAGCAAATCGACTATAGCGCGCCGCCGCCCGCTTGGCCAATGCCTCCTGGCAGCGCGGCGATTGACCTAAGTCATGGCTAACGCTCTGACTGTCGAAGCAGATACGCTTCGGCGAAAGGGAGTCGCGCGTGAGAAGAACAGCAGCATTGTTGGCCGCATTGGCACTGACGGCCTGCGTATCGGATTTCGAGACCGCAGAACCGGTGCCGGCGCCTCCGCCCGCACCCGCGAAGGCTCGCGCACCCGCACCGTTCCCCGAACCCGGCAACGTCGAGAAGGGGCGCGTCCTCGCGCAAGAAAACTGCAGCGGCTGCCACGCCGTAGGCCCGACAGGTGCAAGTCCCTATGCCGCGTCACCGCCGTTCCGCACGCTGCACCAAAAGTACGACGTCGAAGGCTTGGCCGAAGCTTTCGCCGAAGGCATCCTCGTCGGTCACAAGGGCGAGACGCAGATGCCCGAGTTCGTGATGACCACCGAACAGATCGACGACCTCATCGCTTATCTGAAATCGCTGGAGTAGCTACGCCGCTATACGCGAGCCCGCGCTGCTCGCAGAAGCGCCACCGAATAGAGCTTGTGAAACCACAATAGAGCGGCGAACCCCGCACCCATGCGCCCGCCACGGCCCGGCACGACCGCGGAGCCGAAGTAGAGCCGCGTGCCCCCGGCCTCGGGCGCCACCATAAACCACGAACGCGTTCGCCCAACGTAGTCGCACATCAAGAGCTGATCGCCGCTCCGCTGCTCAGTTGTCCAAGCCGCAAAAGTCGAGGCCGCGCCTGACGCGATCCGCGCCGCATCCTCATCCGACGAAGGCTTGCTTAACCCCCAAGTCAGAACGAACCGCTCGAGCTTGAATAGCGGGCTCGTATAGAACGCCCGCACATATGGCTCGAGCGCGATCGCGCCCGGCACAACCGTCGCATAGCAATCCGTGTGGGCGCCGCGCTCGCGGTAAGTTGCAAGGAACGAGTCGCGGGGCAGCTCCGCCGCCGCGACCGCACTCACATCTTCATCCGCATCTGGCCCATGTAGTCGCGCTTGCCGAGCGGCACGCCTTTCATGCGCAGGATGTCGTATGCCGTCGTCGCGTGGAAATAGAAGTTCGGGAGCGAGAACGACATGACGAACCCTTCCGCCGTGAACGGGATCTTGAAGTCGCGCAACTGGAAGATCATGTCGCGCCCTTCAAGGGCGTTCACCTCGGCGGCGGTGAGCTTCGTCAGCGCCTCGCGCGCGTCCGTCACCATCTTCTGCAGGCCGCGATAGTCCTGCGCCGGGATCGAAGGCGGCGGGCCGAACACGCCCTTCTTCAGGCCTTCGATGGCGCCGAGCGAATGGTGCACGACCGACTGCACCTGAAACTGCAGCGGAAACATGTCGGCGTGAATGCGCGTTTCGACCAGCGTGTTCGGGTCGACGTTGCTTTCGGTGCAGTGCTTCAGACCTTTCTCAAGCACCCCGACGACGCCGCCGATCCCTTGCAGATAGCTCGCGACGCTCAAATCGTACAATGCGACACCCATGCGGCGGTCCTTTCGATTGCTCTCACTTGCGCAAAGAATTAAACGCAAAAGCAAAGCGCAACAAGGACCGATCGCATGACCGACGCTCTCGACGCCGTCGCCGCTTACAACAAGCGCGCCTGGAACAACCTCGTCGCCGACGGCAACAATTGGACGGTTCCCGTAGCGGCGGACGTCATCGCCAAAGCGCGGCGCGGCGAGCTTTCGCTGCTGCTCACGCCGATGAAACCCGTGCCGGCCGAGTGGCTCGGCCGCTTGGCCGGCAAGCGCGTGCTTGGCCTCGCCTGCGGCGGCGGGCAGCAAGGTCCCTGCCTGGCGGCAGCCGGTGCCACCGTAACGATCCTCGACAATTCTCCCGCCCAGCTCGCGCAAGACCAGGGCGTCGCCGACCGCGAAGGTCTCACCCTCGCAACCGTCGAAGGCGACATGCGCGACCTTTCGATGTTCGCAAACGAAACGTTCGACCTAATCTTTCACCCGTGCTCGAACTGCTTCGTCCCCGACATCCGCCCGGTCTGGCGCGAAGCCCACCGCGTGCTGAAGCGGGGAGGGGAGCTGCTATCCGGCTTCGTGAACCCCGTTGTCTTCATGCTCGACCTTGCCAAGGAACGCGAAGGCATCGTGCAACTGAAGTACAAGCAACCGTTCTCCGCCCCGGACCTGGTGCACGATCCCGAGATCAAAGCGCTGCGCGACAAGGGCGAACCGCTCGACTTCGGCCACACTCTGACCGACCAAATCGCAGGCCAACTCGATGCCGGCTTCGCGCTAACCGGGTTCTACGAAGACAATTGGCCGAGCGACCCCTCGCCGATCCAACGCCTCATGTCTCCCTACATCGCCACCCGCGCCGTCAAACCCTAAGCCTGCGCAAGACAAATGCCGCCCCCACTGCGGAGCGGTCGAAATTTCAAAGAAATTTCGGGTGGCGGAGAGCTTTCGAGAACAGCCCCACGTTGCCACGCCACACCCAGCGACCCTATTGTACCCCGCAAACGACAAAGCCCGGGGACACTATCGCATGCGCCGCATCCTACTCGGCATCGCCGCAGCTCTCATCCTGCTCATTGCCGTCGTCGTAGGCCGCACGCTCATGGTGCCGGCCTACAAGCCCGTGCCCGCGCGCGAAGCCTCCGTGTTCGACGCAAGCATCGTCGCCAACCGCCTCGCCGAAGCGGTGAAATTCCGAACGATCTCCTGGCAAGCGGGCGCGCCCGCTGCCGACGTCTCGGCAAGCGAAGCCGCGTTCCTGGCGTTTCGCGACTGGATGGAGGTCACGTACCCGAACGTCACCAAGACGCTGACGCGCGAGGTCGTCGGCAATTTCAGCTTGCTCTACACCTGGAAGGGATCCGACCTCACGCTCAAACCCGTTCTGTTGATGTCGCACATGGACGTCGTGCCCGTCGTGCCGGGCACGGAGAAGAACTGGACGCACGACCCGTTCGCCGGTGTCATCGCCGACGGCTTTATCTGGGGGCGCGGCACGCTCGACACGAAGCAAGGCATCATCGGCATGCTGGAAGCGGCCGAAGCGCTCCTCGCGAAGGGCTTCCAACCGAAGCGCACGATCATGTTCGCCTTCGGCCACGACGAAGAAATCGGCGGCACAAACGGCAACCAGAAGATCGCAGCCCTCCTCGCCGACCGGAAGGTCGAACTCGACTTCGTCGACGACGAGGGCGGCATGATCGCGAACGGCGCGCTGCCCGGCGTAAACGCGCCCGTGGCGCTCGTCGGCGTGGCTGAGAAGGGGATACTCACGCTGCAGTTCACCGCAAGGAGTGCGGGCGGCCATTCCTCGGCGCCACCGGCCGTCGCCGAAACGGCGATCGGTCGGCTCGCCCGCGCGATCGAAAGGCTTGCGAACAATCCGCCGTTCGAAAGCGGTTTGGACGAGACGACACGCGCAACCGTCTCCGGCATGGCTCCCGGGACGAGCTTCATTCGCCGGCTAGCGACCGCCAACCTCTGGCTGCTTGAGCCCCTGGTCGAGCGCACGATGCGCGGCGCGCCGGCCACAGCCGCACAGCTTCACACCACGATCGCGCCGACAATCATAAGCGGCGGCGTGAAAGACAACGTGATGCCGCCGGTGGCGACCGCGCGCGTCAACTTCCGCCTCCATCCGCGCGACACGGTGGAAGGTGTCGTCGAAAAGGTGAAGCGCGCGATAGCCGACGATCAGATCGAAGTCGTGCCCATCGGCGGCAGCCGCAATCCCTCGCCCGTATCCGGCCAAAGCGGCGAGCAGTTCGCGCACATCAAGCGCACGCTCGAGAGCGTGCGCCCCGGCGTCCTCGTCGTGCCCACGCTCGTCATCGCCGGAACCGACTCGCGTTATTACTTCGGCCTCACGAAGAACGTATTTCGTATCATCCCCGCCGAAGTGGGCGAGGGCGATCTGCAACGCGTCCACGGCACCGACGAACGCATCTCGATCGCGAGCGCCCGCCAGATCGCGGACTACTATTATCGGCTCATGAGCACCATGGACGGCCAAGAAGCGCCCTAGCGGCGCACGTAATCCGTCAATCCTGCCGTCAGCGCGTCGTAGATCAGCCGCACCCGCCGCGTGGTGCGCAGATCTTCGTGCATGACGAGCCACATCTCGAGCGGCAGCTTGACGGTGCCGTGCAGCACCGGCAACAGATTGCGTTCGCGTGCCGCAAGTTGGCGCTGCATTCCGCCGATACCGGCGCCCGCACGCAAAAGCGCGATCTGCGCCTGATCGCTGTCGGTGCGAAGCGCAAAACTATCGCGCGTTACGCGTGCGCCAAGCTCCCCAAGCCCGATCGGCGGCTCGCCGTCGAAACCGATCAGATCGTGGTTCGCAAGCTCGGCAAGCGAACGCGGCAACCCGCGCCGCTTGGCATAAGCTTTGTGCGCGTAAAACAATACGGGCACGTCGCCGATCTTGCGCGCGAGCAAGTTCTTCTGCTCCGGACGCACCATGCGGACCGCGACGTCCGCCTCGCGCAGCAAAAGGTTCTCGTTGCGGTTCGAAAGCGCAAGCTCGATCGAGATCGACGGATGCGCCGCGCGCATCTTCGCGACGATCGCAGGCAGCACCTCGGTGCCGACCACGTGGCTCGCCGCGATGCGAACCGTGCCGCGCTCGTCCGCGGCATCGCCGGAGGCGACCCTCTGAAGCGCCGCCGCGGTCGTTGCCATCGCCTTCGCGTGCGGAACGAGGTCGAGCGCCGCGTCGCTGAGCTTCAGCCCGTGCACGGAGCGCGTGAAGAGCTTCACACCGAGTGCGCTTTCGAGGGCGTCGATGTGGCGCCCGATCGTCGGCTGCGTCAGCTGCAGCGCGCGCGCCGCCGCCGACAAGCTCTTGTGCTCGACGACGGCCAGGAACGAGCGGATCAACGTCCAGTCGAGTGCGTTCAAGGTCATACAAAATTGTATAGCAAAACATCGAATTTCGACAATTCCTATACAGGGACGCGCTGCCGAAACTCCGCGCCTGGTTAATCGCTCGGAGCTTCGGATGTTTGTCGGTCACTACGCCCCAGTCTTCGCACTCGCAGCCATACGGCGCGACCCCGGCCTGGCAACCGGTTTCGTCGCGGTTCAGCTGATCGACCTCGGCTTCATGTCGCTGTCCTACTTCGGCATCGAGAAATGGCGGGCGAACCCGTCGATCGAAGGCTTCACGCCGATCGACCTCTATTTCATGCCCTACACGCACGGCCTTCTGGGAACGGCGATCTGGGCGGTCGCGTTCGCCTTCGTGGTTGCGGCCTTCACGCCGCCCGGCCGCCAGTTCGTGAGCGCCGTGATCGCAGCCGCGCTCGTCGTATCGCACTGGTTCTTGGACTTGATCGTGCATCGGGAAGATCTGCCGCTCGTGCACGACAACGAACAAAAGCTCGGTTACGGCCTCTGGGACCATCCGCTGATCGAAGCGCCGCTTGAGCTCGGCCTCCTGCTCGCAGGCTTCTCCCTCTTCATGGCAGCAACGAAGCCGCGCGGCAC
>CAZYGK010000166.1:0-6415 GCA_964647355.1 uncultured Flavobacteriaceae bacterium | reverse complement strand
TCCACAACGGCGCCTGGAGCCGCGACGCAATCTGGTCAGGCGTCGCCGCAGGTGCCGCGCAGTCCCTGCTGTTCACGATCCTGACGCTCGCCCTGGCAGCGATCTTCGGCGTAACGGTTTCTGACTAGGACGGGTGGGAAATCGTTGCGAATCCGGTGCAAGTCATCGTCAAATTCGCCTTGTTCGCCGGGACCCGTAAGCTCCAACAAGTCCTCGATGAATCTGTTCCTGACGCGCCTGAATCATTCGCAACCTCGCATCGACCATCTTGTAGACCTCGGGCGGACACTCATTCTTGACGTTCATTCCTATGGTGTCCGCAGCATCGTAGTCGATACGCTCGGAATGGGGCTGGTTCTCGTTGGTCAGTTGGTCGACGACAAAACACGTGCCGTCCGAGTGCTCGCCGCGCCTCTTGTGGGCCTTCTTCACGAGCGCGCAGGCTTTCTTGTTCGCATCGCGCGCGTACTTTTGAGCCTCGAACGCAAGCAACAGGGTGCGGTCGTCGATTGAGTCAACGTGGTTCTGCTTCTTTTGAAGCACCCATTCGTACGCCTTGATCGGAACCCCGTAGTACTGGAGTCCGATCGGCCCCAGCGCAGCGTTCTTGCCAAGCCAAATCTGATCTGTCGCGAGGGCGACCATGGTGCCGCCCGACATGGCGATATAAGGAATGTAGGCGCGGGTTGGCGCTTTCCTTGCGTGGAGCGCCGCGGCAATGATTTCAGTTGCCAGCGAAAACCCGCCAAGTGTGTGAACGATGATACAGAGGGGCTGAGACTCCGTCGCCGACTTGATCCGGTCGAGCACTTTGGTCGTCAAGCCGAATTCGATGTGAAACGGCGCTTCGCCGGCAATCTCTGCAAAAGGCTCCTCCGAAATGTCGGTGATCAAGTCGAGGACCATGGGCCGGTCCGCGTGGTCCTCGATCGCTTTTAGCGCCTTTTCATAGTCTTTCTTTGCGTCCTCGTACGATTGGATTTCTCGACGATGAGCATCCTTGACGGCCTCCTCCCGTTTTCGACGGGAGTAGAGGAAGATTATGACCAACGCTGTGATCGCGACGACGGCGATCAGGATAAGTTGCGTGTTTTCCACATAGTCCCCCCAACTCGAAGCGCTAGCCACAACGTTGGCTGCCGGAGGGCACTCCGCCAGCGGTTTCCTGGCCTCGCGGTACCGGTCCGGTGTTCCCAGTGTCAGCTGCAGCGATGTGGCCTCAACCAAGTTTGCTTGTGTGCCTCAGCTAAGACCCTGTTGTTGCGTCTTAGCAAGCGTACTAACGCCATGTCGCTCCGGTTCGCGCCCATACCCGCGCGCATTCGCGCGGCGGTTGTTCGTCGATGCTTGAGTTTCATCTGTTTTGCGGTCTGCCTACATGTCGATCGGTGGTGCGCGGCTTTTGCTACTTTCCAGACTTTGCGGGGCTAGAGATCGTCCCCGCGGCACTGTTCGCCTGCGCCGACGTGTTTTCTTTTGGGACTGATGTGCTTGCGGCGCGAAGAGAACCGTTCGATCGCTGATCGCGAATTGCTCCGTGGCGCGACGCATCGACAATCCACCCTCGACCGCTGCTACCACTCGTTCGCGCAAATCTAAGGAATAGCCGCTCTAACTGCGGTGGCCGGTTGGACCTCTCGCGCAGGGTGAGAAACCTGCGGCGATGGAGGGGGCGAGAACGAACAGTTCGATGTACTCAAGCCCACTGTTGGAGATAGTCAACACGCTCGTAAGATACCTGCCACGATTTCGCCAACATCTACGAGTGAAGTGGTGCGAGTTCATATGGGAGTTGTCGGTTCAAGAAACACAGGCGTTGGGAGAGGCTATGTCCAAGAGGACGAGGCTGAACGCTGCTGCTCGTTCCTATGCGCCAAAGTGTGGCGCACTCGACAATTGTGCCCTTTGTCGCTGCGCGGGCGCGACACGGACCTTGGGTCGTGAGCCTACATGGCACATACGCGAAGGTACCGACCGACGCTGGCCAGTACGCGGGAAAACGTATCTGTCTCCACCAAAGCGGGGGCAGCTTCTCTTCTCTGCTGGCGATGTCAGTGCCTTGGCCATTCTAGAGGTCCTCGTCTATGCCCACCTTCCATCCGACGCAGGCGTTCAATGAGCCCTATTCTAGACGAGCCACAGCCGCGCTCAGCGATCGGCTTCGGAATGGCGGTTAGGCTGCTCGCCATCGCACTTGGGGTTATGTCGGCCTTGTTGTTGGCGAAAGATGGTCTCAACGTCGCATTGAGCGACTTCCTCGACAACGTTCTCAATGTTTACAACGGTGGCCTAGAGTACGTCGCGCTGTTAGTTCTTGGCCCTGCCATCACAGCCGCTTTTGCGGCGTTGCGGGATTGGTTTGAATTATCGCTACAGCTCCACCCGCATTGGAAGCATGTGACCGTACTGCTTTGGCTGCACCTGGGCTCCGCGGCAAGACATCAGGACGAATACGAAGGTCCTCATGCTCTTAACTGGATACTGGCCGCCGCACTTGCAATCATCTTCGGCGTAACGGCCGGCACAGCACAACTGAGCCACCCGAGTGTATTTTGGTGGGCTGGAGCTTGCATGCTCCTCTTTGAGGCCGTCGCAGCAGCATCTCGCGCGGCGTTCAAGCGTTGGCCAGCTCACCCGACATGGTGGGCGCAATTCTCGATTATGGGGTTTCCGGCATTGCTTCTTGGATCGTGGTGCGTTGCGGAGGCTGATCTGGAAGGTACAACTGGTGCCGCCGGACGCTGGTTCTTGCCATTCGCCATCTACTCAATCTACCTCGCCCTATTGCCGCAAGGAGGTTGGAGTGGCAACATCGGACAAGCCTTTCGAGGCCTGTTGCTTCTACTGCTTGTTATGGGAGTTCCGACAAGCATCACTCAATTGATTCAAACCTCAACCAACCCTGGATTAGCAGCTCTTGTCGCCCTAGTAGTGGCGGATGGCGTTGGTGCGCTAGTTGCGGGTTTATTGCATTCGGGTGAGGAAGGAGGCATTTCAGGCCACGTGGCGCAGACCGCACTTGACAAACTGGCCGTACTTGGCGGCGCTGCGTTCATCGTTTGGCTGAGCAACGCGCTGCCGACATGATGAAGGGGCGGGAACTCGGAAACCGTACAAGCTAGCGAAATCCCGACCGCCCGAGTGCCGTCACTATCGTCGCCCACATCAAGTATACCGCTTCGACGTCCGCTGTTCGCCTTCGTCCGCGGTCTCCTTCGCCACCCCGCCATAACCCGTCAGCCGATCAGCCACGAACGGGTTCGTGCGCCGTTCGTTGCCGAACGTCGAGGTTGGTCCGTGGCCGGGGATGAATGTCACGTCGTCGCCTAACGGCCAGAGTTTTTCGCAGATCGAGCGGATCAGCTGCTCGTGATTGCCGCGCGGAAAATCGGTGCGGCCGATGGAGCCCGCGAACAGCACGTCGCCGACGAACGCGATCTTCGCGCGCTTGTTGTGGATGACCACATGGCCGGGCGTATGTCCTGGCGTGTGCGAGACGTCGAACCTCACGCCTTCAAGTTCCAGCACGTCGCCGTCTTCGAGATAGCGGTCCGGTGTCACGTTGCGCGCGCCTGAGAGGCCATAACGGCGCGAACTGTCTTCGATCTGGTCGAGCCAGAACTGATCGTCCTTGTGCGGTCCCTCGACGGCGACACCCGTGCGCTCGCGCAACTCCGCCGCCGCGCCCGCGTGGTCGAGATGACCGTGCGTCAGCCAAATGCGCTTCAGCGTGAGGCCAAAGTGCTTGAGCGCGCCAAGCAGCGTATCGACATCGCCGCCCGGATCGACGAACGCGGCATGCTTCGTCGCCGTGTCCCAGATCAAGGAACAATTCTGCTGCAACGGCGTCACCGGAACGATGCGCAGCTGCATTTTCGGTTCGGGCGCGGACTGGCTCATACCGACCCGTGTGTCAGCTTTTTTGCGGCGGTGCAAGATCGGCCATCCGCGCCATCACGTCCGCCCGCGCCAGATAGCCGGTCTGCGCGCCGGTAACCGTGCAGGAAAGGCTCGCACCCGCGCTCGCAAAGCGCATCGCCTCGCCGAGCGGCGCGCCGCCGTCGAGCGCGGCGGTCAGGTAACCGACATAGGCATCGCCTGCGCCGGTCGTGTCGACGGCCGCAATCGGCAGCGCGCCGACGCGCCACGTCGTGCCCGAAGGCTCCACGGCGAGCGATCCCGCCTCGCCCAGCGTCACGATGCAGGTGAGGGCGAAACGCGACGCCAACGCGCGCGCGATATCCTCATCGTCCGACGCGGCGACGGCGAACAATTCGCCAAGCGTTCGCGCCTCATGCTCATTGACGACAAGCATGTCGAGATCGCCGAGCACCGCGCCGTCGACCGGCATCGCCGGTGCCAGGTTTAAAAGTGTGCGCGCGCCTGCGGCCTTGGCTGCACGAAGCGCGCGCCAATTCTCCTCAAGGCTGATCTCCATTTGCATGACCAGCCAATCGCCGGCCTCAAGACGCGGGCTCAAGCCGTCAAGCTGCGCCGCGCGCGTCTCCATGCTGGCACCGGGGGCTGCGGTGATGATGGTCTGCCCCTTCGGATCGACCGAGATGAACCCGCACGCCGTCCGCAACCGCCCGTGCGCGACGGCGGAGAGATCGATCCCGGCGGCCCGCACATACTCCAGCGCGGCCTCGCCCCACGCATCGCCGCCGATCGTTCCCACCAGCGCGACACGCTGCCCGCGCTCGGCGCCGCGCGCCGCCGCCAGCGCCTGGTTCGCGCCCTTGCCGCCCGGTACGACCGCATAGTCGCGCCCGAGCACGGTCTCGCCCCGCTTCGGCAAGTGCGGCACCGGCGTAATCAAGTCGATCGTGATAGACCCGAACGCGACGATCATCTCAAGCTCCGGCCACAAGCTCGCGGGGCTTGCGCTCGTAGTCCCGCCGGGCGATGTCGGCGAGCGCGGCAGCCACGTCGAGCCGCGGCACGCCTTGCGGTTCGCGCGCATAGACGAACGCGGCGGCGCAATAGTCGTCGACGCGCTCGGCAATCGCGAACGCATGCAGCGGCGAGTTCGCGAGCGCCTCGCCCGTCACCCAGCCGTTGCCGGCGAGCGTATAGCGCTTGCCCCAGTCCGCCATCAGATGTTCCGCCCCCTTGGGCACCATCAGCGCGCCGATCTGCTGGATCGTCGCGCGCATCTCGCGCTCGAACACCAACGGGTCGGGAATGTGCCAGCGATAGAAGCCGACGAAGTCGGGCTTCGGCGGAACCGGCGATGCAGGATCGGCGGGTGGTGTGACGATCAGCGGGGCACCCTGATAGGGCGTTGCGTGTGCACCCATCCCCCATGCGCTACCGACATAATCTTCGAGCCCCGTGCCGCAATAGGTCGGATGCGTCGCGTCCCCATCGCGAAAAAGCTTGAACTCGCCCTCGCCGTACCAAACCATGTCGTCCGGCAGAACGCGCACGCCGACGACGCAGCCGAGAAAGCGCCCGGGACCTTTGAGTCCTTCGGCGATCGTGAAGTCGCGTTTGAGCACGGTCGGGTTTTCGCGCCGGAATGTCACATGCAGATAGCCGGCATCCGCGGCGACCGGTTCCAGCGTGTAATCGACCTGATAGTAGAAATTGATCGGCCGCGTACCATGGTTCGTGAGGACCAGCTTCAGGTACCGCCGGAACGGCATCGGGTAATAGGCGTTGAAGCCGCGTCCTTCCTGCACCGCCGTCAGAGCCGTGGTGCACGCGACGGTCCGCCCGTGCGGCAAGCCAAAGAAGTCGAGTGCGGGGACGGAGAGGCTGGGCTCCGCGCGCCCATCATAGAACGCCTCAAGCACGACCGCGCGCATCGCCTCCGGCGGCGCGGCCATGAACGTCATCCAGATGTGGCGAACCCGCCCCGGTCCATCGATCTCGGCGAGCACGACCGTCTCGCCGGGCGCGATCCGCCGGTTCGGCGCGCCCTTCCGTCCGGACGCAACCGTGCCGCCGGCCCCGCGTGCGCCGGCCGGATTCTCGAAGCTGATCGACCGGCTGTCGAGGTTAAGATCGATGCGCGACGGATCGCCGAACAGATGCATGTTGACCTCCCAGCCACGCACACTGCGTCCGGAAGGCTGCCGAGACAAGCGGCTGGGGCAGGGGAATGAACCCGCGCCGGCGACAAAAAAAGGGCCCCGCGAGGGGCCCTTCTCAGTGGTGCGTAGGTTTCATGTAGTGGGGTATTAGAACGTGAACATGGCCCTGGTTTGGATGATGTCGAAGTCCGCATCCAGATCGGCGCCGCCCGCGCTGAGGCGGTCGATATCGACCATCGCGTACTCGCCCATCAGCTTGAAGTTCGAGTTCAGGTACCAGGTCAAGCCGACGTTGGTGATCGTCTGTTCGCCGCCGCGGATCCGGTTCCCCGCGACTGCATCAAGTTCGAATGCGTTCAAGTCGAGCACGCTATGGC
>CAZYGK010000165.1:0-6460 GCA_964647355.1 uncultured Flavobacteriaceae bacterium | reverse complement strand
CGGCATTGACCCAATGCATATGCTCCAGCTTCGAGCCGCGCAGCGGTTCGATGGACGCCTGCACCTGTGCGATGCGCGGATCGGTGCGATAGGTGGCGGCCTCGGGCGGCGGCGTCGAAAACATCAACTCCCAGCGCAGCAAAGGCCGCGCGAGCGGATGCAGCGCCAGCAGATTGTGCAGAAACGTCGTGCCGCTGCGCTCAAGCCCGGTGATGTAGAGGATGGGCGGAATGGGAACCGCGCCGATCGAAGGATTGCGCGTGAGACAATCGACGACCTCCAGGCGGCGGCAAAGATTGTTCACCGCAAGCCGCGTGAAGAACGAGCGCCCCCGCTCGCTGAGCATCGGATTGCGCAGGTCGTGCACCCAAGCCGCCAACGGCCCCTCGAACCAAGCCGCGCCGAAATCGCCGAGCCCAGCTTTCTCAACCGCCTGCGCTTTCAGACTCTCGACGGTAGCAACCATGGATGGACCTTTTGGATGCGCGGGCGTGGCAGTGAGGATCGCGGTATGTTAAGGCGGTGGAGTGGGACACGATAACCTGTCGCCGTATTCCCGTGCGCAAATCCCACCCGCCGAGATCGAGCGCCCCCTCGATCGGCCGCTCGATCACATCGCGCGGAACGCTGAGCGCCGCATAGTCTTCAACCCGCCGCACATAAAGAAACCGCACGTCATAATCGCTATCCGCCGAAGCAAACCCCCAAGCCCGCGACCCCGACTCCACCGCCAGCACCACCCGCACCTGCTCGGAGCGCGCGAGGTCGTCGAGCCGCGCAAGAATTTGCGCGCGGATGTCGGCAGGAATGTCGGCAATGGTGGCGTGGGGAAGCATGGGCATTCTCAGAACAAAGCAGGAATTATTGGAACTGCACGGAACTAGATGTGACGTCGATCACGCCACCTGCGGGCCCGGCGCTTCTGCGCTGATGTTCGAGAACGTGCAACTGGTGCCCGCTTGGCGAGCAGAGTACATCCCAAGTATGTGGCCCGACAACGAAACATCACGAGACTTTCTCAATTTCTCCGGTGTTGCCGACACTGTGGCGGAGATCATAGTCCGCGCCCGCGGCCGACCGGTATCGATCGGAGTGTCCGGTGCGTGGGGTGCAGGCAAGTCGTCGCTGATTAGGCTGATCCGCTCGTCCCTCGGCGCAAAGCCATCGGTCAGCGACAAACGCGACTTCATCTTCGTAGATTTCAACGCGTGGCTATATCAGGGCTATGACGATGCACGGGCGGCTCTGATAGACGTGATTGCAAGCGCGCTGGCCGATGAAGCTGCGAAGCGCCAAAAAGGCGTCGACAAGGTCGTCGCGTTAGTCAAACGCGTGAACTGGTTGCGGGCTGCGAAGCTCACTGCCGGTTCAGCCCTCGCAATGTCGCTTGGACTCCCTCCAGTGGGACTCATTGGCGAAGTTTGGCAATTCGGAAGCAAGCTCACAAAGGGGAACGTTACCGAAAAAGAGATCGGAGAGGGGTCCACCGCCGTCGAGGGCCTGGCTGAGGGAGTCGGAGGCCTACTTAACGCAAAGCCGGAAGCATCTGCGCCGAAGGAGATTCACGCACTTCGAGCGAACTTTGAGGAAGCGCTCGAAGCGATGGGGGTTACGCTAGTCGTTCTCATCGACGACCTCGACCGCTGCCTGCCTGAAACAACAATCTCCACGCTGGAGGCTATTCGTCACTTTCTGTTCCTACGACATACCGCCTTCGTCATCGCCGCCGACAACGAAATGATCAAACACGCGGTAAGACGGCACTTTGACGGTGTCGATGAAGAAATGGCGACGAACTACTTCGATAAACTCATCCAGGTCCCGATCCGTGTGCCACCTCTTGGAACCCAGGAGGTTCGAGCGTACCTAATGTTGTTGTTTGTAGAAAACAGCAATCTGGACGAGGCGTTGAAGGAACAAATTCGCGGGAAGGTCTGCGCGCAACTGACGCAAACTTGGCAAGGAAAGCGGGTCGATCGCGCGTTCATGCAGACTCTTCACAAATTCCCAGAGAACCTTGTAGGGCAGTTCGATACAGCCGACAGGTTGGCACCCCTTATGACAATCGCTTCGGGAATCGCGGGAAATCCCCGGTTGATTAAGCGGTTCTTGAACGCCCTCGCAATCCGAATGACGATCTCGACGGCGCAAGGGGTTGGTGTCGATGAAGCTGTTCTTGCGAAAATGCTTCTCTTCGAACGGCTAGGAAACGTGAAAGCATACCACGAACTCCTGACCGAAGTTGGCGGAAGCGACCAGGGCAAGCCGCTCTTTCTTGCGGAATGGGAGGATCGCGCCATCGCGAACGACTCAGATCAAGCCCGACGGCCGCCGTGGGACGACGACTTCATCAGCGAGTGGCTGCGTCTGCCGCCCCGCCTTGCACATCAAGACCTTCGCGGCGTGCTCTACGTCAGCCGCGAACACGCCCCTGTCATTACCCTAGAGGATCGCCTTTCGTCCGAAGCCGCAGAGTTGCTTGACGGCTTGTTGAAGCATCCTGAAATGAGTGCAGCACTCAAACCGCGCCTTGCGAAGGTCCCGCGCATCGAACTAACGATCATCATGGACCGGCTATTGGAGCGCGCTCGTCAAGAACAGGAGTGGGGGGTGCCGCCCATATTTGAAGCGTGTCTCACTGTGACCTCATTGGATCAGGGCCAAGGAGGTCGCCTTGCAGCGTTCCTTCGGGATCGACCCGCTTCTCAAATAAAACCGAGCATCGTACCCAAGATTGCCGATCAGCCGTGGGCCAAAAGCGTCTTCGATACGTGGGAGAAAGCAGATACCGCTCGCAACGTAAAAACGGCAATCAAGACTCAGGTGAAATGATGGGAACATCACAATCGAGCAACGGACCTCCATCAGGCGTGCCGATGGTTCCTTCCTGGGTCGCCCCTGCGGGCGGCAACGTTGCCGCACCGGCAGGCGAAGGCGCCGGCGCCAGCGGTGCCGACGACTCAAGTCATCCTCAAGGGCAGGCTGCGCAAGCACAGAAGCCCGGCGGCCCGACGGCGATTCCAATAGCACCTGCAGGGCGCCTCGGCGGCGCGCGCCGAGGCCTTGGTAGCTTCGCGAAGAGCGGTGATGCCAAAGCAATGCGCCGCGGCCTCGGCCAGTATGTCCGCGGCGGCTACGGAGGTTCTGGAGTAGCAGTGCAGCGGTTTGAACGAACCGCAACAACCGCTCGTACACTCCTAGGCGCGCTCACTTCCCGAACGAGCTCAACAGCCGCCGCTGACTACGCGCCGATTAATCCGGCCGCACTGGCGGGCAAGTCGGCGCAGGAAGTAATGGACGCCATTATTAATGCCGTCCGGCCCGTCGATGGCACACAAGATGCGGAGGCCAACCGCGCCGCCATTCGCGATGCATTGTCCGACTTGCTCGCCACATATCCAGACGCAGACCTACTGAATCTACAAGAGGAAGAACGCGAGTTCACGATTGAGCGCTTCGTTGCAATGGATGTCTATCGGCGAATTGACTTAGATGTCGGAGCACACGTGCGCGAGAAAGCGCTGAGCACAGTTAGCGCACTCGCGCGCCTTAAGGAAATGCGCGACTACGTAAGGGAAAGCGTGTCGGCAGCGTTTCGCAAACTTCGGGCGACTGGACAGATCATCACGAACACCAGCGTTAGCGCTATTGTTCGCGCTGCGCTGAGGGAGACATTCGTGGTGTTTGAAGGATATGCGGAATGAAACTCGTGTGCGCTCCCGAAGGGTACTTATTCCCATCGAGCGGCGATGCGCTGAGCGTCATACTCTTCGGCTCTGCCGTGGACGCGGAATACGGCAGTGTTGGCGGCGCAATTCCGGGGCAATTTGCGAGAGAGAATTTCTCGGCTGCCAACAGAGCTTGGGACTTTCTCTCGCTCGCACTCTCAGTGGCAGCGGCAGATTTGGCCGGTCATCGGGGGCGGAGTCCCGACGGCTGGACCCGTGAGTTCGAAATTGAAGTTGCAGTCGCCAGTCCTGATTCTTGGAACTCACTGCAGAAAGAGATTGAAACCGTTCTTGGATTCCTCACGACAGACATCTGGCGCGTGCGCTTCACATCGGGGGGATTTCATCCCAAGCCCGCGCGGTCTCCAGTTCTTCCGAACGAAGACTGCATGGTGTTGCTCTCGGGCGGACTCGACAGTCTGATCGGAGCGATTGATCTAGCGGCTAACGGACGCAAGCCCTTTGCCGTAAGCCACCTTGTGCGAGGAGATGCCAAGAAGCAGTTGGAATTTGCGCAACGCATTGGTGGTGGGCTCCGACATCTTCAGATGAACCACAATGCTAGCGTGCCCGACGCCGAAGAGCCTCCGACGCAAAGAGCTCGCTCATTGGCTTTTCTCGCGTATGGAGTCCTAGCGGCAACGACGCTCTCTCGGTATCGCGACGGCGAAACGGTGCCACTCTACATTTGCGAAAACGGATTTGTTGCAATCAACCCTGCACTCACTGGGGCTCGGCTTGGCAGTCTCAGCACGCGAACAACTCACCCCTTCTTTCTTGGCTCCTTACAACGAGTCCTCAACGCGGTAGGTTTACGGATAGCCATCGAGAACCCCTACGCACTAAGGACGAAAGGGGAAATGATGGTTGGGTGCCGCGACCAAACGCTGTTGGCAGAACTGGCTTCACAATCGACGAGTTGCGGACGGTTCCTCAAGTACTCCTATCGCCATTGCGGGAGGTGCGTGCCGTGCCAGGTTAGGCGCGCAGCTTTCTTGCGCTGGGGAGAACCCGACCTCACATCCTATGTGTTCGAGGATCTCGGCAAAGAGGATGAAGAGCACTCTGCATTTGATGACGTTCGTGCTTGCTCAATAGCGATAGCTGAAGCTGCTTCGGTTACCATGGATCGGTGGCTCGGAAACGCGCTGATTGGCGCGTCGCATACAGAACGTTCCGCACTGATCGAAATGCTGAGGCGAGGCCTCCAAGAGCTCTCAGTGCTTCATCAGAAGTACGGCGTGAAGTGATCGATTTCCATTGCCATATCGACTTGTACCCGAACCCTCGGCAGATTGCCGAGGCCTGTCGCGCCCGAAACATGACGGTCCTTTCTGTCACGACAACACCAAGCGCTTGGGCCGGAACCAAGGCGCTAGCCGACGGCTGGAATGGGGGGCGGACGTCACTTGGCTTACATCCTCAACTGGCGCACGAAAGAAAGGGCGAACTGGGCCTGTTTTATGAACTTCTGACACGAACACCATTCGTCGGAGAAATTGGGTTGGATGGGGCACCCGAGTTTCGGCAACACTGGCGGGATCAGTTGCTGGTGTTTGACAGGGTTTTGACTGCTTGCCGCCTCGCCGGCGGACGAATCCTATCGATTCACAGCCGTCGAGCCACATCCGAAGTGCTCGATCATATCGAGCGCGCGTCGGGGGCAGGAACACCAGTCATGCACTGGTTCTCTGGAACCGAGGACGAGCTTTCTAGAGCAATTGCATTGGATTGTTGGTTCAGTGTTGGCCCGACGATGCTCTCGAGTGGGAAGGGCAGAGCACTCGTTGCCGAGATGCCTCGCGACCGCTTGCTAACAGAATCTGATGGACCGTTCGCCAAAATAGACGGCCGCGCGGCTTTGCCTTGGGAGGTCGCGCTCGCGGAGCAACAGCTTTGCTCGCTCTGGATGGAAACTCGCGAACAGGTTGAGCAACGACTCGAAGCGAATCTTCAACGGCTGCTCTATCGACATGGACTAGTCGCTGAAACTCTGCGATCTTGAGCAAGGACTCACTGATTTCTACGAGCTTACCGTGCGGGGGCCTTGGTCAAACCGCTGCGAAAGTTTCCGTTGCTTCAACCAAAACAGTGCTCCACCGACTCCCATTAGCAACGTACCAAAAGTCATGCTGAGGATGCACATTGCCATCCATGCGGAGAACGTGCCGGTTGGAGAGGTGGCGCATAAACTCACCAACAACCAGAACGCGCCGCCAAAGAAGAACATGCCCACCCCAAACAATCCTTGCTGGAACCAGCCAAGTGTCTGCGCTTCCAATATGTCACTGCGCGTCATCAGCACGTACTCGCAGTGCGCAGGAATGATCTTGGTAGTTACAAGACCTGCGCTGCCGCTTACGCTCTGCTGAAGATCGGCAAGTCGCTCAAGGGCTCCAATGGGCACCGCAGAGCTTGTCGATGAGTCTAGCGCCATGACGACACCTTCTGAGCCTGAAAATTTGTTTTCAGGCCCAGTTGTCAGCCACGCTTGGGGGGATGGTTAGTAAGTGGGGTCAGAACTCTTGCTTCGTGTCAAGAGGATCAATACGAGCACCACGGGGGAACAAACATTACCGAATCGACTTGAAGCAGGAATACGGCGACAGGTAATCGTCGCCCCACCCCCTACCTCCCCCGCCGCACCATCGGCGTCACCACCGGCGACGCGCCTGCTTGTATCCGCCCGACCACCTCGAACCCATGCCGCTCATAGAACGGAATGTTCCGCG
>CAZYGK010000164.1:0-6470 GCA_964647355.1 uncultured Flavobacteriaceae bacterium | reverse complement strand
GCCGATGCCGCAAGCTTCGCCTCGAAGTCCGAGCGGTTCGTGAAGATCGTCGAGAGCGCACGCGACTTCGCGACGCCTCTGTCGCCAAGCGCCGTCCCGCGCGGAAACAGCCCGTCGAGCTTCGCCGCACCCGCCCGCGCGGCTGCCACCTTTGTCTGCGCCGCCCGCGCATCGCCCTTGCCTTGCGTGAAAGCGGAAGATGCGCCGAGCGCGCCAACGAACCCCTTCATGATCGATACGCGCTGATCGATCACAGCCTGCGGATTGGCGGGCGGCGTATCCATGATCGTCTGGCACCCGGCGAGCCCGGCCAGAACAAGCGGCAGCAGAATCTTACGCATCGCGGCACCTCTAACCGGCGAAACTCACCTTAGCAGACCGCGGCGCGCAACTGTCAGGCGCGACGCACGCCCCTGGATTCTCCGGGCGCGTCATGTCGCAGTCCTAATTGGTGAATTTTCGCGCCTGCATTGCAGCGATCAGGAGAGTTTCAAAGTGTGACGCAATACACATTCCGCAACGCGCGCGCGAACGGCATTGTCTACATACGTGACACCCAATAGAGACGAGATCACAACTTTCCGATCTGACGCCAGTGCCAGTCCGTTGACTGCGTATGGTCAACGCGCAAGTCATATCCGGTAACGGAAGTCGTGGGGACTTCGAAGTGGGGGGCACTACATGTCTGCAATGCGGACGGCTGCGCGCACGCGGCCCATCGAAACAGCAAAAATCGGCTTCTTGACCACGGCGCTTCTCGCGTCCACGGCGTTGGTGTCGGTCACGACCCCGGCCTCCGCCACATGCGTGGCGACCGGCGCTGTATCATACGACACGTGCGCCAGCGCCGCCGCATGGGCCACGGATTCGGATGTAACGCTCAGTGGGACCGCATTCCACGATGGCTTCATTCCAGCCAACTTTTCTGGTCCTGCTGGGCCTGGCGGCTCGAAGCTAACCCTTCTGACAGGCGCTAACTTGACCGACAACTCTGTTTTCGGCCCAGGCTTCTGGGGCACCGGCGTCAATCTCACAATTAATTCCGGCGCTACACTCAACCTCGATGGCTTTGACGCGACCGGCCTAGCGGGCTTTGACACTTTCGCTTCGCTCAACGGGGCCGGAACGCTGAACATTTCTGGCGGCCGGGTGATTTTCGGTGGAAGCAATGCCAACAGCGCCTTCTCAGGGACCGTCCTGATGCCGACGCTGAGCAACCAATTGATCAAAATCGGAACCGGCGTCCACACGATCAACGGCTCGACGATCGCTGAAGGCGAATTGATCGATGCCAGCACCGGCGGCGGCGGGCTGGCCCATAGCGGCGGCACATCCAACATCAAAGCGATCGCCATTGGTTCGGGCACAGGTGCGGCCAGCGTCTCCACGATGACCGGCGGCATCTTGAACATTGTCGGGACCGGCGGCGTCGGCGTTCCGTGCAACACCAACTGTCCGCAGTTGCGCGTCGGCGACTTCTTCGGCGTCGGCGTATTCAACCAATCCGGCGGCACGATCAATGTCGGCGCCGCGGGCGTCGCGGCCAGCTTGAACATCGGCAATCAAAGCGGTAACGGCACCTACGCCATGTCCGGCGGCACGCTGAACCTTGGCGTGTTCGGCGACGTCAACAGCGCGGGCCTCTATGCGGTCGGCCGCCAGCAGAGCGCTTCCGCCTCGCACAACGGCCAAACGACGACCGGCGTGTTCAACATCACGGGCGGCACGGTCAACGTGAACGCGGGCGAGCTCATCAACGGCGACCGCGACGCAGGCGGCGCCGTCGGCGTTACCACGAACTCGACGATCAATCTCTCCGGCGGAACGCTGCGAGTCAGAAACGGCGCGAACCTGTGGCTCTCGGCCTTCGACAACGGCGCGGCCATCGACAGCACGTTCAACTTGAGCGGCACCGGCATCCTCGAAATTGGTGACGGGCGTCTGCAGGCGGGCTATCTCGGCGGCACCGGCGCCTACGCCTTCAACCTGAATGGCGGCCAGATCCGCGTCATCGACAGCGATCTGACGACGACCGTGAACGCCAACCTGCTGGGCGCTTCGGCGACCACGGGCACGCAAATCAACACGAACGGCCTGAACGCGAACTGGAACGGCATCCTCTCGGGCGCGGGCTGGCTCGTGAAGACGGGCGCGGGCACGCTGAACCTCGGCGGCGTCAACACCTACACTGGCGGCACGGCGATGAACGGCGGGACCGTGTTCGTCGACGCTTTTGACGACCTCGGCGCTGCGACCGCGGGCATATCGTTTAACGGCGGCACGCTCCAGACCGGAGCCAACTTCATGCTCACTGGCCGAACCGGCACGATGAACATGGCCGGCAACGGCACGATCGACACGCAGGCTTTCTTCGAGCAGTTTTCGGGGAACCTCTCCGGCGCAGGAACGCTGACGAAGATTGGAACGGGTTTTCTGTTCTTGACGGGTACCGCCGCGGCGCACACGGGCGCTGTCAACGTCAACGCAGGCTTCCTAGGTGCGGATGGCGGTAACGCGATCGGCAACCAGAGTGCTGTGACCGTGGCGGGCGGCGCGACCTTCCAGATCTCTGGTGGTGGGCCCAATGTCGAAACGATCGGCTCGCTAGCCGGTTCTGGTTCGACGGTAATCGCGTTCGGCAGCACGTTGATTACGGGCGCGAACAGTCTATCGACGGTTTACACCGGCACAATTTCGGAAGGCGCTGGCGTCGGCAGCCTGACGAAGGTCGGCACCGGCGCGTTCACCGTGAACAACAACCTGACCTACACCGGTCTGACGACGGTGAACGGCGGCACGATGATCCTGAACGGCAACATGGCCGACAGTCTGCTCGTCGCAGCCGGTGCGCGCTTCGGCGGCAACGCGAATATCGCGGGCAGCGTGACGAACTTGGGCACGCTGTCGCCCGGCAACTCGCCCGGCACTATCAACATCGCCGGCAACTACGCCGGGCCTGGTATCTTCGACATGGAGGTGCAGTTCAACAATGCGGGCGCGCCTGTGAACGGCACGACGCATGACTTCGTCAACATCGCCGGCAATGCGAGCGGCGCAACGCTGATCAACGTCATCCCGTTCGCGCCCTCGAACGCGCCCGCGGCGACGACCGGCAACGGCATCGAACTCGTGCGCGTGGGCGGCACCACGGGCGCAGGTCAGTTCGCACTCGCGGCCCCTGTCTTCCAGGGCGCCTTCGAGTACGTGCTGGCTTACCTGCCGAACTACAACGCTGCCCTCGACGGCTACTTCCTGCAATCGCGGCTGAACGAAACCTTCTTCGCCGAAGGCGCGATGTTCGCGGCCAGCCAAGCGATGATGGGCGCCTGCTTCCGCAGCGAAGACGGTCTCACCGGCGACGGCAACGGCCATGTCGGTCGCGCTTGGGCGAAGGTCACCCACGGCGGCCGCGAAACCGGCGCCGACACCGGCATCGTCACCGATCAGGACTACACCTGCGGTTCGGGCGGCATCGATCTGCGCACGGGCGGCAGCTGGCGCTTCGGCGTCTCCGGCGGTTACGGCGACACGTCGAGCGACGTAACGACGGCGGCAGGCCTCGGCTTGCTTGAAGGAAACGGCGGCATGATCCAGCTGCACGCTTCGATGTATCACGGTCCGTTCTTCGCCAACATCGCGGCCGGCTACGGCCAGTCGAACTGGGACTACACCGGCCCCAGCGCGACGACGGCGGACGCCTCGCTGAACGGCTTCGTCGGTTCGTTCCAAGTGGGCGGCCTCTGGCCGATGGGCACAGGCTGGCGCGTGGGCGCGATCGCGGAGCTGAATTACGATGGCCTCGATTGTGACGACGACTGTCTGCTCCCCGGCACGGCCGCCGACGTGACGAACCTGTTCATGAAGGGCACAGTTCGCATCGACGGCTCGATGCACGGCGGCGTGGTGCTGCCGTTCCTCGCGCTCTCGGTCTCCGACGGCGACGAGAACACGATCACGAACGGCTCGGCTTCGTTCACGACCGACACGAACGCAGCATTGTTCGGTGCCAAGGCCGGCGCCACGATCATGATCGGTCAGCAAACCGCTTTGATCGTCAACGGCGGCGTCATCGAAGGCCTGAACAACGATGTCAGCGGCTGGGACGGCACCGCGGGCGTCAAGATATTCTGGTAGCCTTGCGAGAAACGTCGCTGGCGCATCGACTTAGGCCTATAGTGGCAATGCCATCCGCCTTCCATCGCACTTGCGGTGGGAGGCGGTCGTGCGACTCGTGCGGCGCGGCTGCATCACGGATCGCAAAATCGAAAACCTGGTTACGCCGCCAGCCTGCACTCGATTCGCTGCAACCCGCGAAAAAGCGGGGCGATTTAATCTTTCTGAACGGTTGTGGCGGCGGCACCCTACAGGCCTTCGTGCGTGGAGTGCGCGCACCGGTCCGGGTACATTCTAAGCGCGAGGGGGCCACGCAACAGTTTATCTCGGAGTGTAGAGAGCCATGACAGCGCGGTTTGTATTGCTGATGGTTGCGGCCGCAGGCTTGGCGGCCTGTGAGTCCACGAAGGCCGTCGACACCAGTACGCCGGCCCAACCCGTTGCCGTTCAGGCGCCGGCACCTTCCGTCGAAGGCCGCGTCGTACGCAGCCCGATCGTGCCGGACGACGATGTCGTCGTCGCCGATGCGACGCCCACGCCGAAGAGGCGTGCCGTCAGGGAGAGCGCGCCCGTCGCCGATCCCGATCCGGTCGACATCGCCGAACCGGCCTCGCCCGTCTCGAAGCCGGATAAGCCGGCAAAGCCCGCGAAGACCGAAACGGCCGACGCAACGGATGCAAAGGACGCCAAGAGCGAACCCGCGCCTATCACGACGGCCGACGCCTCCGCACCGCCCCCGGCCACCCCAAGCGACGGCGCGCCGACACCCACCGACACCGCGCCCGACACGGCCGCCCCGACGACCGACGCGATCCCCGCCGCCGACGGCACCGCGCCGAAGTCGATGTTCTCCGACCCGTCCGCATTCATGCAGGCCCAGATCGGCGGCTTCCCGGTATGGCTGATCGCGCTGGTCGGCGTCGTGCTGCTGCTCGCGCTCGTCGTTGCGCTCGGCGGCCGCAAAAAGTCGGAAGAAGTCGTCTAAACTGTCACGAACCTGAAACCCCCTCGGTCCAAAACGGGCCGAGGGCTTTCTCACGGGATCACTGCCGATCCTCGCAGGTTGCCTCAAGGGTCGGTCCCCCACGTAAGGTTATCGTGAATTTCGGCCTTGATTTGAAGTGCCTGCAGAGGTCATCTGCGCCCCCTAATCCCCCGACGAGTCCCCCCGTACGGAGTCTGCGTATGCGTCTGTTGTTGTCTTCGGCTCTTGCTCTCGTTCTCACCGCCGCCGCAGCCCACGCCACCGTCCAAGACCCCCTGAAGGTCTGCACTGAGCGCTACAACACCGAAAAGGCCGGCGGCACGATCCCCGTCGGCATGTCGAAGTCGACCTATATGAGACAGTGCACCGGCTCGATCCGCCGCGCCGCGAAACTGGAAAAGGAACTCGCCGAAGGAACCGGCGACACCGGCGCTGATCAATCGGGCGGCAACGAAGTCACCGTCTCGACCGCCCCCGCCAGGCCCGCCTCGACCACGAACAAGCCCGCTCGCGTGCTCACGATCGCAGGCCCGAAAGGCTCGTAGCGCGCACGGGCTTGCGTAACGCCCCCGGACCGGCAGAATCCGCCCGGGGACCCACGGGGGTTTACGATTTGAAGCCGACATCGCCTACGCCTACGACGGCAGCTGGAGCGACGAGGCGGTACGCAAGTGGGTGCTGGAGAAGGTGACGCCGTAGCGCGTCATCGTCCCGGCGTATCCAGGTTGATCACCACGCGGTGGTCCTTCTCGTGCACCACGCGCACGCGCGGAAACCCCGCCATTGTAAGGCTGTGGTCGTAGCTCTTGATCACGGCGCCGAGCTCATTGCCCTCGACAAGGGTGCCAACCTGCAAGCACGTACCCACGCGCTTGGAGACCTCCGCAGCGAACTTTCTTGCTTGCGCCTCGCTCAAGCCCGTCTTCGTGCAGTAGTACATGCCGAAGTACTTTCCAGGCTGCCCCGCCACGAATGCCGAGCGCTGAATCTTGCACTCGCCGAAGCCGTCGATCGGCGTCGATCCCAGTCCAGCATATTTCTGCCGCTCCGCCTCGCTCGCGTAGAACGAGTTGAACGCCGGCCTCTCCTGCTGCCCCTGGCCCAAGATCGACCGAACGTCCTTGCACAGCTTGTCGTCCAGAATCGAAGGCTCCGCCACCGTCGTCGAAGCGGCGGGCGCGGTCGGCGCGGCAGGCGTTGCGTTTGATGCGCCTTTCTCGGCGATCGTCATCATCGTGGCCATCGCCGCGATCTTGCTCGGCGCCTTGATGGCGTCGCCGAGCCCCGTGCCGTCGCACACGTACTGTTTCGCCTTAAGCGGCCAGCCGAACGACATCGGTATCCAAGGCCGTTCTGCAGGCAACGCGGCCGG
>CAZYGK010000163.1:0-6560 GCA_964647355.1 uncultured Flavobacteriaceae bacterium | reverse complement strand
GGGAATGAGCCCCAATTTCTTCGCGATCGTCTTTGCAACATTGTCCACGTAGGCCTCATGCTGTGCCCGGATGATACTGCTTTTTGAGGCTTTGTCATACCCGGCTTTGGCTGCGATTCCTTTCATCGTCGTCGTCGCGTGTAGAACTTCGTGAATGACGGTTATGATCTTCTCTTCGTCGCTCACCTTTCGATTGAGGCGCGTGAAGTAAATCCTGTCATCGTACGGTGAGTAAGCCGCATAGTGATCGGCATCTATCGATTGTTCTTTCAGTCGAGGCGCCACAGCGGCGACGGCCCGGTCGCCGTCCTCAGCGTAGTAGCGCCGCACGGCACGAGCGAATTCGCGAAGGAATTGATGCGGGCTCTGCTCGATCTCCGGGTTTCCCACAACTCTGCTCGTGAGCTTACGAATAGTGACGTCGGCGTCGCGCGCGATTGCCTCGGCCTCTTGCAACTCCCTATCGACTGGACCCACACCGCCGGGGGACGCATACCGTCGATATGGCTTCACAATTCGTTTCTCTTGAACTGGCGGCTGGTTGCCTGGACCGCCGGCGGCGGAGGCGACTTGGACCCAGTCGTTATCTGGGGAATCGTTGAAACCTAGATTTGTGAGTCTGGTTTCTTTGGTCGGGCGCGCCCCCACTGCGCCATCAAACGGGGTATCGTCGTCCGCTTCCGTCGTTGCGCTTCTGACCGGTGGCGACTGGAGACGCTGACCTTCGGTCAACTGGCTGCGGACGATCGCCCGCCTGTCCGGGGCCGCATCATCGACCAAGCTCTGCAACGCTGCGGCCGTACGCTCGGTTGGCAGTTCGAGAAAGGGCTTTACAATCTGCGTGACAAAGTCGTCCGGCAAAGGGAGATGAGCGTAGGCGGGTATGCCTGACGACGCGTGATCGGCCCGGTTAACGTCTATGACGGCGTTCATGGCGCGCGTGCGCTCCGACAAATCCCCGTCGCGCATCGCAACGAGGTATTCGGCAATGCTCTCGTCTAGCTTAGGCGAGCGGGCAATACGCGAACCTTCATCCTCATAGGCCATGGGATCGTCGGGCGCGCGCAAGCTCAGCGACCGAAGGCGGTTGCGTGGAGCGAACAGGCTTGAGTGCCAGGATGAGATCGTCATGCGATATTTCCTTCGATTGTGAGTTAGCGCAGCGGGTCGTAAGTGCCGTGCCAGTGGCTGTTGGTCGGGACGCCGCTGAGTGGGTCGTAGTCGCCGTCGGCGGTTGTGGGGGCGGCGCGCATGTCGGCGGGGCTGGCGGCGACGCGCAGCATCATGATGGCGATGCGGGTGGCGGAGAGCAGGTCGTCGCGCTCTTTGGCGATGAGGCCGTCCTTGCGGTGGTAGAGGCGGAATTCTTCGAACCACTCGCCCAGGTGGGAGAACACTTTGAGGCGTCCCGTCTTCATGCGGTCGAGCATCGCCATGACGCCGGCTTCGAGGCCGTAGCCGCCGTCGCTGTGGGTGGCGTGGGTGCGGGCCATGTTCAGGCCTTGTGCGCGGTACTGCGCGGCCAAGGTCTCGCCCGAGCCTTTGTCATGCTGCAGGCCGTCGTGCGGCCAGGCCCATTTCAGCTGCCGGCCCCAGGGTCTGAGTGCCGCGGCGTGAACGATGGGCGTTTGTTCGCGGACACGATAGGCGTTCGTGACATACACGCAATCGGCGTCGCGATCCCAAGCCAGCCTGACGGCGGCGAACGGGTGATCCCAGCCGAAATCCATTCCGGCGATGAGCGCCCAATGAGACGGGATTTCGAATGGGTCCACGCGGATGTCGCTTTCGGCGATCGGGAAGACGCGGCCGGAGCCTAAGATCGGGATGCCGCGGGCGCGGGCGTCGCGCTCATGCTCCGGGAAGGTTTCGATGATGCGGGCGCGTTCTTCGGGCGCGATGTGCTCGGCGTCTTCGATCGACATGTTGATGTCGGCGATGCCGTCGCCGCCGCGCATCAGGCGCTCGACGATCTCGCTCATGCCCTTTAGGGGCGTGAACGTCGTGTAGATGATGCCGCGGGTGGCTACGAGGCGGGCGAGCGCTTCGCCGTAGACGTCGGCGGGCGGTTCCTCGTCGCACCAGATCACGTGTTTTGCCGTGCCCTGCCAGGACTCGCGGCCTTGATCGTAGCGTTTGAAGCCCAGGCGCGAGAGCGCGCCCGATGCGTGGCGCACGAGCACGGTGTCGACGAGGTCGGCAACGCCGCGGCCGCGTTTCACTTCGCCAAGAGAATCGGCAGGGATCGCGCCGGTGCCCCAATGGCCAATGGGACCCAGGAGCGCGCGTTGCGGGTTGTCGCGCGTGGTTTCGCCGGTGTCGCATGCGGCCCAGGCGTCAACCGCATGCGCGAAGCGGCGCCCCTGCCACCAATCCGGATAGCGGCCGGTCAGGTGCATGGCGAATTCCATGGCGCCCGCGTGGGTCTTGCCCTGCTGGTTGCCGGCGCGCAGCAATCGCTCGGAGCACGTCAGGCTGCTGTCATGAAACAGCTTCTGCTTCGGGTACGGTCGGTAGTGCGCGAGCTTGTTCGCGCTCCGGCGCCGCTCCAACTCCGCGATCAGCGCCTTCCGCAATGCGGAGAGCTTTTTCGACGGCGGCAAGGGCGGCAAGGAGGTCAGCATCGGTGAACTCACTCCATGTTGTTTCGGCAAACGGAACGTCGGCGGTCGCGGCGGCGATCGCGCGGAGGTAGGCGGAAGGATCTTTCTCGCGCAGGCGTTTCACCGCTTCTTCGCCAAAGCTCTCGAAATCGGCGGACAGGACGGCGATGTATTGGCGCGAAAGAGTCTGGCGCAATTGCGCGGTTTCGTCGGTCATATCGAGCTTTCGACGCAAAAAAGCCCGGGTCGCTTTCGCGCCCGGGCGGATTTCCCCCTTTAGGGTGGATTGGCGCCGAATATCGCCGAAAGCGCCGAACGAATCAACCGGTCAAATAGTCACACTTATTCTTCCACAATTGTCAAAAGACGATCCCTATTGACTTTTAGATGATTTATTCTTATATTACCAATCGTCACAGCGAGGCGATCACCTGATGCCGCCATCCACGCCCTCCCCCGCCACGCGACCCGAGAGCGAACCAAGAGCAATGCCGTATCCGACTGCCACGTCCTTTGCGTGCGACCGCGAGACGCGCGAGCTTGGAGAGGACTACGGCGACCTCCGCAAAATCGACCGCGCTTACCGGCTGTTGGAGCGGCGCCTTGCGCAAGCGCAACCGCACCTTCGATCTCGAAGGTCGCTGTCGACCGTCATGGACCTGAGCCTGGCCCTGGCCGACGCGCGGCACGATGCAAGCCTCGGGTCGACGCTGTCGCTTGCGCGAGACGCCTTTGTCGAGGCGCGGGTCGTAAACATCACGCGGCGTTGCAATTCGCCCTGATTCCACCGGCGCCTTTCACGCAGACGTGAGCGTCAGCCTGGGCCGTGTTAGCCTCGCTTCGACTACACTCCGCCGAGGAGGAATTGGCTTGCCACGCTTCGTCAGAGTTATTGCGGCCGTCGCGATGGCAGCGGCGGCGCTTGTGAACACGGCGATTGCCGCGCCAAAGCCCTATGGATCGCAGCCGTTGGTGCGCCTGGCGAACGGCAGGCCCGGCGTGATGGTCGCGATCAACGGGTACGGACCATTCCCCTTCCTCGTCGACAGCGCGACAAGTCACACCATTTTGACACCGGCGCTGCGCGACCGGCTCAAGATTCCCGCAACGAGCGGACCCTCGTTCGCGGTCGTCACGGCGGCGGGCAGCGTGCAGTCCCACTTTCACGTTGTCGACGAAATCGCGACTGCAGGCGTTATCGTCGAGCGTGTGAGCGCGATCGTCGTCGACTTGCCGGAGTCGCTGGGGGCGATGGGGATCTTGGGGGCGGACTTCCTTTGGAACTTTACGGTCGATCTCGACTTTCCAAAGCGAACGATCACGCTCTACCCCGACAAGAGCGTCGTCCATCCTGCGGGATTCCGGCGGATCGACGGGACGGTGAACAGTGCCGGCTTCATCGTCGTGCCGGGGCGGGCCGACAATATCCCAACTTCGTTCGTGTATGATTCAGGTGCGGTGCAGACCGTCGCCAACGCCGCTTTGGCCAGGCAGACGATGCGCCATCCGAAGGTGATCGCGCGCAACATCGAGAGCAAGGTGCTGGACGCGGCCATGAACCGCGGCATCGCAGAGTCGATCAACTTCCGGCGCCTTCGGCTGGGACCTGCGAATTGGCTCGATCAGCGCGTCGTTGTCGCGCACATGCGCGTGTTCGAACAGATCGGCCTGGACGATACGCCGACGCTCTTCATCGGCGACGACGTCATGGGTGGCCGGCGTATCATTCTCGACTACGGAAACGCAGCACTCTATCTCGCGCCGTAGCGGTCAGTTTACGAAGCGGGCAGAAAACCGCGTGACGCTGCTGCGTTCCTTGACGCAGGCGGCGGCATTCCCGAGACGCGCGCGGTAGATCGGAATACCCGAACCCGCCGATTGAAACGGATCGTGCAAACGCATGTGGAACGCCGCTTCGTCCTTTGGCCCTTGCCCTTTGGCCAAGGCGATCGTCCGTGCGTCGGCCTTGTCGCCGTCGGCGGCCTCAAGCGTGAGCGACATGCGCTGACCCGACGCTTCCGCTTCAAACGCAACAGTGCGCGGGTGAAGATTCACAACCCAGAGGCAATTGTCGACGACCTTGAACAGGATCGTCGCACAGGCTTGGCCGCACTCTCCGGGCGCTGCCCCGGGTGCGGAAGTCGATGCTGGCGCAATTGCCGGCGCTGCCGTCGCGACTGCTGCTGCTGCGGGTTCTTCCGTGACCGGCTTCGCACGCGGCGTCGGTGGATAGGCGGGGGGCAACGCGGGTTTCGGGCGCGGCGACGCAACAGCGACGGCAAGCGGTGCCTCCACTACCGAGGCCTCGGCGGGCGCCACGGTCGGCGCGGGCTTCGGCTTCGGCGCAACGGGCTTGGCGGCCGCAGCGGTCTTCATCGTGAAGTCGGGCGCGTCGGGCATCGTGCGCAGGGTGGCGAATCGTGCATCGTAATGCGCTTCGCCACGGTTGAATTTCTCGCAGAGCGTTTTGTCTTGTTTGACCGTCTCGCCGGGCGCGAGCACCGTCATCATCAGCGAGGCCTGGTCGGCGACCGTCGTCAGTTGGACGGACTTGTCGCCCTTGTTCGTGATCGTGCACGTGACCGTCGCTATAGCCGCGCAGGCTTCGCCCGTGCACGTACCTGCCGCAACTGCCCCCGGCGCCGCCGCTATCGCGGCGGCCGCGACCAAGACCCAGACCTTGCTCACGACCGCATTCCCTCTACGCGCAACTCAAGGGAGAATACGCGAGTCCGTGCTGCTGCAGAAGGGGGAATTGCGCCTTGTTTCGGGCGCTTATGTCGGCTCGGGCAGCTTTAGCCGGTCTTTACGCCACGCCGCGGGTGGCATCCCCACCTCGCGCTTGAACGCCCGCGTGAAGGCCGCCTCGGATTCATAGCCGATGTCGAATGCGATTTGCGCGATCGTTTGCTTGCCGTCGCCGAGCTTGCGCATGGCGACCTGCATGCGCCAGCCGGTCAAATAGCGCATTGGCGGTTGCCCCATCAGCGTGGTGAAGCGATCCGCGAAAGCCGAGCGGGACAGGTTCACGGCATCGGCCAAATCTTCGGCGGTCCAGTCCCGTGCCACCTGCGTGTGCATCAGCGCGAGTGCTTTGCCGATGGCGGGGTCACGCAGACCTGCCAGAAAGCCGGTGTGCGCTTGCGGCATCGACGCGAGGTAGCGTCGAACGGCTTCGACGAACAGGAGTTCCGACATTTTGGACATGATCGTCGCCGCGCCCGGGTCGCCGTTCGCGAGTTGCTGCGCGCCGTAGCGAAACGATTGCGCGATCCATTCTCCGCCCGCGGTGTCGCGAACTTTCAATGTGAGCACCGAGGGGAGCGTCTTCAGCAGCGGCTCTAGCTGCGCATCGCCGCCTAAGAAGCCGCAGACCATGGTGCAGCGATCGCCACCGCCGCCGTGATCGATGCGCGGCACGCCCGCCCCTTCCGGCGCGAGGATGAGGTCCCCTGCCGACGTTGGAGGGAGGCGCACGTCGCTGCCGATCCTGTGCAACTCGTTGCGCGATAGGACGACGACGTCACCTTCCTGAGCGGCGACGGGCTCGCCGCCCTCTACCGCGATGAAGCACCGGCCCTCGACGATGAAGTGGAAGCAGACGAGGTTCGATGGCGGCGCCATAAACGGGGCGCACATGTCGGGGCTCACCTGGCCGAGGATGCACCACGGCGCGGTGAACTTGGCATCGAGGAAGATGCCGCCGGTCAGGCCCACGACGCGGAGCATGTCGGAAAGTGCGTCCATTGCCGGGAACTCACAGGCTGGCGGTGTTTCGGTCAAGAGGTCCGGCGTTGCGGGTATTTCGCCCCTGCCCAGCAAATCCTAGGTGTGGGGCCAAGTTTGAGGACAAATCATGACTGTTCCCCTGTGGGTTTTGTTGGCTTTCGCGTGCTGGACGCTCGTCGTTCTGATGATAGGGGTCGGGATTCGGCGCTGGGCGCTGATATTGAGCGG
>CAZYGK010000162.1:3978-6575 GCA_964647355.1 uncultured Flavobacteriaceae bacterium | reverse complement strand
GGGCCTGCTGCCGCGGCCATGCGGTAAATCAAATCATCCGCGCCACTGGCGCGGACCTAGTGTTCAACATCCGCATCGCCGTAGATGACTCTACCGACGAGCTTACCGCCCTCTTCTACGACCTCAAGCCGCGACATGCAGGGCATACAGTAAACGCGGTCTCCCACGCGCAATTCCTTGGTCGAGCGGATGACAACCTTACACACCGGGCACAGGACCTCGTTGGGGGCAAGGACGTCGCCCACGCCACGCCACCGGCGGTAAAACCGCCGAAAGCGCTTGGGCACTTCGATGAAGTCTGTTTCTTCGAGCACAAAGCTTTGCCTAAAGCGCGCCTCCCCGGACGCGACCGCACTTTCGAGTGGGTCTTTCATGTCCGAAATCCCAACCGCGCCACGGCCGCGAGATAATGGCCCGCCAAGTCCGGCTGGTAATCCGGATCAATTTCGATCTGTCTCATCGACTCTGCAAATGCGCTCATCACAAGCATATCGAGTTCGCGCTTGATCCTGGCGAGGCGATCATGCGCGTGCGGTGCGGCCCGCAGCCGCCGGCCCAGATCGTTCTCACCGAAGCCCATGTGACGCCTCTCATCGGAAACGATGCCACGAAGCATCTGCGACGTGATCGCATCCGCCACGGTAGCGTGATGTTGGAAAACCGTGAATTCCAGGCATTCGAGAATGATGTTCTGTGCGAAGACGGCGGCCTCCCAGTCGCGCAGATCAACAAACTCCAGCAATCGCTCCTTGAATTGCACTAAGCTCTTATTTGCGCGACCCTTGATTTCTCCCTCTTGATCGGTGACGCCCAACATCGCCATGCGGTGCATCAGCACCTCGAGATGACGCCCTTCGTCCACGACTTGCGTTGACAGAAAGATCTTTGCATTCAAGTCGGGCGCAAATGCGATCATGCCACTGGATGCCTCCAGCGCAGCAGTTTCCCCGACGCAATAGTTGCAAAGCGTCGTAATCAGGGCGTCACGCTGACGATCGCTAAGGTCTGCCTCCGCACTATGCGGCGTGACGCCATAAGGCCGACCGTGGAGGTAGCCCTCCACGGTCTCGAACCAAAACTCGAACGAGTGAACCGTGCTGCGAAAATCCCGCACGTCGAGGTCATGGGGATCCTTGATATCCCTCATGATCGCACTCAGTGGACGGGCGGTCGATAGTCGAGTCCGATCCGGGCAAGCCGCGTCTTGAATTCCCCGAGCACGGTGTTGGCCAACACGCCCTCCATCTGTTCGGTCGACGCCTCAGCCAGATTCAACCCCTGATACATCGCCTTCGGTCGCCCCCCATCCGGAGCGCGCAGCTCATGCGCAGCGTCGTTGGCGCGTGCGCTGGCTGCAAACATATCGTGGAAGGTCGCAAGCATATGCTTGGCCATCTCTTGTTGCATTTTCTGGATCTCCGGCTTTTTTGCCGGATGGCGCTTTATCAACTCGCCGATTCTGTTTTCACCGAAACCTACGTGGCGACGCTCGTCGGCGATGGTTCCCGACAGCGTCTGCGCAAACTTGGGATTGGCGTCGACGGTGCTGGCATGAAGCATTTCGAAAACCGAAAACGCCATCCCCTCAAGGACGATGTTCTGACCGACGACACCCGCGACAAAGTCCTTCTTATCGACCTTTTCGAGCAGCACCTCGGCGAACTTCACCAGGTTCGGGTTCGCATAAGTCTTGATCGTCCCTTCGAGGTCTTCGGGTTTGACCCCAAGGTCGTAGAGACGCTGGACAAAAATTTCTACGTGGCGCGCTTCGTCGAGCGTTTGGGTCGCCAGGAAGATCTTGCTGGCCCGATCAGGCGCGGCGTTGACCAATCCGGAAGAAGCGGCGAGAGCGCACTGTTCACCAGCGACAAGCTGAACCGTCGTGCGAATCTGCTGCTCCCTCAGAATTTCATTCTGAAATATTTGTTCTGCTTCACTTGCACCCGGTTTGTGTCCGTAGACGGTAGCCTCCAGGTAGCCTTGTGGGCAGGTCTCAAGCCATTTCTGGATCGAGTAATTCGCGAGGAAACCTGCGTTTGTCATGTCGATGGCTCTCCTTCAGCGGATATTCGCGCGCGCGCCAGTTGGGTTGACGGACATTCGTCGCCAACTTGACGATTCGAAAACTGACAATTTGTCATCTCACGAACGGCGAGCATTGACCTGAATCAAACAGTCGAAAAAATGATCGACCTCATGCGCCGCCACACCGATCTGGTGCGGGCGGGGACCTGTTGCCTAACTACACGCGCGACCGGAACTTCAAGTTCATGCGAGACTGCCGTCGCACCCTACTGCAACGCCTTCATGCCCATATCGAAATAGTCGCGCCAGACCTTGATCTTGCCGTTCTCCATCTCGAACACGCCGCAGCACGGCAAGTCCACGTTCTTGCCCATCGCGACCGTGCGGTCGAGCCGTTCGGCGATCACCACGTTGCCCTTGGACATGATGTTGAGGACGTCCCAATCGGGGCCGATAGCCCGCGACCGCCGCTTCGAAGATCATTTCGCGTTGCAATTCGTTCACACCCTCGCCCCACTCGACCACCTTGCAGTCGCGATAATAGCGCTGCGCGGGGCTGTCGAGCATGTAGC
>CAZYGK010000162.1:0-3878 GCA_964647355.1 uncultured Flavobacteriaceae bacterium | reverse complement strand
CCGCATCGGCGCGCGACGATACGCGCGAAAGGCTTCTTCGCGCGGCGATGAAGGTGTTCGCGCGGGAAGGCTATGCGGCCGCGACCACGCGCATGATTGCCGCCGAGAGCGGCGCGAACCTTCAGGCCATTACCTACTATTTCGGCGGCAAGGGCGATCTATACCGCGGCGTCGTTCAACACATCGCCGAAGGCATGAGCGCGGTCGTCGGGCCCGCCGCGGTCGCCATCGAGGCGCGCTTGGCGTCCGGCGAAATCGCCCCCGCCGACGCGCGCGAAATGATCCACCTCGTGCTTTCGAACATCGCGCGCGCCTTGCTGATCGAAGCGTCGGACGACTGGGCGCGCATTATCTTGCGGGAGCAAATGCATCCCGGCGCCGAATTCGAAATCCTGTTCTCGAGCGGCATGGGGCGCATGCTTACGCTGCTGGTTCGCCTCGTCGGAATCGCCATCGAACTTGATCCCACGGAACAGGAAACGCGCGCACGGGCGGTCGCCATCGTCGGGCAAGTTCTCGTTTTCCGAATGGCGCGCGCGGCCGCGTTCCGCATAATGGGCTGGACGCGCATTGGGGCGAACGAAATGGCGATCGTGGAGGGGGCCATTCGCGCGAACACGGATGCGATCCTGAACCTTCGACGGCGCCGGTCTCCGGCGGCGCAAACGACAGGCCGGATCAAGACGGTCTTACGGGCTGGCGCCGGACGGTGACGCCGGCAGCTTATGTTGACCTGCCCAACCCGAGAGCATGAGGATTCAATATGACATTCAAGACGCGCAACAATGGATAACCGCTCGAACCCGCCCGATGAACCACATCGTGCCTGGCTGCACAAGGCGGCTGGAGTGTGGTCGCGGCTCAGCGGCTTGGCGGGCAAGCCTGCTGCGAAATGGGCGCTGGCGGGGGCTACGGCGCTTGCGATTGGTACGCTCGTTTTCTTCGCGTCCGGTCAACTGCCGCTCGCGGTTCGCGTCGCGTCGCCCGAACGCGGTGTTCAGGTGCGTGTTTTCGGCCTTGGAACCGTCGAAGCGCGCGTGCTGTCCAAAGTTAGTTTCGAAGTCGGCGCGGCGATCATCGAGCTCAAGGCCGATCATGGAGATCGCGTCAAGAAGGACGACGTGCTGGCGCGCTTGCACGCCGCTGAACAGGACGCCAAGGTCGCGAAAGCGAAGGCCGACGTGTTCAACGGCGAAGTAGCGATCAAGAAGGCCGAAGCAAACGTCGAAAGGGCCCGCGCGGTGTTGGCGCAGAGGCAAGCGGTCAACCAGCGCAAGAAGCGACTTGCCAGTCGTGGGTTCGTGTCGCCCCAGACGGTCGAGGAAGCGCAACGCGACGAAGACGTTTCGAGGGCCGACCTCACGGTGGCGGCAAGAGAGGTCGAAGTGGCCCGCGCCCATATGGCGAACGCGCAGGCGCAGCTTCAATTCGAAAAGGCGATCCTCGACCACCACACGCTTTATGCGCCTTTCGATGCGATCGTGGTCGAACGGCTGAAGGAACTCGGTTCGGTGATCCGGGCCGGCGATCCCATCTTCACGCTGACCGATCCGGATTCGGTGTGGGCTCTTGCTTATGTCGACGAAGCGCGCGCCGGGTGGATTGCGGAAGGCCAGGCGGCGGAGGTTCGTCTGCGGTCTCGTCCGGACCTGACGTATCAAGCCAGCGTCGTGCGCATTGGACTCGAGAGCGACCGGATCAGCGAGGAACGGCGGGTATACGTGAAATGCAAAAAGTGTCCGGATAATTTGCAACTCGGCGAGCAGGCCGAGATTTTGATCACCATCACGACGTTGGACACTGCGCTGCTGGTGCCGGAGGCGGCAGTTCAAGGCTTCGACGGAACCAAGGGCTATGTCTGGACGGTCGAGGACGGCCGGTTCGAGCGCAGGCTGGTGACGTTCCGCCATAGGACCGAAGACGCGCGGCTCGAGGTCGTGGACGGCGTGCCGGACGGAGCGTTGATCGCCATCGAGACCGGCGCTGGCTTCGCCTCGGGCCGGTCCGCGCGCATTGTACGGGACGCGCCATGAACCTTGCCTATCGCGACGTTCGCCACAGTTGGTTCCGATTCCTGCTGACGTGCGTCGGCCTCGGACTGCTGCTCGGCGTCGTGTTGGCGATGATCGGTATCTATCGCGGTCTGGTGGTCGATGCGTTGACGATTGCGCGCGCGCCTGCAATCGACCTTTGGGTGGTCGAATCGGGCACGCGCGGACCGTTTGCTGAGGCGTCGCGCGTTCCCGGCGACACGCGGGAGGCGGTCGCGCGTATTTCCGGCGTGCTTGCCGCCGGCAGCCTCACCTATCAAACGGTCGAGGCCGCGTACCAAGCGCGAAAACTGCGGCTTTATGTCATCGGTTACGAGCCGGGACGTCCAGGCGGGCCGCCATGGTTGATCGCGGGACGAGGCATTGCGCGCAGCCACTTTGAATTGGTGGCGGATCGCACGGCCGGGCTCGACCTTGGCGACCGGCTGAGCCTGGGGCGCAACACGTTCACGGTCGTGGGCCTCACGCAGAACCAAGTCAATTCCGGCGGTGACCCGGCGGTCTATATCACGCTGCTCGACGCGCAGAAGCTGCAGTTCGATTTGGCGCCGTCGGCCGCTCGCATCCAACTCGCGCGGGGCGCCGGGGGCGCAAGTCGCGATACCGTCAACGCGGTGGTCGCGCGCGTGATGCCGGGGGCGACATCCGACGGCGTGGCCGAAGCCGTGCGGCGTTGGAAGCATCTCGCCGCCATAACGCAGGCAGAGCAAGAGGCGATACTTTCGCTGTCCCTGGTTGACCGCGCCCGCCGGCAAATCGGTCTGTTCACGTCACTGCTCCTCGTCGTCTCGGCGGTGATCATCGCATTGATCATCTACACGATGACGATGGAGAAGCTAAAGCAAATCGCCACGTTGAAACTTATCGGCGCTCCCGACCGCATTATCGTCGGCATGATCGTGCAGCAAGCGCTTGCGTTGGGCTTCATCGGCTTTGCGATCGGCGCCACGCTGATCGTCAACATCAAGGATTATTTTCCCCGCCGCGTCGTGCTCGAGCCGGACAATGTGCTGGTGCTCGGCCTCATCGTGTTTGTGGTTTGTATCGCCTCGAGCGGCCTTGGCGTCAGAGCCGCGTTGCGTGTCGATCCGGCAACGGCGCTCGGGGGATAGACGATGTCGCCCCCCGACACGAGGAGCGACGACCTGCCGGTGAAGCTGCGGGACATCTCGAAGCACTTCGGCGAAGGCGAAACACGCGTGGATGCGCTTCGCAGCGTCTCGCTGGAGGTGCATGCAGGGGAGGTCGTGGCGCTGCTGGGGCCGTCGGGCTCGGGGAAGACGACGTTGCTCAACGTGGTCGGGTGCATCGTCGAACCGACGAGCGGCTGGATGCAACTCGAAGGCGACGTGGTTTACGACGGGCATTGGCTCCAACGCGACTTGAGACGGCTGCGGCTCGACAAGATCGGGTTCATCTTTCAGTTCCACAATCTGCTGCCGTTCCTGGACGCGACGGACAACGTCGCCGTCGTGCTTCATTTGGCGGGCTTCGACAGGGCTCGGGCGAAGGCGCGGGCGCTCGAACTCCTTCAGTATCTCGAGGTAGATCACCGCAAGGCGGCATTTCCATCTCAGCTCTCCGGCGGCGAGGCGCAACGCGTTGCGATCGCGCGTGCGCTGGCAAATAGGCCTCGCATCATCCTGGCCGATGAACCCACGGCGGCGCTCGACTCCAAACGTGCCGGGATTGTGATGGATCTCCTGCGCAAGGTGGCGGTCGACCAGAAAGCGGCGATCATCGCGGTTACGCACGACGAGAAAATTTTCGACCGCTTCGACCGTATCTATCACCTCAGAGACGGTCGGCTGAGCGACGAAACGACTT
>CAZYGK010000161.1:1286-6628 GCA_964647355.1 uncultured Flavobacteriaceae bacterium | reverse complement strand
GCAAAACCGTCGTCGCGATCATCCCGTCCTTCGCCGAACGCTACCTCTCGACGGCCCTCTTCGACGGTCTCTAAAGCAAGCGACAGCCCTTCTCCCGCTCAAAGCGGGAGAAGGTGGCTCGCGGCAAGCCGCGAGACGGATGAGGGGACGCCGCGCCATGTCGATCAAAGCCGTCTTCTTCGACGTCGGCTACACGCTCATCGACGAAACGAGCAACTGGCGCGCGTGGGCCGAGCACCTACGCGTCCCCAGCGAAAAATTCGATGCAACACTTCGCGCCGTCATCGCCCGCGACGAACACCACACCCGCGTCTTTGAAATCCTCGCACCCGGCTTCAACCTAGCCGAAGCACGCACAGCCCGCGCCGCCGCGGGCAAGCCCGACACCTTCACCGCCGCCGACCTCTATCCGGACGCGGTGCCCTGCCTGCGCGAACTCAAACGCCTCGGCTACCTCATTGGCCTCGCCGGCAACCAGCCGGAAACCGCCGAAGCTGCACTCAAGGCAATGAAGGTCCCCGCCGACATCATCGCCTCCAGTGCACGTTGGGGTGTCGAGAAACCAAGCCCCGCCTTCTTCGCGCGGGTCATCGCCGAAGCCGGCTGCGCCCCGCACGAAATCGCTTATGTCGGCGACCGCGTCGACAACGACGTTATCCCGCCGCGCAACGCCGGCATGAAAGCGATCTTCCTGATCCGTGGCCCTTGGGGAGAAATCCACGCCACACGCGCCGAAGCCAAACTCGCGCACGCAAGACTCACGTCGCTCGCCGACCTGGCTGCAACACTTTCGAAGCTGGGGGCTTGAACCACCAAAGCATCAGCTTAGATTCAGCTGATGGAGCTCCTCGCAATCATTGCCTGCGTGGCGATATTTGTGTTCGGCGTATGGGGGCTTGAATCACCCCCGATGGACTTCTCGACCCACGCCGCACGGATTTGGGGTTGCATCACCACCGGGGCGGCGCTCGCACTTCTCCACTTCGCCGGATTCTTGCAGGAGACGCTGGACGCAGGTCCTATCGCCAAGCCTGGAGAAACAGCATCGATAGCTCTGTTCGTGATACTCTTTTGCTACTGTGCCGTTCTGGAACTCGCGACTCTGTTGGGCCTGACAGAGGACTGAGGGAACTACCGCCTGAGCCCCGCCGCCACCGGCAGCGTCGGCTGTGCTTCGATCGTCGTGTGCAACATCGGAAACTGCCGCGCGGCATGAATGAGCTGGTTCTCGACCGGGTCCGCGCCGCCTTCGCCGATCGGGAACCGCCGAAGCGCCCTGAGATCGTCGCGCTGCACCCGGACACGCCCGTCGTGCACGATCCCTTCGCGCCGCCGCGCGACCGCGACACCGGCGCTGAACGGCGTCTGGTGCGAAGCCTTGACGAGCTGCTCCTCTTGCGAGAACTCGGACAGATAGATCGTCTTCATCCCGGGCCCGCTCTGCACGCCCGCGACGTTGAACGCCTTGCCGTCGTCCGTCGCCAGAAACGCGGGCATCGACGTGGTATCGAACAGCACCAGCACGCATGCGCCCGCAAGCTGGAACGCGTACCCCGACCGCACGACGAACGAGCGCGCCACCGCGCCGGGCGCCAAATGTGGAACCAACTCGCACGCGACATGCTGCAGCCCGTTGGGCGTCTCCTGCGCGTGAACCACGAGCAGCGAGCGCATCGCATGCCCGCCGTTCGGATCGCGCGTGCTGTCGTTCCGCTCCCGCGCAACGATGTCGTACAAGCCGCAATAGTCCGCCGTGAGCCGGCTCAAGAACCGCCCGCCCGCATTGCCGTAAAGCGTCTGCTGCAGCATCTGCGCGAGCCCGTCGGCGGGTACGATCACCGGCGCCGGCAGCGCCTCGATCGGCATGTCGTCCGCGGCCGGTTCCGGCGCTATGCCGAGCTTCGTCTGCAGCTCCACCAAGTCGGCGGCAGGAAAGCCCATCTCGGCAATGCCGGAGGCCATCAGCGCGCTCTTCAATTCCTGCGCCCAAGCCCGCGTGATGAACGGCGCCGAAAACCCTGTGCGGCCCTCGCCGACATAGCGCTGCATCAACCGCCGCTTCTGCAGGAACCCAAGCCCCGAGCGCTTGCCGCCCTGCGCCGCCTTCTCGGCTATCCAATCCGGATGCACGAGTCGAAGAGCGCGCGCCGTCTGCGTCAGCGCCCAAAGCTCGGCGTAGTCTTCGCGCCGCGCGCGAAGAAACCAATCGCTTTTCTTGCAAGAGGGGAATGTTTGGCTAGTTGAAGGGTGTACGCGCGCCAAAGTACTCGCGAACTCGCCCTTACTCATACTACCCCCCGGCCCCAACGATGAGATAACCGAGAACGCCCGTGCCGATCAATTCGCAAATTCGCGCAAGCGCCCGCGCGCAACAACAATCTGTCTCGATCTTAAGCGAGTGCTACGCTCACATCGCCGTGAGTCGTTGTGAGAACCGCCGATGTACGACCTGATCATTCGCGAAACTGAAATATTCGACGGCACCGGTGCACCACCGCGCCGCGGCGACGTCGCGATCGAAGGAAACAAGATCGCAGCGGTCGGACTCGCAAAACAATCTGCGCGCGAAATCGTCGATGGCTCTACCCTGGCGCTCGCGCCGGGCTTTATCGACGTGCACACGCACGACGACTTCGCAGTCGTGCTGCATCCCGACATGGCGTACAAGACGTTGGGCGGCGTCACCACGGTCGTCGTCGGCAATTGCGGCTTCGGGCCTGCGCCATGGAAGCCGGCCTCGCGGTTCGCAGCGACCGTCGACCCGCGCCCGCTCCCGCAATGGGAGGGCTATCGCGGCTACATCCAGACGCTGGAGAAGAACCCGCCGGCAGTGAACGTCGCAACGCTGATCGGCCATGGCACCGCACGCAACGCCGCCATGGGCATGGAGACGCGCGAACCAACCGGCGCCGAGATGGCCGCGATGAAAGCGATCGTGACTGAAGGCCTGGAAGCCGGTTGCGTCGGCATGTCGTCGGGCCTGATCTACGACCCCGGCCGCCACGCACGCACCGACGAACTGGTGGAACTCGCGAGCCTTATGCGCGGTACCGGCGCACTCTACGCGACCCACATGCGCGACGAAGGCTTAGGCCTCCTCGACTCCGTTGCCGAAGCGATCGAGATCGGCGAACGCGCGGGCGTGCCCGTTCAAATCTCGCACCACAAAGCCTCGGGCGAACGCGCCTGGGGCCTCGTCACGAAGTCACTCAAGCTGATTGAAGACGCCCAAGGGAGAGGCCAAAGCGTCCACGCCGACCAATACCCCTACACCGCGGGTTCAACCTCGCTCGGCGCCGTCTTCCGCGACGGCGCCTTCGGCGGACCTGGACGCGAAACCGACCCCAAGAACATCGTCATCGCCTCCGCCCAAGGCCACAGTGAATGGGAAGGCCGCTCCATCGCCGACCTCGCCAAGGACATGGACTGCACCGCCGCAGAAGCCGCGACGCACATCCTCAAACTCACGCCCGGCGCCACAATCATCATTCACATGATGCACGAGGATGACGTGCGCACGGTCATGCGCCACAAGAGCACGATGATCGGCTCCGACGGCATCCCCACCCTCGACGGCAAACCGCACCCGCGCCTCTACGGCAGCTTCGCCCGCGTCGTCGGCCACTACGCGCGCGACGAAAAATTGTTCGCGATGGAAGAAGCGATCCACCGCATGACCGGCTTCTCGGCCCAGAAATTCGGAATGCATGACCGTGGTGTGATCGCACCGGGCAAGGCCGCCGACCTCGTCCTCTTCGACCGGCAAAAGATCATCGACACCGGCACCTTCGAAGACCCGAAAAGGACCCCGCTGGGCATCAAGTCCGTCTACACGAACGGCAAGCTCACAGTGGACAACGGCAAAACGACAGCAGCACGCGGCGGTCGAGCCTTTCGCCGTTCCTCAAAAACATAGCGTCCCTGGAGCCGTCAAAAATCCGTGTCGCCGAACCGTCACGCCCGGCGGATCTAGAACGCTGAGGTCGAGTTCTACCGGCTCGCCGATCCAGCGTCCGGAATGCGTTGATCGCCAGCCTCTACCGCTCCGCGTCGCACCGGTTGAACCACGGCGCATCGTCGCCGGCCGCGAACTTGCCGTCGGCAATGAACACTTCTCCCGCGGCGCTCTTCGAACTCCAGGTCTTAAGGCGGCCGCTCTCGAGCAAATTCACGATCGTGAGCGTTCCGGATTCGGTCTCCTGCACCCACCGAACCTTGCCGTCGGGAAGCAACACGACGTTCGTAATCGGCGTCACGCGATCGAGCTCGCCCATCACGATGTGCTCCGTCGGCGGCTCGCCCTCGACCGCCCGGTACGTGAGGATCGCATTGTCTGTGCTCGCGGCACCGGAACAGTCGAACGCCCACGTGCCCAGCACGTCGAGCTTGCGCAACATATCGCCATCGGCGTCTGCGCGCACCGGCAACACCGCCGTAGCCACGGCGAGAGTCGAGATCAAGATCGTCCTCATGGAAAGCTCCAATCGAATCATCGTAGGTGGCGCACTCTATAGCACCGGCTGCCGGGAGCCCCGTGCAGCCCGTCAAGCGGGAGATGGCTCAATTTGAGCGGCAATCGCCCGCCAAATCGCGATGGGATCGCCGGCGCCGTCGAGTGGCACGTCGGCGATGACCAACCTATCGACGAGCGCCGCCGTCTCCGCTGAGTACGTCACACGCGCCATCGGCCACAGCCCGCGAATCCCACGCTGCGCGAACACGCGGCGCAACGGCGCGACAGTGTTGTCGAGCGTGTCTTTTTCGAGCATCCCGGCCTTGTGCTGCCAGGCGACGTCGTCGAGGTTGAGGATCATCGCCCGCACGACCCCCATAACTTGAAGAAAATTCTCCGGCGTCGTCTTCTCGTCCTGTCGGATGAACCGCCCGATCGCCTCCGCGAGCTCCGGCGCCGCCGTCCGCAAAGCCAGATCCATGCCCCGTTGCGTCCGGTTCTGATGCATTGCCGCGCGTTGCGTCCGGTCGGCTTGTCTGAGCTGGAGCGCCACAAACAACAGCGACGACACGATCGCGATCGCCGCGATAATCTGACTAACGAAATACATCTCTTCAAGCGTCATGAGCATCGCTCCCTCTTGCCGGCCGGGCTTGAGCACCGAAGGGTTGCCCAACCCGGGAGCGCGGGCATCCTGCCCGCCCTTTCTGCATCGAAATCGCTCAGTACCGTTCTGCAAGCCGCAGCGTTGCGGCCGCGGCAAAGAGCGGGCAGGATGCCCGCGCTCCCGGGTTTTGCCATTTTCAAACGCACATGATCAACCACACCGGCACCACCGCCCTCATCACCGGTGGCGCCTCCGGCATCGGCAAGGCGATCGCCGCCGCCC
>CAZYGK010000161.1:0-1186 GCA_964647355.1 uncultured Flavobacteriaceae bacterium | reverse complement strand
ACCGCCCTCATCACCGGTGGCGCCTCCGGCATCGGCAAGGCGATCGCCGCCGCCCTGAAGGCGCGCGGCGCAACAATAATCCTTGCCGACGTGAATGAACCAACCCTTGAAACCGCAGCCGCCGAACTCGGCTCGGGTACGCACACGATCGCCTGCGACCTCGCGCATCCCGGCGCACCCGCAGATCTGATCGCCAAAGCGCATGCCCTGACCGGTCGCCTCGACCTCGTCTGCTCCAATGCCGGCATCGGCCACAACAAGCGCCTGCTGAAGGAGCCGATTGACGAGCGCGTCGACCGGCTGTTCAACGTGAACCTGTTCGCGGGCCTGCGCCTGGCTCAAGCCTTTGCGAACCTGCTTGCGGACAAGCACGCGACCGGCCGCATGCTCTTCACGGCCTCCGAGAACGCGCTCAGCGTCCCCGCGGCGGTGAGAGGCTCGGCCCTCGGCCTCTACGCCGCCTCAAAGCATGCGCTGCTCATCACGCTCGAATGGTTGCGCGACGAACTGAGGAGCACGAACGCACCCCTCGACGTTCACGTATTGCTGCCGGGCGCCGTTTACACCCCGCTGCTCGCCCGCGCGGTCCCCGACCCCGCCAAGGCGCCGCCGGCGTTGAACCTCATCATGCCGGAACGTTGCGCCGAGGTTGCCCTCAAAGGCATGGACTTAGGCCTGTTTTACATCCCGACGCAGGCGCATCTGCTCGCCGACATGCAGCCCCGCATGGCGGCGATGGCGGCCAGCGTGAAGGCGCTGGAACTCTAATCCTGCCGCTCGCGCACTCAACGGCCGTTGTCGATCGGCCTGACGCCCCACAGCCTGTCGCGCATCACGAACCCTTCGTAGCCGCGCGCCGAAACCTCGCACCATTCGCCGTCGCAAGCCACGAGATCGGCGATCAGGCCCGGTGCGGCGAGCGCCACCGCGTCCGCCTCGCCGTTAGGTTCGCTCAAGATCGCCGTGTTGACCGCGCCCGTGAACATCACACGCCGGCGCCCGTCCAGCATCACGGACTTGACCCAGCCCGTCCCGCCCTCGACGTCGCGGATGCGCCGCCAGCTGTCGTACTCGGCAATGATTTCCACCGGCAGCCCCGGTTTCACATAAGTCCACAGCACGGCTTGTTCCAGCGACGGCCCACGCCGGACGTTGACGCGCTGCGCCTTGATCGTGACCCACCGCG
>CAZYGK010000160.1:0-6643 GCA_964647355.1 uncultured Flavobacteriaceae bacterium | reverse complement strand
TGGCCAGCACGGCATCCAAGATCTCGCCGCCCGCATTCTCGAAGTCGACGTCGATGCCGTTCGGGCACGCGCGCTTCAGGGCCTCGACCAAGTTTCCGCGCTTGTAGTTGATGCACGCGTCGAACCCGAAGTCCTTCACAACATGCGCGCACTTCTCGTCCGAGCCCGCCATGCCCACAACACGGCAGCCTTTGATCTTCGCGATTTGCCCCACGATCTGCCCGACCGCACCGGCCGCCGCCGACACGACGACCGTCTCGCCCACCTTCGGCTGTCCGAGGTCGAGCAACCCGAAATAGGCCGTCGCGCCCGTCGCGCCGAGCGCGCTCATGAACGACGACAACGGCAACCCGGGAATCGTCGGCAACTTGCGAGCAGGCATCGGCCCACTGCCGGACGCGATCGTGTAATCCTGCCAGCCGCCCATCCCCGGCATGACGATGTCGCCGGGCGCGAACCCGTCGGCGTTCGACTGCTCGACCACGCCAAGCGTGCCGCCGCGCATGACGTCGCCGATCGCGACCGGCGGCATGTACTGCTCCATGTCGCTCATCCAGATCCGGTTCGTCGGGTCGAGCGAAAGGTAAATGTTGCGCACCAGGATTTCCCCTGGGCCGGGAACGGGCTTTGGTGTCTCGCTCAGTTCCAAATCACCGGGCTGAATTTCACCCACAGGCCGCCGCTTCAGCCGCCATTGCCGGTTCGAATTGCGCATGGTTTCCAGGTCCTGCTGATGGGTTTCGTTCACACTCCCGCGAGAGCGGCGGATTAGCCCCTCGCGCGGCGAGCGCCTCGTCCGCTATATACCCCGAAATCCTGTTCCTGCGAGGACCGCTTTGACATCACGTCTCACGCTGCTAGCGACGGCGCTTCTTGTCCTCGCCTTCGGTTCCATCGCGCGCGCCGCCGACGTGGCGGTGACGCCGCGTATCGAAGTGCGCCTCGTCTCGGAGATGACGGGCGTTCCCGCAAGCGGCGGTAAGATCTCACTCGGCCTACTCCAGCGTATGCAGCCGGGCTGGCACACCTATTGGCGCAACCCGGGCGAGTCGGGGGAACCCACCGCGATCGATTGGACCTTGCCGTCGAACTTCGCGGCGAGCGGCATCATCTGGCCCAGGCCAGAGCGCATCCCCTTCGGTGAGCTTGCCAACTACGGTTACAGCGAGCGCGTCCTTCTCCGCACGGAAATCACCGTCCCGCCGGGCTTGAGGGTCGGAGAAGCGGTGTCCGTCACCGCTCAGGCGAAGTGGCTCATCTGCAAAGACATCTGCATTCCGGAGAACGCGACGCTCGACCTGACGCTCTCCGTCGTCGATACGCCTGCGCCTGTTGAGGAGCATCGTGACGCGTTTGCGCAAGCGCGCGCCAGCGAACCGATGCCCAACGGCCCCATCGCCGCAAGATTTGCAGCGATGGACGACGGCGTGACGCTTTTCTTCAGATCGGCGGTAGACCGGCCCGTGAGCGGGAAGGGTGCGCTGTTCTTCCCCTATGAAAAGGGCCTGATCAAAGCCTCCGCGCTGCAGATCGCGCAACCCGCAGACGGCGGTTTTGTCATCAATGTCCCGCCCGCGTACAAACTTCGCGACCCGGAGAAGCGCAAAGACATCGCCGCGATATCGGGCGTCCTCGTTCTTGCACCCGACGGGCAAGCGCCGTCGCAAGCCTTCGACGTCACGCTTCAACGCGGCCCCGTGCCTGCAGCCGCACCCGCGTCGGCCGCTGCCGCCGACTTAGGCTTGCTGCAAGCGATCCTGTTCGCGGTCCTCGGCGGCTTGATCTTGAACCTGATGCCCTGCGTCTTTCCAATTCTCTCGATGAAGGCGCTCGCACTTGTTCGAGCAGGCCACACCGATCATCCCTGGGCGGACGGCGTTGCGTATCTCGCCGGGGTGATGACGACCTTCGCCGCACTCGGCGGTGCGCTTTTGTGGTTCCGCAGCATCGGTGCCGACGCCGGCTGGGGCTTCCAACTCCAATCGCCGCTCTCCGTTGCCGTACTCGCCTACATCATCACGCTCGTCGGCTTGAACCTCTCCGGCGTCTTCAACGTCGGCGGCGGCGTGCAAGGAGCGGGGCAGGGGCTTGCAAGTCGCGGCGGCCTTGTCGGCGCCTTCTTCACCGGCATTCTCGCCGTCGTGGTCGCGGCACCATGCACGGCCCCCTTTATGGGTGCCGCCATGGGCTTTGCCTTCACGCAAAGCCCGGTCGTGACGATCGCGATCTTCCTGGCCCTAGGCTTCGGCCTCGCGCTCCCTTGGGTCCTCTTCAGCTTCAGTCCGGCCCTCGTGCGCCTTTTGCCGAAACCCGGCGAGTGGATGGAGCGCTTCAAGCAGTTCCTCGCCTTCCCGATGTACGGCGCCGCCGCCTGGCTCGTCTGGGTGCTCTCGCACCAAGTGAACGCTGAGGGCCTCTTCCGCATCATGATCGGCCTCGTGCTGCTCGCGCTCGCAGCCTGGTCGTTCGGTGTCGTGCAGGCGCGCGCCGCCCTTTCGCGCAGCATCTTCCTCTCAGGCATCATCTTCCTGTTGAGCCTAGGGGCTGCCACGGCGCTCATCGCGCTGCCGTTCAAGACGCGCGCCGCAGAACCGCAATCGGTCGAAGCCGGCGCCGCATTGTCCGAGCCCTACACCACCGCGCGCCTCGCCGCGCTGCGCGCCGAGGGCAAGCCGGTCTTCGTAAACCTGACCGCCGCCTGGTGCGTCAGTTGCCTCTACAACGAACGCGTCGCACTCTCGACGCCGGCCGTCGTCGAGGCGTTCAAGGCCACCGGCACCACCTATCTGGTCGGCGATTGGACCAATCAAAATCCCGAGATCAGCGCGCTCCTACGCGAGCACGGCCGCGAAGGCGTGCCGCTCTACCTGTACTTTGCGCCGGGTGGCGGTGCGCCGAAGATCTTGCCGCAAATCCTGACTGAATCTCTCATGCTCGAAACACTGGGGACCACGAAATGATCCGCTTCTTTGCAGCTCTCGGCGCGACGTTGATCGCCACAACTTTGGCCGCAGCCGCGCCGGTCATTGGCAAGCCTGCGCCCCAGTTTACGGTGACCGACTCGAACGGCAAGTCGCATTCGCTCAGCGCCTACAAAGGCAAAACCGTCGTCCTCGAATGGACGAACGACGGTTGCCCATATGTGAAGAAGCACTACGGGGCCGGCAACATGCAAAAGCTGCAGAAAGAAATTGTAGCGGCGGGCGGCGTGTGGTTGTCGATCATCTCGTCGGCACCCGGCAAGCAGGGATACGTCAAAGGAGCGGAAGCCAACGCGTTGACGGCGACCCGCGGCGCGAGCCCCACGGCAGTTCTCCTCGATCCGGCGGGCGCGATCGGCCGCGCCTACGAAGCGCAGACCACGCCGCACATGTTCGTCATCGATCCGGCAGGAACGCTGCGCTACATGGGTGCGATCGACGATCAGCCCACGACAGATGCCTCGACCATCGCTGTGGCCCGCAACTACGTGCGCGAAGCCGTCAAATCTGTCGCAAGCGGCGCCAAGGTTGCCGAGACGGCGACCGACCCCTATGGCTGCAGCGTGAAGTACTGATCAAGCCGCTGCGTTATCGGGCATGGCGACGGTCGGTGCAGCAACGGCTGCGCCGCGAAGCTTCACGCAAACGCGCGTGCCTTTGCCGAGCGTGCTGTCGAAGGAAAGCGTGCCGTTCATCAGATCCAAATAGCGTCTGACGAGATGCAGGCCGGCGCCCATGCCTTCGTGCTTGCGCGTGAAGCCTTGGTCCGCGTGCCGGAACAGATCGGTGAGATGCGGCATCATTGCGGGGTCGATGCCGACACCGTTGTCGGAGACTTCGAACAGGAATGAATCGCCCTCGACCCAGGCCCGAACGCAAATCTTGCCCTCCGCGCCGGTAAACTTCACGGCGTTCGAAAGGAGATTTGCCAGAGTCTGTTTGATGACCCGGCGATCCGCGCGAACCCGCTTGGCGCCGTCGGCAACTTCGACCGCGATCGTCTGAGACTTGTAATCGCGCGACGACCGCGCAAACGCCGCCGACGCCTCGGCGCACTCGTCGAAGTCGACTTCCTCGACCAAGAGCGTACCGGCATCGCTGTCGATGCGCGAGATTTCCAGAATATTGTTCACAAGCGAGAGTAAGTGATGCCCGCTCTTGGCAACCACCTGCGAGAATTCGACGTACTGCGGCTGACCCAGCGGTCCCATCAGCTGGCTCGCCATCATCTCGGAAAAGCCGATGATCGCGTTCAGCGGTGTCCGCAACTCGTGGCTCATGTTCGCGATGAAGTTCGACTTCGCGCGCTCTGCCATCAAGCGTTCGGCTTGCGCGCGGCGCTCCGCCTCCTCTGCGCGGCGCCGAGCCGTCACGTCGCGAAGCGTATAGACGTCAACGCGGATGGGCTCCCCGTTGCTCGCGGCGGCCGGCACCGTCATGCGGCGGACGCTGACGTCGAGTTGCGCCTCGCCGCCATGGCACTCGGCGGTCAGTTCGGTCTGACGCACCGTATCGGCGTTCTCGCCGGTTGCGGGGAGCATGTCGAAAGTGGGCAAGAAGCGCCCGACCGGCCGCGTCATCAACGTGGTCGGCGTCGCGTTCAGAAGTACGGCAGCGCGCTCGTTGCACAGCTCGATCCGGCCGGTGCTGTCGGCGACGACGACGCCGTCGGAGCTTTCCTCGACGATCAGATTGACGAGCACGCGTCGAAAATTGCCGGTCGACCTTTCGCGAAGAACGGCACGGGCACGCGCGCCGAGTTCGCGCAGGCCCGTACACAGGAAGCAAGCGACCGCGGCGAACAGTGCGGGCGCCGTGTCGATCAGAACGGGGGCGACGGCCAGTACGGCTGCAGGGCCGGCGGTCAGGCCAGCGATCGTCAAGCCCAACGGCAGGCCGTGGTCCTTCACGGCCCAGCGCGATCGCGAAGGTCGCAGCACGACGAGTGTCAAAACGACGATCAATAGAGCGCCTGCCGGCCCGACCGGTATCAACGTGCGGCCTTGGAGAATGCTCTCGGCCATAAGCAGTTGCAGTTCGACGCCGGGAATGATGCCGCGAACCGGCACCGGCACGAAGTCGCCAAGCTCGATCGCGGTCGCACCCACGATGACGCGCTTGCCCTTGACGGCGTCCGCGTCGAACGAGCCGTTCAGAACGTCGATGATCGAAATGCGGCGAACCTTCGCCGCGTCGATGCCGAAGTCGATATCGAAGTCGGCAACCGTCGACGTCTGCTTCTGTCCGAGGAGTGCGGCGAAGGTCGGCCGGTATTTTCCGTCCTCAAGGAACAAGCCTAGGTGCGCTCTGCGCGCCTTGCCATAGGGCGCGAACACATTGGCATTTCCGACGAGCGCGTGTTTGCGGAGAGCTGGTAACGGCTCCGTCTCGGTAAGCTCTTGCGTGACGCCGCGAACGGTGTGCTGAATGAACGACGGCAGGACGACGCGCCCTTGGGCCTCCGCAACGGCCTCTGCAAGCGCGGCATCTTCCTCCGGCCGCGACGGCGACGAAAAGTCGATGTCGAGGGCCATCAGTTCGGCACCGGCTGCGTTCAGCTTTCGAACCACCTCGGCATGACGGCTGCGCGGCCATGGCCAAGTCGCAACTGCCGCGAGGCTTCGCGGGTCGATTTGGACGAGAACGATTTCGCCGGATGGCGGGCGGGTAACGACGCGAAACAGGGCGTCATAAAGCGCTTGCTGCACAGGCGTGAACAGGCTGGCGGCCGTCAGGGCGGCCGCCAGTGCGAAGATCATCAGCTCGTAGCGCCACTCGGTGACGATGCGGCCGGCGTTATGTACGATCCCCCCCACGTTTGTCTCGCACTAGGTCGGTCCGCCGCCCTTTGACTGGCCAAGCGCTTTGCCTGAGGTTGCTTTTCGAATGTCGTCCACGGCGTCGCCTGCGGCATCCGCCGGGCTATCGCTGATGACGATGATGTCGGCGGGAACGTCCAACTTGGGTCCGGTGTCTCCCAAGTTGCCTTTGCCGTCGAGCACGACACCGTCATCGCTCGGCTTCGCATCGCGGTCGCCGGCGGAGTCCTCCTTGACGTTCTTGGTGCCGTCCTCGTCGTTAGCGGTCTTGATCATCTCGGCGTCCACGCGCACGTCGTCGCTTGCGACCAGTCCGCTCGAAACCTCCTTAACGTCAACCTCGACCTCGCCGATCGCCTTTGGGATCACGACGGCTTGTGTGCTGCCGCCGTCGCTTTTGCTTGCCGGCGATGCATCTGGCGCGTCGGCTTCCCGGGTGCGGTCGACAACGATCTCGCCGCTGTTGTCGCGCGACACCAACGCGGTGAATCCCGGACGGACGAACTCGACGTCGCTCATGTCGGGTGTCGACACTTCGACGAGCCCCTCGGTCACCATAACCGACGCTTCGTCGTCCTCGACGGAAACGGTGAACGCGGTCCCCTTGACCACGGCAGCCATATACGGCGTATCGACCTGGAAGTGTGGCTGCTTTTGCTTGCCGATCTTATAGATTGCCGACCCCATGCTTTGCAGAACTTGCGTGTTGCCGTTGACCGAAGCCCGCGGTAGCTGCACCCGGCTATTCGGTTCGACGATTACGGACTCTTGCCCGCGAACCAAGACGGCGCGTCCCGATGCCGTCTCGATCCAGGCATCCGCCGGCAGTTCCTGATCGCGCGT
>CAZYGK010000159.1:0-6900 GCA_964647355.1 uncultured Flavobacteriaceae bacterium | reverse complement strand
TCCGGCACCTCGCTACGCACTTGCTCGGCCACCTTGTCGGCAAGCGCAAACGCCGAGTTTGCATCGCCCAGGTAAAACTGTCCCGCCGCCACCTGGTGCGCCAGACGTCCATAGTCCGCCGCTGACAGGCTCCCGCGCAGCTCCGCGCTTTGCAGATAGGACGTGGCCCCGGCGACTTGGCCCGCACGGATCATACCGCGCAGCTTTTTCGCGGCGGCTTCCGCGGCCGGGCTCGTGTACTCCGTCGGCGTGTCGCTCTCGTCGAGGTTGCCGCGGATGATCTTGCGATCCGGATCCTCAAGCTCTCCGGCGCGCTTGGTATCCTTGCGCACCGCGAGCGCGTAGAGGCGCGCGGCCTCCGGGTAGTCGTCGTACGTCTTTAGCCACGTCTTCAACTGATCGAACGAGCTGACGGTCTTTGGGCTCAGATAGTTCTTCGCTGCCACATGAGGCACCAGCAGCTTGTTTTTCAACTGCGGCAGCAGTGCGGAAATCTGCGCTGTATCGCCCGCGTCCGCCGCCTTGAAGAGTTGCTTGTAGGTGGAAACGTCTTCGTCGCTCAGCACCCGCACGAACGAACTCGGTGCCGCGAAGCTCGCATCCGACGACAGAGCCGCCGCGCAGGAAAAGGCGATGAAGAAGACGCGCAAAACGCGAGCGATCATGCCGAACTCCGGCGGTCGAGGAACGAGAACGGCCGACTCTTACGTTGCACCGCCGCGCCAAACAAGCCGACTAAAGCGCGCCCAACTCGCGCAATTTCAACTTCAAGCTCAGCAGATCCTGCCAGGCTTGGCGCTTCGCGGCCGGCTGGCGCAGCAAGTACGCGGGGTGAAACGTCGGAAGCGCGGGAATTTCAATGCCGTTCGCAACAAAACGTCCCCAGCGTCCCCGTACTTTCGTGATGCCTTCTTCGACGTTGAGCACGTGCTTCACCGGCGTGCCGCCGAGCAGCACCAAAACCTTGGGTTGTTGCAGTTCGATGTGGCGTAGCAAAAAGGGTGCGCAGAGGGCCGCCTCGTCCGGCGTCGGCGGACGGTTTCCAGGCGGACGCCAAAAGATGACGTTCGTGATGTAAGCGCTCGACGAACGATCGAGGCCGATCGCGTTCAACATCCGGTCGAGCAGGTGCCCGCTGCGTCCCACGAACGGCAAGCCCTGCAAATCTTCGTCACGCCCCGGCGCCTCGCCGATGAGCATCACGCGCGCACCCGGATGACCGTCTGCGAACACCGTGTTCTTCGCCGTGACTTTCAACGCGCAGCCGTCGAACGATTCGACGGCCGCTTTCAACTCGCCAAGCGTCTTGCACCTGGCCGCGATCTCGCGTGCGCCTCCGACCGCCGCCGGGACAACGGCAAACGACGCTGGCGCCCGTTGCGGTAGCGGCTCGGCGGCTCGCTGCGGGAGTGCTTCGTTAACCTGCACGCGTGACGGCCCGGCCGCTGCCGCAACGACAGGCTCCGCCCGCACCGGTTCCGCCGCTACGGCAAAGCGGTCGACAGGTGCGTCTGCGAGCGCCTCGTCGGCCCCGGCGTCGACAAGCCACCTGAGCAGCGCGCGCGCTTCCGTCGGATCGAGCGTCTGATTCAAAGAACCTTACCCGCGTTGACCGTGGCCCATCCTGGCCCCTAACTTGCGCCCTGATACCCCATTTGACCGGCTCGCCGAAACCCACCTCTTTGCCGGCCTTGAAGGAAATGAGCCACACGATGAGCGCCGCGCCACGCGAAGCTATGGAATACGACGTCGTTATCGTAGGCGCCGGCCCCGCCGGCCTCTCGGCCGCGATCCGCCTCAAGCAATGCGCCGCCGAGGCGGGCAAAGAGATTTCGGTCTGCGTACTCGAAAAGGGGTCCGAGGTCGGCGCGCATATCCTTTCCGGCGCCGTGATCGATCCGATCGCACTGAACGAACTTATCCCCGATTGGAAAGAAAAGGGCGCCCCGCTCGACACGCCGGTCACCGACGACCGCTTCCTCTATCTGGGTCCGGCCGGTTCGCTCCGCGTCCCGAACTTCATCATGCCGCCGCTGATGTGGAACCACGGCAACTACATCGCGAGCCTCGGCAACATCTGCCGTTGGCTCGCCAAGCAAGCCGAAGAACTTGGCGTTGAAATCTATCCGGGCTTTGCTGCCGCCGAAGTGCTGTACGACGATAAGGGCGCCGTCAAAGGCGTTGCCACCGGCGATATGGGCATCGGCCGCGACGGCAAACCGGGTCCGAACTTCGCCCGCGGCATGGAACTGCACGGCAAGTATACGCTCATCGCCGAGGGTGTGCGCGGCTCGCTCGCCAAGCAACTGATCGCCCGCTTCAAGCTGGAAGAGGGCAGGGAGCCGCAAAAGTTTGGCATCGGCCTGAAGGAGCTGTGGCAGCTCCCGCCCGAGAAGCACAAACGCGGTCTCGTGGTTCACACGATGGGCTGGCCGCTCACGAACGACACCGGCGGCGGCTCGTTCATGTACCACTGGGGCGACGGCTTCGTGTCGATCGGCTTCGTGGTCCATCTGAACTACAAGAACCCCTACCTCTCGCCGTTCGACGAGTTTCAGCGCTTCAAGACGCACCCGGCCATCCGGCCGTATCTCGAAGGCGGCAAACGCATTGCCTACGGCGCGCGCGCGATCACCGAAGGCGGCTTCCAATCCGTTCCCAAATTGACCTTCCCCGGAGGCGCGCTGATCGGCTGCTCGGCGGGTTTCGTGAACGTGCCGCGAATCAAGGGCAGTCACAACGCGATGAAGACCGGCATGATGGGCGCGGAAGCCGCGTTCGACGCTGTCGTCAATGGACGCGCACACGACGAACTCACTGCTTACACCGAAGCGTATGAACACAGCCACGTTTACAAAGACTTGAAGCGCGTCCGCAACGTAAAGCCGTTCTGGAGCCGCCTGGGCACCGTGTTCGGCGTCGGTTTCGGCGGCATCGACATGTGGCTGAACCAAATCTTCGGAACGAGCCCCTTCACGCTGAAACACAAGAAGACCGATGCCGCCTCGCTTGAGCCCGCGAGCATGCACGATCCGATCGTCTATCCGAAACCGGACGGCGTGATCTCGTTCGACAAGCTGTCGTCCGTTTTCCTCTCGGCGACGAACCACGAGGAAAACCAGCCGATTCACCTGACGCTGAAGGATCCTTCGATTCCGATTTCGAAGAATCTCCCCGAGTACGCCGAACCCGCCCAGCGCTACTGTCCAGCAGGCGTTTATGAGGTGGTTAGAGACGCATCTGGCGGAAATCCGCGCTTTGTCATCAACGCGCAGAACTGCGTGCACTGCAAAACTTGCGATATCAAAGACCCGGCGCAGAACATAAACTGGGTCACGCCGGAAGGCGGGGGCGGCCCGAACTATCCGAACATGTAACTGGACCTAAGGTGCGTATGTCATCGCTGATCAAGGGCGGTCTCGTAACCGCGGCGCTCGCCGCAACGCTGATGCTCGGTCTCACGCAATGCTCTGCGATCGAGCAAAAGCCGACCGGCGAAGCCACGCTCGACAACAAGTACGGCAGCTATCTCGCCGGCCGGTACGCAGCGAGCGAGCGCGATTCCTCGGCCGCCGCGCACTATTTCGACAAGGCGCTGAAGTTCGATCCGGGCAACACGGAACTTCTCGAGCGCGCGCTCATGAGCGAGGTGGCTGAAGGCGACCTCGATGCCGCCGCCGATCACGCCGAAGTTCTGATAAAGGGCGCGCCGTCGGCACGCATCGCCCGCCTCGTGATCGGCGTGCGCGCCATGCGCGACGGCGGCTACGAAAAAGCGCGAACGGAGTTTGAGCAAGTCTCCGGCAATGCCGCGGCTGAGATCGCGGCTCGCTTGGGCCTCGCCTACGCGCAGTTCTCGCAAGGCAAGACGAAAGAGGCGGTCGCCGTCATCGGCAAACTCGTCGACCTCGGCAGCGTTCGCGCATTTGCGCTCTATCACCAAGCCGTCATCGAGGACCTATCGGGCAGCCCGCAAGACGCAACCGCCCACTTCGAGGAGGCAAACCGCCTCTCCGACGGCGAGTCCCTCCGTATCCTTCAGGCATATGCCGCGCACCTCGCCCGCAACGGCCAAGGCGACAAGGCGAAGGGCATCTACGGCGACTTCTTGAAGAAGGCGCCGTCGAATCCCGTGATCGCACGCGCCCTTGCGCGCCTTGAAGCGGGTCAAATTCCCGACCGCGTCATCACCGGTGCGAAGCAGGGCCTCGCCGAGACGCTGTACGGTCTTGCCGCCAGCTTGAGCGACGAACGCGCCGTCGAAATTCCGGTCTTCTACCTGCAGCTCGCCCTCGCGCTCGAGCCGCGTCACGATCTGTCCTTGAACTTGCTCGGCGATCGCCTCGAAACGGCGGAGCGTTACGACGAGGCGATCGCCGTGTATGACCGCGTCGAGCGTGCGTCGCCCCTCTACGCCAATGCGCGCCAGCAAATCGCCCAGAACATGCAGCGCCAGAAGCGTTGGGACGACGCGAAAAAGATACTCAGCGAAACGCTCACCGGTGGTCCCGAGGACGTGGATGTCCTCGCCTCGCTCGGCGACGTTTATCGCGGCCAGGAGAAATACGCCGAAGCAGCCGAGTCCTACTCCAAGGCGATCGCACTGATCGGAACGCCGAAGGAGCGCAACTGGGTGCTGTTCTACACGCGCGGCATCGCTTACGAGCGGTCAAAGCGTTGGGCGGACGGCGAACGCGACTTGAAGCAGGCGCTAAAGCTGAAGCCCGAACAGCCGCTGGTCATGAACTACTTGGCCTACAGCTGGGTGGAGCAAGGCGTGAATCAGACCGAGGCGTTGGCGATGCTCAAGCGCGCCGTCGACTTGCGCCCCGAAGACGGCTTCATCATCGACAGTCTCGGCTGGGCCCACTATCGCCTTGGCGACTTCAAGAGTGCGATAAAATACCTGGAGCAGGCGATCCTGCTCGAACCCGGCGAGCCGACCGTCAACGATCACCTGGGCGATGCCTACTGGCGCGTCGGCCGCAAGCTCGAAGCCCGCTATCAGTGGCAGCACGCCCTGTCGTTGAAGCCGGAGGCGGCGGAGGAGCCGAAGATCCGCAAGAAGATCGAAGTTGGTCTCGAAGACAAAGTGCCCAACGTTCCGGCGCAAGCGGGCACGCCGCAATCGACCGGCCAGTGACGAGCCGCTTCGCACCAGCAAAGGTCAACCTGTTCTTGCACGTCGGCGACAAGCGCGCCGACGGCTACCACAACCTCCTGAGCCTCGTCGTCTTCGCCGATGTGGGCGATCGTGTGAATCTCGCGCCCGCAGACCGATTGGCGTTGAAGGTAACGGGCGCATTTCCGGACACCGGCCCGGCGGACGGCAATCTCGTGCTCAAAGCCGCCCGTGCGCTCGACGCGTGGGCAGCCAAGCACGGCCACAAGACGAAACCCGTCGAGCTGACGCTCGAAAAGAACTTGCCCGTCGCTTCCGGCATCGGCGGCGGCTCGAGCGACGCCGCCGCGACGCTGCTGATGCTGGCGGCCCACTGGGGGCTCCCGATCGCTGTCGACGAACTGCAGGCGTTGGGCCTGCAACTCGGTGCCGATGTACCGGTCTGCCTGCGCGCGGCGCCGACTCTCGTTTCCGGCGTCGGCGAGGAGCTGGCACCGGTCGACGCGTTGCCGCCGTTCGCGCTCGTGCTGGTCAATCCGCGCGTCGAAGTCCCGACCGCGCAAGTCTTCAAGGCGCTCGAGGTTCGCTCCGGTGCACATGCGCCGCCTCTGCGCCGCTTTAACGGCACGCGCGACTTCGCGATGTACCTGGATCAAACGATCAACGATCTCGCGGCGCCGGCCAAGACGATCGCCCCCGTGATCATGCGCGCCGAGAGCGCGTTGGCGGCAACCGACGGCTGCCTCGTCGCGCGCATGTCCGGCTCCGGCGCAACGTGTTTCGGCCTCTACGAAACCAAACCAGTCGCCGACGCGGCGGCAGACGCCATAGCGCGCAAGCATCCCGAATGGTGGGTCAAAGCGGCTGCGGGTTTTAGTACGCCCGGCTGACGCAGAATTCGGCTAGGTCGGTCAGCGCACGCCGCATCGGGCTTTCGGGGAACACGTTGAGCGCCCGGCAAGCCTCGTCGGTAAACGCGCGTGCCCGGTTGAGCGTTGCTGCGATCGCCTGATGCTTCTCGATCAGGTGGATCGCGTGCGTGAGGTCCGCGTCCGTTTGCTGACGCTGCGCCATCGTGCGGCGCCAGAACTCCGCTTCCTCGGTGTTCGCGTGACTGAGCGCGAAGATCACCGGCAACGTCAGCTTGCCCTCGCGGAAATCGTCGCCGACGGCCTTGCCCATCATCGCCTCGCGGCCGGAATAGTCGAGCGCGTCGTCGACCAGCTGAAACGCGACGCCGAGATTATGCCCGTAGAGCTTGAGCGCCGCCTCGCGCAATCCGTCTGCCTGCGCGATCACCGCACCTGACTCCGCAGCAGCCGCAAACAGCGCCGCCGTCTTCGCCGCGATGATCTTCAAATACGTCTCTTCCGAGATGCCGATATTGCCCTGTGTGTTGAGCTGCATGACCTCGCCCTCGGCGATCACCGCCGAAGCGTTCGAGAGGATGCCCAGAACGCGCAAGCTACCCGTCTCGACCATCAACTGGAACGAACGCGAAAACAGGAAGTCGCCGACAAGAACGCTGGGCGCATTGCCCCAGATCACGTGCGCCGCGGCTTTGCCGCGCCGAAGCTCGCTCTCGTCCACGACATCGTCGTGCAGCAGCGTTGCCGTGTGAATGAACTCGACCGCGGTCGCTAAACGAATGTGCCCAAGGCCCTGATACCCGCACAGCTGCGCCGCCGCGAGCGTGAGCATCGGCCGCAGCCGCTTGCCGCCGGAGTTGATAAGGTGTCCCGCAAGCTCCGGGATCAACGGCACGTCCGAGCGCATCC
>CAZYGK010000158.1:0-6959 GCA_964647355.1 uncultured Flavobacteriaceae bacterium | reverse complement strand
GGCTCATTCCCCAAAACTACCCGCCAACCGATTGGCGGAGCTACCTCCGCCGATAGGGTGGCGCAATGAGCTGGGTCGCTTCAGCGCTAACGATGGCTGTTGGGTTGATCGGCGCGGGGAGTCTCTGGAAGGACTACCGGCCGGAGAGTCCGCCGGATTTTACGGCCAACTACGAAAACCCGATCTATGCGGGCAACGGCGAGCGTGGCGGTCCTTTCGACAACTACGGCGCCCGCTGGTTTGAGTTTTGGAAAGGTGGCGCTGGCTTCGCTTACAGCCCGCAAGCAACGGAAGCGAAGAATTGCCTCAACAAGGAACTGTATTTCTGCATTCACTTGGCGGAGTTTGTGTTTGCCGTACCACCCCGAGGCATCAGACCCGGCGCGATATGGTGGGCCACGGAAAACAATGACACACGCTTTCGCCTGATATCGATTGCCAAAGTTCGCTTTCGGGGCAAGGACATCGAAATCCATTCGATCAAAGCCGATGCCGTCTATCAGCGCAAAACCTACGTCTATCTGTCGAGCGTGTTCTCCTACAGCTACGAGTGGGGCGTCGTGGGTTACGCCGACATCATGACGGAGAACGTTCGCCAGGGCGACGCGAAATTCCCCTATAACTTGGAGGCCGTTTCTGCGCTTGTATCGCAGCACGGGCTCGGCGGACGCGAGAACTGCAAATTCTGGAAGTGCGGATCGCCGGGCGCGGCTCCATAGGCGCTTGCAGCGAGCGGTGACGCGGCTGCGCTCGTCGCGTAAGCTCGAAGCGTTTGAGGTGCGGACAATGTGGCGTTGGATCGTTGGTATCGCGTTTGTGCTGATCGTCGCCGGCACCGGCGCCCTGCTCGCCGCGCCGCCCATCGTCGAGGCCGGTCTGAACAAGGTCGTGCCGCATGCGCCGTACAAGGTGAGCGCCGCCGCGAAGGCGCTGCACGCGCGGCTTCATCTCGCCGATCTGCACGCCGACACGCTGCTCTGGAATCGCGACGTCCTGGCGCGCGGCACCACCGGGCACGTCGATGTGCCGCGTCTGCGCGAAGGCCGTTTTGCGCTGCAGGTGTTTTCCGCCGTCACGAAGTCGCCGGAGGGCCAAAACTACAGCAAGACGAAGGGCGACAGCGACCAGATCGCGTTGCTCGTCAAGGTGCAGCTCTGGCCGCTCAAAACGTGGGACAGCTTGCTCGAACGCGCGCTCTACCAGGCGGAGAAGCTGAACACCGCGGCGAAGCGCGATCCGAAGGCGCTGATGACGATCCGCTCGCGCGGCGACGTCGCCGCCCTGATGGCACGCCGCGCAAAGGGCGAACCCGTCGTCGGTGGGCTGCTCGCGATTGAAGGCGCGCATGCGATGGAAGGCGACCTCGCAAACCTGAAGAAGTTGAGCGACGCCGGCTATCGCATGATCGGCCTGGCCCACTTCTTCGACAACGATCTCGGCGGCTCGCTGCACGGCGTCTCGAAGGCTGGCCTCACCCCGCTCGGCGTGCAGACCGTGCTTGCGATGGACGAGGCGGGCCTGATCATCGACGTGGCCCATGCCAGCGAAAAAGTCGTCGACGACGTCTTGCAGCTGACGAAGCGGCCGATCGTCGTCTCGCACACCGGCGTTCGCGGCGCCTGCCAGTCGCCTCGCAATTTGAGCGACAGCCACATGCGCGCGATCGCTGCGAAAGGCGGCCTCGTCGGTATCGGCTACTGGGACGGCGCGGTTTGCGACACGACGCCGGCCGGCGTGGCCAAGTCGCTGCGCTACGCGATCGACCTCATCGGCGCCGACCATGTCGCATTGGGCTCGGACTATGACGGCACCACAACCGTGCGCTTCGATGCATCCGAGTCCGCGGCGCTGATCGACGCCATGCTGAAGGCGAAGTTCACCGAAGACGAAATCCGCAAGGTCGCGGGTGAGAACGCGCTCCGCTTCCTGGCGCAGAACCTGCCCGGCTAGTGGTGGATGAAGAGCGGCACTGGGCTCGTGGCGAGCAGGTGCTCTGTGGTGGAACCCAACAGCCACTCGCGCCACCCGCGGTGGCCATAGGCGCCGGCAACGATAAGGTCCGCGCCGACGTCTTTGGCAGCCTCGATCAGCGCCGGTGCCGGATCGCCATCACCCGTGATCGGTCGTGGCGTCGCTTTGTAGCCGCGTTCGTTCAGATATGCGGTGCCGCTTTCTGCGAGCGCAAGCGCGGTCCGTCCATTCGGATTCAAGCAGGTCACCACGACGTCCTGATCCGCGCGCAGACCGAGCGCGCAAAACAGCTGCAGCGCCCGAAGCGTCGGAACGCTCCCGTCATACGCGACAAGCGTCTTCGTGCCGGCGGCAGCTCCGCGCGGTGTGACGATCAGCGGCCGCGGGTTGTCGCGCAAAAGGCCGTTGATGAGCGGCGCCGTTTCGTCCCCGCCGAACGTCGCGTCGGCGCCGATTAGCACAAGGTCGTGCGCCGCCGATGCCGCGTTGAGCATGGCAAGCGCGTTGCCTTGCACCACATCGGCTTTGCCGTCGATCCCCGCAGCCGCGCACTCGCCGGCAAGAGCCTGCGCCATCTCGACATCCGCCGCCCGAACTCGTTCGATCACGACGGCGTCCTTGTGCTGCTTGTAGGCATCCCCGCCCACCGGCGTAGGCTCGGGCGGCGCGATGAGCTCAGGGTCCACCACGGCGAGCGCACGAACCCGCGAGCCGTGCTTACGCGCGAGCCCGAGCGCGAACGCTTTGGCGCTCTGCGAGCCGGGCGAACGGTCGAGCGCAAGTAGCAAACTCTTCAGCATCGGTCATCCTCGTCAGATTCGCCTGAGAAAGCCCGTCCTTCGTAGGCCCATGCCATGACGCAGATCAAGCCGATTGCTGGTATGGTCGTAACGATTGACCGGAAATCCGGATGACGCTCGCCCGCTTGCTCGCAGTCATATCGCTGATGCTCACGCTGCCGCACCACATTGCGGCTGCTCGCGACGTCGATATGGTCGTCCGCCAAACGAAGGCTGCGGCAGGCGGGGCGGCGCTCGATGCAGTGAAAGCAATCCGCTTGACCTACCGGCTGCGCCAAGCGGGGCTTGAGGGCACGGGCACCACGCTGACGGATGTCGTAACGGGGCGAACCGTCACGCGCTTCAAACTGGGTCCGATGACCGGCGCCGAAGGCTTCGACGGACGCAAGGCCTGGGTGCAAGACGCCGCCGGGATTGTCACCGTGCCCGAGGGCGGCGACCAGCGGCGACGAGCTGTCTCGGCACAGTATCGCAACGCGCTTGCCTATTGGTACCCCGCGCGCACCGGGCCTGCGCGCGTTGGACTGCGCCTTCAGCTGTTTCGCTCGCGCATCAAGGAGGCGCTGGAAGTCGCCCCGGAACGGGGGCTGCCGTTTGAGCTCTGGTTCGATGCGCAGACGAAGATGCTCGATCGCGTGATCGAGGTCGGCGCCTCGGAAACGCGAACGTCGATCTATGAGAACTACCGGCCGGTCGGCCAAATCATGGTCGCTCACATCATCCGCTCGTCGAATGCAGCGGCGTCGTTTGGGGCTGAGCGCCTCGTCACCAAGGTCGAACTGAACCCCTCGTTTGCCGCCGCCGATTTCGCGGTCCCAGCTCCGCCGCCGCCGGACTACGCTTTCGCAACGCCCGCGCGGCAGACATCGCTGCCGTTCCGCTTCGTGAACAACCACATCTATGTCGACGTCAAACTGAACGGCCGCACGTTTGCGATGCTCGTCGACACCGGGGCAGCCAACGTGATGACCCCCACCACGGCTCGTCAACTTGGTTTGGGGCCGGTCGGAGACGCGCGCGTCTGGGGTGCTGGAGACTTCAGCGAGACTGCAGCGTTCGCACGCGTCGGTGCGATGACGATCGGCGGCATCCGCCTTCGCGATCAACTGTTTGCCGTCGTGCCGCTGGAAGGCTTGAGCGCCATCGAAGGCGTCCCATTTCACGGCATGATCGGGTACGAACTGTTCAAGCGCTTTGTCGGCAAGATCGACTACGAAGGCGGCACGATCACCCTGACCGATCCCGCCGCTTGGAACCCGGCCGGCGCGGGCGTCGCGGTGCCATTCGTCTTCAACGGCACCGTTCCGGAAGTCGAAGGCGCCATCGACGGCATCCCGGCATCGTTCGACATCGACACCGGATCGCGGATGTCGGTGGGTCTTCACTCGCCATTCGTCTTGCGCCACGGTCTTCGCGCACGCTTCGGCCCGTCGATCGAAACGGTGACGGGGTGGGGCTTGGGCGGCCCTTCGCGTGGCACTGTCGCGCGGGTCAAACGCCTGCAGCTGGGAACCGTGACGGTGAACGACGTCGTGGTCGATATGTCCCGTCAAACCCAGGGCGCGCTGTCGTACGCGGTTCCGGCCGGCAACATCGGCAGCGGCTTGCTTCGCCGCTTCACGGTCACGCTCGACTACCCGCGCCAGCGAATTCACTTCGCCCCGAACGGCCGCACGAACACGCCCGACAGTTACGATCGCGCTGGGCTCTGGATCAATCGCGACGGTAAGGCGTTCAGAGTCGTCGCCGTCGTCGACGGCTCACCCGCGGCTGCCGCTGGCATCGTCGCGGGCGATCAGATAGTAGCCGTCGACGGCATTAATGCCGCATATGTCGAACTTGGCGAGATTCGCAATCGCTGGACGGAAATGCCGCCGGGAACGCTCGTGAAATTGTCGCTCAGGCGGGAAAATGTAGAACGCATTGTCGCCTTCCGGTTGCGCGACCTCATTTGAGCTGAAGAACTTCACGCGCGCGGTGCGGAGACGTCAGCGCACCTCGTGCGCCGGTTGTTTATGAACAGCGTGCGCTTTGTCACGTTGCCGGACGATTTGCACAAAACTGTGACCCCACCGGAATTGTCAGGTTCCGTTCATCTTGCTTAAGTCATCACAACGACCGCGCCACGGTTTTGGGGACAGTAAAACGGCGCGGGTTGGGTGGGATATGAAGAATCCGGTAGACGTGCATATCGGTCAGCGCGTGCGTCATCGTCGCTGGCTATCGGGCATGACTCAGCAGCAGCTTGCCGATGCCATCGGCATTCGCTTCCAGCAGATTCAGAAATACGAAAGCGGCGCCAATCGCATCTCCGCATCGCGGCTTTGGTCGATCGCGCGTGCGATGGATGTGCCGGTCTCGTTCTTCTACGGCGGGATGGACGGCATGCGCGGCGAAGGCGCCGAGGACCCGATGGACGCGAAGGAGACGTTCGAACTCGTGCGCGCCTACTACGGCATAGCCGAGGGTCCGCGCCGGGAGTTCTTGAGCTTGATCCAAGCGCTCGACGCCTCGCCCGAAGGCACCGCACCTGCAGCGCAGACTGCCGCCACAGCGCCGGTCGAGTAGCCTACCGCATCGCCTGCAAAAGCTTCTTGCGAAACACCCGGTCGCGCTTGAGATGCCACTCGCGCGAAAGCGCGGCCGGGTGCGACTTACACCGCTCCGCGTAGAGCATCGTCCATGTGCGTCCGCGCGTGGACTTCGCGCCCCTGCCGGCATTGTGGGCGGCAAGGCGTTTCTCCAGGTCGTTCGTCCAGCCCACATATGTCTTGGGTCCGCCCTTGCCGGTCGACCCCAACACGTAGACGAAGAAGCGCGCCCGTCGTGCCATCAATCGCCGCGCCGGCGCGAGGTTTTGATCGCGGTGCGGATCTTCTTCTCGAGCAGCCGGGGCTTCCAAACGTCGACCAGAATTTCGCCTTCGCCGCCCGCCGTTTCCCGAAGCTCCACATTGCCGATGCCGACCAGAGCCTGCCACCAAGCTTGGTAGACATGTGTTGTCACGGTACGTTCGACAGATACGGTCTCAAGATCGTAGTCGAAGACTCCGGAATGGATGAGCAGTCGCGGGTCGTGCGTCTTCGTATCGACGGCCAGAACATACTGGTGGCTCGTCCACTCGCTTACGTGCTCAAGCATGAAGGGCAGGGCGATCAGCAGCGGCAAGTATCCGGCGCAGGCGTACTGCGCCAGAGTCAACCATGGTAGAGCGAACTCTGCAGGCGCGCCGAAGAAGTCCTTGATCACGAACCACTTGATCGCACCCGTCGTGAAGATCGCGATCCACACGGGAAACCAGATCGCGTTGTAGGCAAGCGGATGCTTGGCGATGTTGCGAAACAGCGCGAGCACATGACGCCCAACCTGGTAGGTCACGCGTTCATGATCGTCGAGCGCGGCGCGGATGCGTCCGCGCCCCTTCATGGCGCGGGCGACCTCGGCAAAAAATAGGAACAACAGAACCGCAGCGATACCGCTCGTCATAAAGCTGCGCGGCGTGAACGGGTCCGAGATGTGGAAGATGTAGGCGTCGAGGCCAAGCGAAAACAGAAAGGCCAACCAGCGGAGCGCCCGCCAGGAGGCGAACAACCGAGACATTGCTCCTCCCCAAGGAACGTTGTTGAAAAACGCGGGTACGGAATGCCGGCAAACTCGAATTGCCGCCTATGTATGAACGAAGGTGGCGAATGTCACGGGGTGCGACAGGCCGTGTGCGTCAAATTCTTCAATTGATTCTTTCGGCGTTTTCGGCGATATTCGGCGCTGAATTTCCCTATAGGGGGAAAAGGGTCAACCGGGCGCGAAGGCGGCCCGGTTTTTTGTTGGCACAAAGAAAAACGGCCGCCGCACATCGCTGTGCAGGCGGCCGTGTCCGTCTTGCGGGCGGTATTAGAGTTCGCCGTAGACGCGCACGACAGCGCGGCCTAAGAACCAGCTCGTCTCTTCGTACTTGAATTTGATGCGGTTGATGTTCCGCGCGCCGCCGTTCAAGTCGATGTTACGCGTGCATTCGCCGTTGTTGAGGCGCGACCGCAGCGTCACGTCCTGATGGCCGCCGTTCGCGAAGAACACGTCCATGTCGTAGAAGTGGACCGGGTTGTTGTAGACGCAGACCTTCAGGCGCGTGTAGCGCACCGGCCCGGGCAGCACGATGTTGTCGACGTCGAAGCGGTCGGTGACGACGCG
>CAZYGK010000157.1:0-6971 GCA_964647355.1 uncultured Flavobacteriaceae bacterium | reverse complement strand
AAGTACGAGATTTTCATCTGGTTGTTCTCGTTGGGTGCGATTTTCCTTGTCGTCGCCTCGATCGGCGCCATGGCGCTGCACTCGGCGATGCGCGGCTTTACCGGCATCACCGGCGGCGCGCTCTACGACAACCACTCGGAAGCCGTGCGCGGCAACCGCGTACGCGACGACCTGCGCCAGGCCCAACTCGACCTTCAGCACCTGCGTGCAGACGCCGAAGGCTTCAAACAAGCCAAGCTGGCCGAGTTCATTACCCATTACACGGAAGGCGTCGTCGCCGGCCGTTATGGCAGCTCTCGCCGCGGCTACCTCCTGCGCAAGGCCAACGAAGCTGCCGAGGAGGTGAGCGACACCTTCTCGTTCAACAACGGCAACAACAACGTCGAGAACATCGACGATCACCGCCCGCGCAAAGTTGCGTCGGCTTAAGAGCAAGAACCATGGCCATCCTACGGACTCTGTTGTTGTTGCCTGCCTTCGCGTTCGTCGGTGCCTTGGCGCTGGTCGTTTGGCTCGGCCAAGCGTCGGCGAACTACACCGCGCCCGCGAACCCGCCGCGCACCGTCGTGATCGGCGTCGATCTCTCCTCATCGAACCCGCTGATCCGCGACGACGGGTTCGCCGGCCGCGTCGCCGCCCGCATTCAGCCGTTGATCGCGGGCCTAGCGCCGCGCTCGCGCGTACTGCTGCGCTCGTTCGGCTCGTACAATTCGGCGGCGAACAACGCACTCACGCTCGACATCATGATCGCGCCGAAGACCGCGCGCGCGGAAGACATCGCCCGCCTCGTCGGCGGCGTGATCGGTGGGCTGCCGAAGATGGTGCGCGAAGGGCGGGTCCAGGTACAGAACTCGACGAACATCGTTCCGTTCCTCCTGAACATCTCGAAGAACGTCGATTGCCGCGCGATGCCGGTGCACGTGATCCTGGCGACCGACGGCGTCGAGGACTCGCAGGTCACGAACCTCGCCCGCCGCACGGCAACGCTGCCGGCCCCGCCGTCGGCGCCGTTCCCGGGCTGCGAGGAACTGATGATCCTCGGCATCGGCCGCGGTCTCAATTCGCCGGGCGACACGGAGCGCCTGTTCGGCGAATGGCAATACTGGTCGCAGGCCGCCGGCTTCCGCCGCTTCGTCGGTCTCAACGACTGGTAAGACCAAGCACGTCGCGAACGCGCGCGGGCGTCCAACCGTCCGCGCGCAGATGCCTCAAGGTCGTCGCAGAATCGCGCTTCGCAAGCCGCTTGCCGTGCGCGTCCAATATCAGCCGGTGATGCGAATACTGCGGCACCGGTAGCTCAAGCAGCGCCTGCAACAAGCGGTGCACATGCGCCGCCGCAAACAAATCGTTCCCTCGCGTCACCAGCGTCACGCCCTGCGAGGCGTCGTCCACGACAACGGCGAGATGATAACTTGCCGGCGCATCTTTGCGCGCCAGCACGAAATCGCCGAACGAGTCCGCCCGGACCGCAATGGTCCCGCGCTCGCTGCCGGGCCCGCCGCCTAGTTCCTCGAAAGCAATTGGCGCGCCGATCAGCGCAACAGCCTTTGCAACGTCGATCCGCCAGGCATGTTGATCGCCGCGCGCCAAGCGCACCGACCGATCGGCTTCGCCAAGCGCTCGGCACGTGCCCGGATAGAGCGGCCCGTCCGGTCCATGCGGTGCATTCACGCTCGCGGCGAACTCGGCCTCGATCTCTTTACGCGTACAAAAACAGGGATAGGCGCACCCGATAGCCTTCAACCGCTGCAAAGCGCCGGCATAGTCGTCGAAGTGCTCCGACTGCCGCCGCACGGGCTCCTCCCAGCGGAGCCCGAGCCACGCCAAGTCCTCAAAGATGGCGGTCTCGAACGCCGCCCGCGCCCGCGTGCGATCTGTGTCTTCGATGCGCACGAGGAAGCGCCCACCCGATCGCGTTGCCAGATCCGCAGCGTAAAACGCGGCGAACGCATGCCCCAGGTGCAGATATCCGGTGGGCGAGGGGGCAAATCGCGTGACGTAAGGAACCATGGCGCTCAACCTCTAGCTCAACCGCCTCGACCGCGCATAGAGTGCGAACCATGCTCGCGCAACTGAACGGCCCACGAATCCCCGCGGCGAACGGCAAGGCCGACCGCCTCGTGATCTTCTGCCACGGCTACGGCGCCGACGGGAACGATCTCATCGACCTCGGCCGTCACTGGCAGCGGTTGCTTCCGACTGCGGCGTTCGCGTCCCCGCACGCACCCGAACGCTGCGCAATGTCGCCGATGGGCTACCAGTGGTTCCCGATCACGCGCATGCAGCCCGACGAGATGGCCCGCGGCGTCGAGCGCGCCGCTCCAATTCTGAACGCCTTCATCGACAGCGAACTCGCCCGCCTTGGTCTCGATGCCTCGCGCCTCGCGCTCGTGGGTTTCAGCCAAGGCACGATGATGTCGCTGCACGTTGGCTTGCGCCGCAGGACGCCGCCCGCCGCCATCGTCGGTTTCTCGGGTGCACTCCCCGGCGCCGAAAAACTTACAAACGAAATTGTCGCGCGTCCGCCGGTGCTGCTCACGCACGGCGACGCCGACGACATGATCCCGGTCCAAGCCATGTTCCTTGCCGCGAACGGCCTCGGTGCCGCCGGTGTTGCCGCGCGCTGGCATGTCTCACGCGGCGTCGGCCACGGGATCGGCCCCGACTCACTCGAACTTGCTGGGCAATTCTTGGTGGATGCGTTCGCAGGCAGACTCGCGGCGAAGGCGGAAAATGCGCCGTGCGCCTGGCCGGAAATCGCCACGACAAGCTGATTTTCCGCCGATTTCGCGCCCCTTGTTGCACCGCCGCGCGCGCATACATTAGGCTGTCACATCAGCGTTGCACACTGGCGTGCATCGAATCGAAGCGGAAAGGACCAAGTCTTCAGGCACCGCGCAGGTAGGAGCTCAGTATCGTGTTAGCCGCTTCAGAGCGCGCGCCGGAGGCATTTCCCGCGTTGGTGTTGAACGCGGACTATCGGCCGCTTTCCTATTTCCCGCTGTCGCTGTGGTCTTGGCAGGACACGATCAAGGCCGTGTTCCTCGAGCGCGTGCACATCGTCGAAGAGTACGACCGCATCGTCCATTCGCCGACGCTGAACATGCGTCTGCCGTCGGTCGTCTCGCTCAAGACCTATGTGAAGCCCGCGCGCTACCCGGCGTTCACGCGTTTCAACGTGTTCTTGCGCGACCGTTTTGCCTGCCAGTATTGCGGCATCAACCACACAGCGAACGATCTGACGTTCGACCATGTGATCCCCCGCTCGCGCGGCGGCCGAACCACGTGGGAGAACGTCGTGACCGCGTGCGCGCCGTGCAACCTGTTCAAGGGCGGCAAGCTGCCCCAACAAGCCGGCATGCACCCGCACCAGAGGCCTCACCGCCCAAGTGTGAACCAGTTGCACGCAAACGGCCGCCTGTTCCCGCCCAACTACCTGCACGAGTCCTGGCAGGACTATCTCTACTGGGACAGCGAACTGGAGCCTTGAGGTTCAGCGCGCCTTCGCCGCGCGCCACATCCCCCAAAGCGGCGGCCCGTCGGGCGCAGGGCGAAACTCCTTCGTCACCGCAAAGCCGTGCCGCTGGTAAAGCGGCACGTTTTTCGGGCTCGAGGACTCGAGATAGCTGGGCAATCCGCGCGCGTCGATCTTGGCGAGCGTCGCCTCCAGCAAAGCCGAACCGAGACCTTGCCCCTGAAACTTCGGATCGACGCCGATCGTCATGAGATAGAAGTGTGGCTGGTCCTTCGGATGATGCGCATCCGCCGCCTTGCGAAACGCATCGACGCGCGAAAGCCCGCTCAGACTCGTGAACCGCACGATCGTCGGAAACAATGCAAGCTCCTGCCACCACGGCAGTTTCAAGTCCGCCCGCTCCGGCGGGACCCAAAGCGCGGCGGCGGAGTAGTCTCCCGCCGTCCAAAGCTCATTCCCCGGGATGCCCAGCGTGCCGACGAGATAGGTAAACATCGCCCGCCGCCCGATGTCGCGCTTCGCGTCGCGCCGCCCGATCCAGCTCATCACCGGGTCGTCTGCGAAGGCAGCGCTCAAGCAATCGATAACCTGTTCGCGATCGGCCTCGCTCGCGCGCTTCGGGTTGGACGCGCGCTGCCGCCGCTCGAACGCCGCGTCGTCGAGTGCGGCCACTAAATCCGCTCCGACAGCTTGATCGCAAGCCGGCATCCGGCCTTGATCGCCTCCGACAGAAAGCCGTATCCGGGCGCTTGCTCGGCGCCGTGGGCAAGCGCCGTATCGCGATGGGTGATCTCGTCGGCGCGAAACTTCTCGATCGTCTCTTTCAACGCGGCATTCGCCGCGCCGTCTCTATCCAGCGACGCCGCTTGCCGCGCGTAGTGCTCGTCGATCACTGTTTCGACCGCGGCCGTACACGCCATCGCAGCCTTCTCGCCCATCAGCGCCGTCACCGCGCCCAGCGCATAGCCCGCAACGCTCCACACCGGCGCCAGCGCCGTAGGCCGCACCCCGTGCTCGGCGATCAGTTGATCGAACCGCGCCAAATGCTCTTCTTCCTGTGCCTGCATATGCTTGATCGTATCGCCGGTCGGCGTGTGGCCGAGCACGGCAAGCTGCCCGCGATAGATCTGCACGGCACCGTACTCGCCCGCGTGATCGACGCGGATCATCCGCTCGACATCTTTCTCGGTCGCCTCGAAACCGGGCAGCCGAGGCGCGGCCTTCACCGAAATGCTCATCTCACCGGCCCTCTTTCAATGCGGTTCGCAACCCCAACGACGCAAGGCCGATGGCCAGAAGCGAAAACAGGAAGTTGAATCCGGCAAGCGAGATTCCGAACATCGCCCACGGGATCTCGTCGCATAAAACGACCTCCGAGGCCGAAAGATCGTCCAACAGGGGACCGCTTGTGGGAAGCCCGCTGCCGGTGCACGTCGCGGGTCCCAGCCACCATTTGTATTCGACGCCCGCGTGATAGCCGCCGAGATAAGCGCTCCACACCGTGACGGCAAACGCTGCCGCATAAAGCGCGATCATCGCGGTGCGTGGAGCCCCGGCGCGCCCCGCGCCGAAAATCGCCCCGCCAAGCACGATGAGCACGAACCACGGCACGCGCTGCTCAAGGCAAAGCGGGCAGGGCTTGAGCCCGCCCAAATACTCGAACGCATAGGCCCCGGCGAGCAAAGCAAACCCGAGCGCCGCAAGCGCAAGGCCGGGCCCCACGGGATGCGCCGCGCCCTGAGCAAGGCGCGTGGAAAGGGTGGCTGCGTTCATGAGGCTGAATCTAGCGCGCCCTGGACGCAAAGGCACCTGATACCCGTGCGGCATACCGTACAAGATTCCGTGGCGAAACCGCGGTTGACGGAACGCGCGCCAACCCTAATATGCGCCCCCTTGGCGACCAGGGCGGGACTACCGGACCGCAACATGAACCTGGATCGCAAGCGTGCCCCTGTGGCGGAACTGGTAGACGCGGCAGACTCAAAATCTGTTGTTGGTGACAACGTGCTGGTTCGATTCCGGCCAGGGGCACCAGCCTTCGCTGCTTGCGCAGCTACGGCTCGGCAAGCCTAACTCAAGCCTCTCCCGCAAGCAGCGAAGGCTGTCGCGCCAAAGCGTAGCGGCACCGGTCAGCGCATGTGCTCCCAGAACGCGCGCTCTTCCTCCAACCGGTCGCGCTCGGAGGCCTGGAAATCGCCGCGCGAGACAACGCCCAGCACCTTGCCTCGGTCGACGATGGGCACATGCCGGAAGCCCCCGTCCCACATCAGCCGCAGAGCTTCGATCGCCGTCTTCTCCGGTGTTAGCGTCTCGGGGTTGGGCGTCATCACATCGGCAAGTGTCGTCGTCTCGCCGTTTCGCCCGGCAGCGACGACGCGCCCGACCGCATCCCGCCCGGTGAAGATGCCCACAAGGCGGCCATACTCGTCGGTAACGAGAACCGATCCGGCGCGCTTTTCGTGCATCCGCGTGCAGGCATCGCGCACACAAATATTCGTACGCAAAACAAGCGGCTGCTGATTGAGCACGATATCGGACAGTTTTCGCATGACTGCCTCCATCCTTCGTATGAATGGGCTTCAGTCTCGCACCGCGCGATGCGTCCTTCCTTGATCTCGATCAAGCAGCCGGTGCGATTTAGTCCGGCGTTCGAACGCGGCCGTCGCTGCTATGGCAGCGCGATTTGCTGCCGAGCGCACCCCACGTCAGGACAAGAATGCCGCGGCAATCGTGACCGCCGAAACGAAGCACGCCGGTCGTCGTCTTCATATCCGAGGGCGTTCGGGCGAAGAGCAGCTTCGGCCCGCGCGGACGCTCGGCCGCAGGCTGTGACTCGGCGTCGTTCACGATCATGACTTCGACGCGCTTCTCGATCCGTGCGGCGTGGCGCGCGGCGGGCGCCGCTTCGCGCCGGTACCGGCGATCGTAGCGGTCGTCGTAGGTGCGCGCATATCCGGGAAACAGCGTGCTGCGCCACTGCGCGTCGGACCAGACCATCGGGTCCGAACTGTCGGCATAGCCACGCGCATGTTCGCCGGCGAAGTCGTCGCGATGATACCGCGGCGCGCTCGAGCGACACCGTGCGACGCCGAAGTCCTCGCTCCACGACATGGGATCGTCGGAATCCGCCGCACCGCACGCGGCGGCCTCGCCCGGCAGCCAAAGCACCGACATCGACAATGTGAACGCAAGCAGCACGACGCGCATCTGACTGATCCCCCAATCGGCGCCCGCCAAGCCCCAACCGGACGCGCGCCCACCTCCAAGACTTAACACATTTTTTACCGGTGTGGTCGGTCTGTGCCGGCGTGAAACGCCCGAATCCGGCGCTAGGCTTAACGCGGTCGCCCGCCGCGTGCGATCAAGGTTGACGCTTCCTGAACGGTCCGCGCATACGGGCCACCTGTATCTTGGTGACACAAAACCACTTGGCCCATCCCGTGCACTTCACCGTCCGCGCTCTAGTAACGGGAGATTAACCTATGCGTTCAGTTAA
>CAZYGK010000156.1:0-6980 GCA_964647355.1 uncultured Flavobacteriaceae bacterium | reverse complement strand
CCGTGCGCAAGCGTTCGCGCGGCGCGATCGAGGCGGCCAAGCGCGGGGCGCTTGCTTTGGTGATCCGCTCCGCCGGCACGGATCGGACGCGTTTTCCGCACACCGGCAACATGAACTACGACAAGGCCGTGAAGCAGATTCCGGCAGCTGCTGTTTCGAACGCGGATGCGGATCAGTTGGAACGGCTTCAGGCGATGGGCGCGACCGTGCGGCTGAAGCTTGTGCTCAAGACGCGTTCGTTTGCGAATGCGCCGTCGGGCAACGTCATCGCCGACATCGTGGGCGTCGAGAAGCCTGACGAGATCGTGCTGCTCGGCGCGCATCTCGATTCGTGGGATCTGGGCACCGGGGCGATCGACGATGCGACCGGTGTTGGCATCGTGGTCGCGGCGGCTCTGAAGGCCGCCGGTCCCGATCTGAAGCCGAAGCGCACGATCCGCGTCGTGCTCTACGGCGCGGAGGAGGTCGGCGTGCACGGCGGCGATGCCTATGCGAAGGCGCATGCGGGCGAGATTGCAAAGCACGTCATGGCGACGGAAGCCGACTTCGGGACGGGTGCCGTGTGGCGGTTCGCGTCAAAGGCACCAGAGTCCGATCTGCCGTTCTTCGATTCCGTCGCGGCAGGCTTGCGCGATCTCGGCGTCGAGCGCGGCGACAACAAGTCGTCGGGCGGCGCGGATATCGCGGTCTTGGGCAAGGCCGGCGTGCCGGTCGTAGGCCTAACCCAGGACGGCACGGCCTATTTCGATTTGCATCACACGGCGAACGACACGCTCGACAAGGTCGATCCGGTCGCGCTCGATCAGAACGTAGAGGTGTCCGCGCGGGTGGCCCGCGCGTTTGCGAACCGTTGAGTTAGCGCGGCGCGGTCGTGACGGTCGGCGTCATGAACTCCCGCACCGCCTGAGACGACGTCTCGGACACTTCCTCCATCGGGATGTGGCCGACATTGTTGTAGACGATCAAGCGCGAGCCTTTGATCGCCGCGGCGTAGGCCTCGCCCATATCGGGCGGCGTCAACGTATCGAGTTCGCCCCACAAGATCAGCGTGGGCGCCGCGATCTTCGACGCGTTGTCCTGGACGAACGTATCCTGCGCGGTTTGGAAGCGCTTCAGCGACGCGGCCCGGTTGCCCTCGCGGCGGTTCAGTTCCCAGTACAGGTCGACCATCTCGGGCGTCACCAAAGCATCGTCGCCGATCGCCGTCTTCAGGTTGTCCTCAAAGACCCTGCGCGGCGTCACATAGAGCATCAGGTTTTGCACGATCGGCATGCGCGCCAGCCTGAAGCCGATACCGGGATCGCGCTCGATACTTGTCGGCATTCCGCCGGCATCGACAAGGATGAGATGCGTGACCCGCTCCGGATGCTCGATCGCATAGCGCGCTGCAACGCCGCCACCCATCGAGTTGCCGCCGAGCGCGAACGTCGAAAGCTTTAGCGCCGTCGCGAATTCGTCGACGAACTTGACCATGCCGGCCTGGCTGTAGTCGTCGCCGGGAACCGGCCCGGTGAGGCCGTGGCCCGGCAAGTCGACCGTCACGATGCGGAACTGATCGGCGAGCTCGACCACCCACGGCTCCCACGTGTGCAGCGATGCGTTCGAGCCGTGCAGCAAGACGATGACCGGCCCGACGTCCTGGCCTTGAGCGCGATAGTGCACGTTGGCCCCGGACGGCAGCGTCACGAACTGCGACGCGCCTTGACCGTACTTGGCGTTGAGCATGGCGGCGGGAATATCGGGATCGCGAAACGCCGCGATCAAGCCTGCAACGACAATCGCAAGGATCGCTATGAGAACCAGAAGCCCGCGGAAGAAGCGCATCTCACCATGTCCCACTCTTGCGGCGGCCCGTGTCGCCGCCGAGCCAATCGTCGTCCGCGTCGGGGCCGGGATCGTCCGGAGCCCGCGGCGGGCCGTAGAAGATGGGCTCGTCCCGAGTGGGGGTGATATCGCGCATAGTGTCGCTGGACGCCCGCTGCGGGCGAACGTCGTCGGCCTTCAGCGCGTCACGGTAGAGTACGCTTGGATTTTCCGCGGCACCCGGATAGGCGGCCGCAGCTTCGGACGGGGACATGGTTTCGACCACGCCGCGCGAACCCGACTGCCAGCTCAGCGTATCGAACGCGCCGCAGCTGACGCACGCCGCCCGCCAATCCGCGTGCGTGCGCCCGCAAGCGGAACAAGCCCAGTGCGCGTCGCGCGGCGCACGCTGTGCCCGCACCGTCCATTCGCGCGCAGCCAAGCTCTCTTCGCTGCCGAAACCCTGCTCGACATCGGCCATCAAAAGACACACGCGCGCGACCGGAAAGCGTTCCGCCAAGGGCCGCAACGTCTCGCGCGCCTCTTCGAAGCGCCCCGCCGCAAGCGACACGGCCGCGGTCAATATCTGGCTCTCCGGATGCGCTGGATTCGTCGACGCGAGCGCCGCAAGCCGCTTGCCGCGCGCCGCCGGCGGCTCCTCCGGCTTGAGCGCGCCATAGGCTTTTGCGAGATCGGGATGCGGCTCCTGCGCCCACGCGGTCTCGATCAAACTCGCAGCCTTCCACTGCCGCCCTTGCGCCGTGTAGTGCTTGGCCGCGATCAGCGCAGCCGGCGCAAAGCCGGGCGCCAAAGTGAGCGCTTCTTGCGCGCGCGCGAGGGCCGTCTCCGCATCGCCCTTGCGCTCCGCATCGCTAGCAGCCGCAGCGGCCAGAACCGCACGACGGCGCTTGGCGATCCCTGCGTCCAGCAGCTTCGCCCGAACCTGCCCGTCGAGCGCTGTCGCGGACGCATTCCAATCGCCTTTAGCGGTGCTCAGATCGAACAGCGCATTCAGCGCCCAGCGCGTCCGCGGCCGCAGCACGAGCGCGCGGTTCGCAATGTTGACGGCCTGCTCCGCATCGCCGCGCCGGGTCGCCGCCACATAGAGGCCGCGCAAGCCCAGAAACTCCGTCTCCTTCGACTGCAGCATCTGGGTGAAGTAACGCTGCGCGCCTTCGTCGTCGCCGTCGAGCTGGGCGGCTTGCGCGGCAAGCAGCATCGCGAGCGGCGGCTCGCCGACCAGCGAAATCGCTTTCTTCGTCTGCTTGCGCGCCTCTTCTTCGTCGCCGGCGGCGACCGCGACGAGGCCGCGCGTAATCGCCGTGAACCCGCGCCGGCGCCGGCCGCTCGCCCGCCAGCGGAAAAACTCGCCCGGCGCATCGACGAACGTCGAGATGATCCGATAGACGGTGATTGTCAGCACGGAAAGCACCACGACAATGCCTGCCGCAACCGCCAAGTGCATACGCACCTCATGCGTCGGCAACTGGATCACGACCTCGCCCGGAATGTCGGCGACGAACGCCGCGGCGAGCGCCAGTGCCGCGATCATAAAAAAGTAGACGAGGGCGCGCAGCATCGGTGTCCCTTAGGGCTTACGCGGCGGCGGCACGGGTGCGACGCCCGCAGGCGGACCCATCAAACTTTGAATCGCGCTCGTGTTGACCTCCGCGAGCGTCGCCTCGAGTTTCACTCGCGCATCGGCTTCCGTCAGCCACTCGCGCAGCGGCGCGCGCGCCGCACCGCGGATCACGCGAAGCTCCTTCACGGCCGCCGCAAGATCGCCCGCCTTCATCCGCTCGCCCGCGCGCGCCAAGCGGGCCTCGGTCGTCGTGCCTTTCATCTCGCCGGTCGTGCGCGTGCTGATCAATCCCATGAAGCCCGCCCAAAGGCGCTCCCACCAGCCGTCGGCCTTGGCGACACGCTCCGCGTCCAGCGCCGCATCCGAGGTGTTGCCGAAGATCGCGATCAGCGCGCCGGTCGTGTGCAAGCCCTTGGCCGCCAGCGGCTCGATCTCGCTGAGTCGCTTGTCGCCCGGCAGCATCGCCGCGACGACATCGAATTCCGTCTTGAATGGCGACGATCCTTGCGCCGCGCGGGTGAGGTTCGCAACCGCTGTCGCAAGCGAGGCGCGCCGCGCGAGTTCCAGCAAATCCGAACCTTCAAGTTTCGCAAGCCGCCCGTCGACCGTCACGATTGTCGCCTGGAGCTTGTCGAGCGAGTCCTTCGCAGACTTGATGTCCTCCGGCGCCGTCGCCATGCGCTTTTCAAGCGCCGACAAGCGCGCGCTCACGTCGGCGAGCGACTTCGGCTCCGCGACGGCCGCTCCGGGCGGCAGAGCAAGCGCGGCACCCGCACCGGCCAGAGCACCGCTCGTCGACCCGATTGTGAGCGTCGTCTCCAGTGTGCGCTGGCGCTTCTCGAGCTTAGCCACCCGGTCCTTGAGCGCCGTCACGGCATGCGCGCCTTCTTTCTCAAGCCCTGCCTCGAGAGCGGCGACCCGCGCGGTCAAGTCGGTCTCGATCTTATTTTCCTCTGCACCCGGCAAGTAGCGCGGGATAAGCGCCCCCATGAACGCCGCCACCAACAGCAAGAGCAGAATGCCGATCCCATCGCGCCAATCCTCGATCAAACCGTGGCGCACGCTGCGCTCCGGCTTGGGCAATTGGGGCGGTTGGTCGGTAAAGCTCATCGGGTTGTCGTTCTCTCATACGCGCCAGAGGTTGCGGGGAGGTTTCGGCCCAAAACCCGGGGACCGGCGGAAGCTACTGACCCCGACCGGACGCCTCAAGGCGCAAGCAACGCCAGCATCGCCTCGGCGTTCGTCTGCCCCGCCACGCGAACCTCGCGAAACGGCAGCGAAATCAGGGCATTGGCAACAGCCCCGCTCAACGCCAGGGCGGTTATGCCGCGGCAGGCCGGCGCAAGGCCTTCCGCGTCCGCCAGCGCCGCGAACAACGCAGCCGTCCGTGGGGAAAAGAAGGTGACGGTGTCGACCGCGCCCGCAGCCAACTCGGCACACAGCGCGCCCGACAGCCGATCGGCCGCACGTGCTTCGTACAGCCGCTCGGTTCGCACCGCAAAACCGGCCGGCGCCAACGACGCCTTGAGGTCGCCCGCGGTCACGGTCCCGGTCGCATGCACCAGCACGCCGCCCGAGGGATCGAGCATCGCCCGCACGTACCGGCTCAAGCCTTCGACCCCTTCGCCATCGCTTTGGCTGACCGACGCGAACCCGAGCGCCCTCGCCTGTTCCGCCGTCGAAGGTCCCACCGCGACGACCGGGATCGAGCGCTCACGCGTACGCCGGACCGCAGCGCGGGCGCCGTTCGCGCTGGTGAAGACCAGCGCTTGAACGCCGGTCAGGTCGATCGGCGGACCGTCGAGGAACTCGATGTCGATCAAGGGCTCGATGATCGTCGTGTGGCCGAGAGCATGAAGGCGCGCGGCAAACGCTTCGGCATCGTCTCGCGGGCGTGTGACGAGGATGCGCAAGGGAGCCGCGTCAGGCTTCGAGGAAGGCGCGGCCGGCGCGCGCCAGCAGCTCGTTGCCGGCTTCGAGGCCTTCCTTCTCGGCTTGCGCGCCGTTCGCGACGGTCGCGATGCGCGTGACGTCGTGACGGGTGCGGCCGTCGCGCGAGAGGACACTGCCTCTGAACGTGATCGTGTGGGGGCCGAGCCAACTCGCATAGCCCGCAATCGGCGTGCGGCAAGAACCGTCGAGCGCTGCTTGGAACGCACGCTCGAATGTCACGGCAAAATCAGTCTTGCGGTGGTTCGCACGCGCGATGAGATCGCGCGTCTTGCCGTCGTTCGCGCGCAGCTCGATCCCAACCGCGCCTTGGGCCACGGCCGGCAGCATCTCGTCGTGCGAGAAAATGTGCGTCGCGTTGGCTTCAAGGCCGAGACGCTTCAGGCCCGCGAGCGCGAGGACGGTTGCTTGCGCCTGGCCTTCGTCGAGCTTTCGCAGGCGCGTGTCGACGTTGCCGCGAAACTCGACAAGGTCAAGGTCGGGCCGCAGGTTGGCCAGCATCGCGCGGCGGCGGACGGAGCTGGTGCCGACGACGGCGTTGGCGGGCAAATCGCGGATCGACTTTGCAGTGCGGCTGACGAAGACGTCGCGCGGATCCTCGCGCTCGAGGTGGCAGGCGAGCGTCAGGCCCTTCGGCATCACCGCGGGCAGGTCTTTCAGCGAATGCACGGCGCAGTCGATCGTTTGGGCGACGAGAGCCTCTTCGATCTCCTTCGCAAACAAGCCTTTGCCGCCGATGTCGGCTAGCGAGCGGTCTTGGATCTTATCGCCGGTCGTCTTGATGACCACGACTTCGGTTCGGGCCTTCGCTTCCTCCGCGTCCCAGCCATGCGCGCGCGCCAGCGCTGCGATAACCATGTCGGTCTGTGTCAGCGCGAGCTTTGAGCCGCGGGTGCCGATACGCAGACGAGATTGCACGCGAGTTGGACCTGATGTTAGGGAGGCCGGGATTGCGCGGAAGCTAGCGATGTTCGCGTCGCAGCGCCACATCCTCCGTACGGTGATATGTATCTGAAATGCTGACAGTTCTGGGCATCGAAACCTCATGCGACGAAACGGCGGCCGCGGTTGTGCGCGGCACGGCACCGGGGCCCGGGCAAATCTTGTCCAATATCGTCGCCGCTCAGATTGCCGAGCACCGTCCCTATGGCGGCGTCGTGCCGGAGATCGCGGCGCGGGCGCATGTCGAGGTGCTGGATCGCGTAATCGAGCGCGCGCTGGCCGAGGCTGGCCTGACGCTCGCAGACCTCGACGGGATTGCAGCGACCGCGGGTCCAGGACTGATCGGCGGCGTGGCGGTCGGCCTCACCACGGCGAAGGCGCTGGCGCTTGCGACGGGCAAGCCGCTTGTTGCGCTCAATCATTTGGAAGCGCACGCGCTGACGCCGCGGCTGACGAACGGTGTCGCGTTCCCCTTCTTGCTGCTACTTGTTTCGGGCGGGCACTGTCAGCTCTTGCTGTGCGAGGGCGTAGGACAGTTCACGCGGCTCGGCACCACGATCGACGATGCGGCCGGCGAAGCGTTCGACAAGACGGCGAAGCTTTTGGGGTTGGGCTTTCCGGGCGGACCGGCGATCGAGCAGGCCGCGCGCGGCGGCAACGCGAAGCGCTATCGCTTTCCGCGTCCGCTGCTCGACGAAGACGG
>CAZYGK010000155.1:0-7054 GCA_964647355.1 uncultured Flavobacteriaceae bacterium | reverse complement strand
ATCATCGTCGTCACCGGGGCGGCGAGCGGGATCGGCAAGGCAATGGCCGAGCGGTTTCATCGCGAAGGGGCGAAGCTCGTCGTTTGTTCGGACGTAAATGGGGCTGGAGCACGTGCGGTTGCCGCATCGGTCAAAGGCGTCGCGTTCGAGACGAACGTCGCACGCGAGGCCGACATTCAGCATTTGATTGAGACGGTCGAGCGCGATCATGGACCGATCGACCTCTTCTGCTCGAACGCGGGCATTGGGGTGCGCGGCGGAGCGGAGGCCGCGAACGCCGATTGGCAGCGCATCTGGGACGTCAACGTGATGGCCCATGTTTGGGCTGCGCGCCACCTCGTGCCGCGCATGATCGCGCGCGGCGGCGGGTATTTGCTTAACACGGCGTCCGCCGCGGGGCTTCTGTCGCAGATCGGATCTGCGCCCTATGCGGTGACGAAGCACGCGGCGGTGGGCTTGGCCGAGTGGCTGGCGATCACGCACGGCGATCAAGGGATCAAGGTGTCCGTCTTGTGCCCTCAAGCCGTCCGCACGGCGATGACGAAGGACAATCCAGACGGCGTTGCGTCCATCGACGGGATGATGGAGCCGGATGTGGTGGCCGAAGCCTGCGTCCGAGCGATCGAGGCGGAGGATTTCTTGATCCTGCCGCACGCCGAAGTGCTTGAGTACATGCGGCGCAAGACTTCCGACTACAATCGCTGGCTCGGCGGTATGCGGAAGTTGAACCGGAAGTACCGGGGATAGAGCGACTACTCTACCGAGCAATATCGTTCATCGCCGGTGCGCTTGATTGCGACGGCGCAGGCGGGATGGACGAACTTGTAAGCGTGGGCCTCAAACCACTGTAGCCGAGCCTGCAGTTCGTCCTTCGAGACGGGCGCGGCGCTGGCCGCCCAACGCGGCGGCGCGAACGATACGCAGTCCGCCTGCTTGGCGATTGCGTGTGCGCGACAGGTGAGGTCGTAGAGTACGATGAGACGCTGCGCTGCGTCGCGCAATCCGTTGGCCGTGCGCCCTTCAAAGACCGATGCGGCCGTTTCGACATCCGGCGGCGGCGTGCCGCCGGCAGCTACGATTGCGACGCCGATAAGGTATGACCAACGCTCGGCCTCGATCGCCATCGTCCAGTCGTCTTCGAGTTCGCGGCCTACGCTCATCGGCGGACGGGCTGCAAATTCGTTGTAATCTTTAGGAGGCCACGTGCCTGCGGCCCGGCGCGGGTCGGAAGATTCCGACGGCGAGCACGCGGCAAGTGCTGCGGCAAGTGCGGCAGCTTTCACCAGCAGCTTCAGTGAGGTGGCGATGCGGGGGGACATGACAAACCTCTTAGACGCCACTCAACGTTAGCACCAATTGGTGAGCGCTCAACAGGATCTATCGAGGACACAAGAATGTCATGATCGGACTCCAGATTGCACGCCTCAGGTACGCAGCGGCCGCGCGAAGCGGCGCGCGGTGCGCGCTCTTGCTTTGGCTGCTTCGACGATGCGATCGCGCGCCGGCGCCTGCGTTACCAAGTCATCGACCAAACGGCGGGCGACGGCGAAGACTTCGTCGACTGCACGATCGAAAGCTTCGGCATTGGCCTGCGACGGCGCGTTGAAGCCGCTCAGCTTGCGAACGAATTGGAGCGAAGCTGCGCGCACCTCCTCATCGGTCGCGGGCGGATCGAAGTTGAAGAGCGTCTTGATGTTGCGGCACATGCGCGGGCGTCCCCGTTGGCGGCGACCAGTTTCGGCGCCGACGCCGGCATTGGCAAGCGCTTTAGGTGCCGACCTACGACGCCGGATCGCCCGCCGCGCGGCGACCTTCGCGCAGCCAACGGTTTAGAGCCGGACTCAGCTCCTGCTCCGCCCGTGCGCGGTAGAGCGCGATGTCTTCGCCGGTCAGAACCTCGCGCCAACGTTCGTTTTTCCCGGCGTGGAGGAACGTCTTGGCGCCGTCGTCCCAGGCTGCACCGGCAAACGGCATGAGAGCATCGCCGTCCTTCTTCATCTGCTCGAACGTGGCGGCGTGCACGAGCTCGGGCCATAGCGCGGACGGCGTTTCAATGTCGAGGAAGGCTGCGATGCGGCGCATCTCGGCGTCGAGGTCGGCGATCATGTCGGCGTAGTGCACGAGCAGCATGTTCGGTTCGCGGCGCGCGTGCCAATAGGTGCGCTCGGTGTCGAAGAAGGCTTGCGCCGAAACGTCGCTCACCCTGCCCTCACCGTTCAGCCCCATCCAGTCGCGGAAGAACGCGCGCGGATCTTCCGACGGGCGCGGATAGGGGCGCGCCACCGTCTCGTCGCTAAGGCCCGCACGGTCGAGCAGGTCCATGCGTTTGTATTTCGTTTGGTGATTGTGCCACGACATCATCGCATCGAGACCGTCGCGGGCGACGTGGATATACTTGACGTCGCCGTGGTGCGGCAGAGCGTCGAACGGCAAGTGGCTTTTCAGAAAGCGGCGGTGCGTTTGGGCTTCGAGGCGGGCTTGCGTTTCGACGGGATTTTGCGTGAAGCGGTTGTCGATCCAGGGCGACAGATGGATCGGTTTCGGCTCCGGCGATTGAAAGACCAGCACGCTCACGATGCGCTGCGTCCACGTCGTGCCGGATTTGGGATACGTCGCGATCACGATGTCGTCCGACCTCGGGCGATAGGCGTCCCAGAGACGGCTGTCCATATGCCAGGTGCGGATGATGCGGCGTTCGTTCATGTCCACGCTTCTAGCACGGCGCGTGCCGCCGCGGCGTGGAACTTTGCGAGGTCGGCGGGCGCGAGGTTCGCACGCTCGACACAAAGGACGAGCGCGACTTTTTCGTTCGCCTTCGAGGTCGCGAGCCCGCCGTCGTGAAACGCGGGTACAACGCCCTCCACATTGCGCGCGAGGCCTGCGCGGTGGGCGAATGTCCAACCTTTGAGCATGCCGGCTTTGAGTCTGTCGTCGCCCGACTTCGTTCGTTGCATTAAGTCGAGCACGAATTTGGCCAGGCGCGGCTGCACGAGGTGCCCTGCCACGAGACGCACGATCAAGCTCGCGTAGGCGCGGGCACTTGTGCTGTCACGCGCATCGGCGAGGTAACGGTCGAGGGTCAGCGCGGCTGTGTCCTTTGCAAGCTGGCGCTCGGTGCGGTCGATGCGAACGCCCTCCAGCTTCAGGCGCTTCAATGCAGCCTGAATGCCTTTGACCCCACCGGCGCGCGCGATTAGCGCATCGGTTGCAGTCGTGTCACCGTTCAGCAGCATGTGTTCGATCAACTGGCGCGCGGTGAAGCGCGTGCGGCGCTTGCGCAAGCGGTCGGCGATCGGCGAGCGGCCGGGGACGATGTCGGCTGCTTTGAGAAAGATGCGCGCATCGAGGCGGGCGGCACCGTCTTGCACGAGCTTCAGAAACGCGACGGCTATCGGGAGCTTGTTGAGCCCCTCCATCGGAAACAGCTCACCGCCGCGAACGAACGCCGTGCGGCCCTTGTCCATGTCGACGGCGGCGAAGCCAACCTTGGTTAGGCCTAGATCGCCTGCGAGTGCTGCGATCTTCGCTTCAAGCGTGGCGTCCGGAGCGCCCAGATTTGCGACATCCTGCGCGATCGCACCCAACTGATCGGCAGCGCGCGCAAGCGGCGTCAGCGCGAAAGCCGCGCCAATGAGGAGAGATCGCCTGGAGAGATGCACGACCGAAGGTCCCTGGGTTTCGAGGGGTGCACCTTATCCATCTGCCATACGCGATACAGTGACGGAGTACCTCGGGGGCCAAGTTTTCCCGGAGTGCTTGCGCAAACATCACTCCCGGGGCCGAAGCTATCCGCGCGAGAGCGCGGCAATGAACTCGGCGGTCGGTGCACCCTCGGACCAACTCGGCACACCGGCAGGAATGTCGATGCCGGCCAGCTTTCGTTTGGTCCAGATGTGGGCGACGATCTCCAACTCGCCACTGCGGTCGAGTGTGCCGGCGCGAAGGACCGCAAGCCCCGGCCTAGCGCTGTTCGTGTTGTAGACGCGTGTGAAGCAGATAGGGCAAGCGCGTTGGCGCGAGACACGGGCGCCGTCAGCGGAGGCTGGCTCGAACAGAGCCGGATCACCCGTCACGTAGACTGCACTTTCGGGAATGACGGCTTGCAGACTGAAGGCGCTCCCCGACCACGTTTGGCAGTCGAGGCAGTGGCAGGCGTAGACGTTCGGCAATTTGCTCGCCGTCACGCGGTAGCGAATGCAGCCGCACCGGCAGCCGCCTTCGATGAAAGCGCTCATGTCAGCGCGCCAGCGCGCGTTCCGGCGGGGTGTATTCGCGCTTTTGGAAGTCGGCGACCGCTTGGTAGGTGAGTGCGCCGCGGTGGATGTTGAGGCCTGCGAGCAGATGCGGGTTGTCCTTGCAGGCTTTCGCGTAACCTTTGTCGGCGAGCGCCAGCGTGAAGGGGAGCGTTGCGTTGTTGAGGGCGAATGTCGACGTGCGCGCGACGGCGCCCGGCATGTTCGCGACGCAGTAGTGCACGACGTCGTGGACGCGGTATGTCGGTTGCGCGTGGGTGGTGGGCTTCGAGGTTTCGGCGCAGCCGCCTTGATCGATCGCGACATCGACGATGACGGAGCCCTTTTTCATCTTCTTAATCATCGCCTCGGTGATCAGCTTCGGCGCGGCGGCACCGGGGAGTAGCACCGCACCGACAACGAGGTCGGCGGCGAGCACGTTTTCCTCGATCGCATCGACCGTCGAATAGACCGTGTTCAGCATCGCGCCGAATTGCAGATCGAGCTCGGCGAGACGCGGCAGACTTTTGTCGATGATCGTGACGTGGGCTTCGAGGCCCATGGCCATGCGCGCTGCATTCGCGCCGACGACACCGCCGCCGATGATGACGACCTTCGCTGCGGGAACGCCCGGCACGCCACCTAGCAACATGCCGCGGCCGCCCTGCTCCATCTCCAAGCAGTGCGCGCCGGCTTGGATCGACATGCGGCCCGCGACTTCGGACATGGGTGCCAGCAGCGGCAGGCCGCCGCGCGCGTCGGTCACGGTTTCATAGGCGATGCCGATACAGTCCGATTTGATGAGGCCCTCGGTTTGTTCGGGATCGGGGGCGAGGTGCAGATACGTGAACAGCACCTGGCCGGGGCGGAGCATTTTGATTTCGGGAGCTTGCGGCTCCTTCACCTTCACGACCATGTCGGCCTTGGCGAAGATATCGGCCGCGGTCGGGACGATGTCGGCACCGGCGGCCCGGTACATGTCATCCGTGAGGCCGATGCCGGTGCCAGCGTTCGATTGTACGATCACCTTGTGGCCGTGGGTGATCAGCTCGCGCACGCTCGATGGCGTGAGGCCGACGCGGTATTCGTGAACTTTGATTTCCTTCGGAACGCCGACGAGCATTGAATGTCCCCTTCGTGGGCCGGATGTTTCGTTTCTAAGACAGGCGGCGCAGCACGCGTTCGACGCCCGCGACCAGCCGTTCGATGTGGCTCTGTTCTGCAATGAGAGCGGGGCCTAAAGCAATCGTGTCGCCGCCCACGCGCAGCACAATATTTTCTTCGAAGAACGCCCGGCGGATCGCTTCGTGCCCGCGTCTGCCTGGGGCACCGGGCGCAGGCTCTATGTCGATGGCCGCGGCCGCGCCAGAATTGCGGATATCGGCGACGAACGGGGCGCCCTTCAATTTGTGCACTGCATCCTGAAGCCAACTCTCGATCAGCTTGCCGCGCTCGAACAAGTTCTCGTCGCGGTAGATGTCGAGGGTTGCGAGCGCTGCTGCGGCGGCGACCGGATGGCCGGAATAGGTGTAGCCGTGGAAGAATTCGACCTGCCAGTCGTCCTTGTGGGAGAAGGCGTCGTAGATTGCTTTCGAGGCAATGACACCGCCCATCGGGATCGCGCCGTTGGTCACGCCCTTCGCGAACGTGATCATGTCGGGAGTGACGGCGTAGCGCTCGGCCGCCGTTGGTGTGCCCATGCGGCCGAACATCGTGATCACCTCGTCGAAGATGAGCAACAGGCCGTGCTTGTCGCAGAGTTCGCGCAGGCGCTTGAGATAACCCTTCGGTGGCGGCAATACGCCAGTCGAGCCCGCCATCGGTTCGACGATGACGGCGGCGATCGTGTCGCCATGCAGCATCACGAGTTCTTCGAGTGCGTCAGCGAGGTGGGCGCCGTGGTCCGGATCGCCCTTTGAGAAAGCCTGTTTGGCGCGGTCATAGGTCGTGGGCAGGTGATCGACTTGGCCCAGCAGCGTTCCGAACGCTTTGCGGTTGTTTGCGATGCCGCCGACCGACATCCCACCGAAGTTCGTGCCGTGATAGCCGCGCACACGTCCAACCAGCCTCGTGCGTTGCGCCTGACCTTTCGCGCGCCAGTAGGCGAGCGCGATCTTGAGTGCGGTGTCCGCCGCTTCGGATCCGGAGTTGCAGAAGAAGACGTGATCCAGCCCTGGCGGCGCGATCGCGGTTAGGCGGCCCGCTAGTTCGACCACCTTCGGATGTGCGAATTGAAACGTCGGCGCGAAGTCGAGTTCCTGCATCTGCGCGGTGACGGCCGCCGTGATCTCCTTGCGGCCGTGACCGGCGAGCGAGCACCAGAGGCCGGCGAGACCGTCGATCAACTCACGCCCTTGGGGGTCGTAGTAGTACATCCCCTGCCCGCGCGCGATCATGCGGGGTTCGGTTTTGAATTGGCGGTTCGCAGTGAACGGAAGCCAGGCGGCTTCCAGCGCGTTGGGCTTTGAGTGTGTCGACATGAGCGGTCCGATTTCGTGCGCGCGGGCTTATAGCACTTCGCCGCGCAACCGCCATGCGCACAGAAATCTGGTACAAGGCGCGAACAGCGGCCTGTTGAAGTCCTAACGCGGCTGTTTGAAGCGGATTGCGTCCGTGATTCCGGCGGACACGCGGCATAGGTTAACAGAAATCGTCGGCGGAAGGAGTCGCTTCATGTGGCGCGTTCTTCGTTGGGTGCTGCTTGCGCTCGTGCTTGTTGTCGGGATGGCCGTGGCGCTGCCGTTCCTGGTGCCGACGAGCGTCTACAAGGAGCAGATCATCGCGCAGACGCGCGCTGCCACGGGGCGCGACCTCAAGATCGA
>CAZYGK010000154.1:0-7074 GCA_964647355.1 uncultured Flavobacteriaceae bacterium | reverse complement strand
GCGCGCTATGCGGCGCTCTGCCAGCAGGCGAACATCGTGCCGATCGTCGAGCCGGAGGTGCTCATGGACGGCGAGCACGATATCGACCGCTGCTACGACGTCACCGAATGGGTGCTGAAGGAAACGTTCGACGAGCTCTATGCGGCGGACGTGAAGCTTGAGGGCATGGTGCTGAAGCCGAACATGGCGATCGCCGGCAAGAAGGCCGCAAAGCGCGCGGGCGTTCAGGAAGTCGCCGAGAAGACGGTCAAGATGCTCAAGAACTGCGTGCCGCCGGCCGTGCCGGGGATCGCGTTCCTGTCGGGCGGCCAGTCGGACGAAGAAGCGACGGCGCATCTCGATGCGATGAACAAGCTCGGCCCCCTGCCCTGGGCACTGACGTTCTCCTACGGCCGCGCGCTGCAGGCCGCGCCGCAGAAGGCGTGGTCGGGCAGACAAGAAAACGTCGCCGCCGCGCAACGCGCCTTCGCGCACCGCGCGCGCATGAACGGCCTCGCGGCGCTCGGCAAGTGGGCGCAGGGTCTTGAGAAGGAAGCTGCGTAATTCGCTGCCGTCTCTACCTCATTACGCCGCCCAAGCTTGACGCCTCGTTCGACGAGGCGTTGAGGCGTGCTCTTGGCGGCGGCGACGTTGCGTCGTTGCAGCTTCGGCTCAAGGGCGTTTCGGACGACGATGTGTTGCGCGCCGGTGAGCGCTTAATGCGCATTGCGCAAAGCCGAGATGTCGCCTTCGTCGTGAACGACCGGCCGGACCTTGCGAAGAAGCTAGGCGCGGACGGCGTGCATGTGGGCCAAGAGGATGCGCCGTATGCCGAAGCACGAGCGCTGCTTGGACCGAACGCGATCATCGGCGTGACGTGTCACGACTCACGGCATCTAGCCATGGAGGCGGCTGAGGCCGGTGCCGACTACGTCGCGTTCGGGGCTTTCTACCCGACCTCCACGAAAGAGCCGAAGACACGGGCAGAGCCCGAGCTCCTCACGTGGTGGCAGGACATTATGGAGGCGCCATGCGTCGCGATTGGGGGCATCACGGTCGCGAATGCGCTGCCGCTCGTTGAGGCGGGCGCCGACTTCCTGGCCGTCGCGAGCGGCGTATGGGATCATGCGGATGGCCCGGAGGACGCGGTGCGGCGCTTTAACGATATCTTCGATTCGCACGCGAAATAGCCGCGATTGCGCGCATTGAAGGGGCCTTGGGGCCCTGATAGGTTCCGGCCAAATTTCGAGGGCGGGCGACCGCCCTTTTCGTTTCTTACGGACAACACATGAAGATCGCAGGCAATGAAATCTCGCCCGGCGCGGTGATCGAACACGACGGTTCGCTCTGGGTCGCGGTGAAAACGCAGGCCGTGAAGCCCGGCAAGGGCGGCGCCTACAATCAGGTCGAACTCAAGAACCTATTCGACGGTCGCAAGCTCAACGAGCGCTTCCGCTCTGCCGAGAGCGTCGAGGCGGTCGAGCTTGAATTTAAGCCGTACACCTATCTCTACGAGTCCGGCGACATGCTGACGTTCATGGACAAGGAAACGTTCGAGCAGATCGAGATCGCGAAGGATTTCGTGGGCGAGCGTGCAGCGTTCCTGCAGGACGGGATGGAAGTGAAGGTCGAAAGCTATGAAGGCCGCCCGATCAGCGTGAAGCTGCCGTTGAACGTGACGCTGCAGGTGGTCGAGGCCGATCCCGTCGTGAAGGGCCAGACGGCTGCGTCGTCGTACAAGCCGGCGAAGCTCGAGAACGGATTGCGCGTGATGGTGCCGCCGTTCATCGAGACGGGCACGCGGATCGTCGTCGCAACGGAAGATTCCTCTTACGTGAAGCGCGCCGAATAATGCCTCTCAACACCCCGCTGATGAATGTGATGACTGGCGCCGCGCGCAAGGCCGGCAAGGCGATCCTGCGCGACTTCGGCGAGCTTGAAAAGCTGCAGGTCTCGCGCAAAGGGATCGCCGACTTCGTCACGAAGGCCGACACGAAGGCCGAGCGCATCCTGCATGACGAGTTGTTGCGCACGCGGCCGCACTACAGCTTCGTGATGGAGGAAAGCGGCACGGTCGAGGGGCCGGACAAGACGCATCGCTGGTACATCGACCCGATCGATGGGACCACGAACTTTCTGCATGGCGTGCCGCATTTTGCGATTTCGATCGGGCTCGAGCGCGAGGGGCACTTGGTGGCGGGGCTCGTCTACAACCCCGTGACAGACGACATGTTCGTCGCCGAAAAGGGCAAGGGCGCGTGGCACAACGACGTGCGGCTGCGTGTGTCCGGGCGGCGGGAGATGGGGACGGCGCTGGTGGCAACCGGCACGCCAAATATGGGCGTGAGTGTCGCCAAGCGCGACGAGTTCTCGGGCGAGCTTTCGCGGATGATGGCCGAGGTTGCCGGCATCCGCCGGTTCGGGGCAGCGGCACTCGACCTCGCCTGGGTTGCAGCCGGGCGCTACGACGCCTTTTGGGAGCGGGGGCTCTCGCCGTGGGATGTGGCGGCGGGCATCGTTATCGTGCGGGAGGCTGGCGGACTCGTCAGTGATCTGGCGAGCGAGCAGGACATGCTTACCAGCGGCAGTATTCTGGCCTCGAACGGGCACCTGCACGGGCCGTTGCTGAAGTTATTTAAGGGACGCGGTCGCGCGTGAAATTTCCACAGCGGTCCTGTATCCTCCCCGCATGCGGTTCGGTTGGGTAGCGTTCGTGTTCGTGGCGTGCGGCGTGGCCAGCGCGCAAGACAACGCGCCTGTGCCGGCTGCGAGCGACAGCGGCATTACCGTCAACCTCGACGCCCTACCCTCCGCTGCACCGAAACCAAAGCCGGTTGACGTCAGGCCGTTGTCGCTCGCGCGGCCGCGGCCGAAGCCGGAAATGGAGGCCGAACCTGGTCGTGTCGACGGCACACTTGTTCTGCCACAGCAAACGGCGACCGTTGCCGCACAGCCGGCGGCGGCACCCAAACCGGCACCCGCTCCTGCCGCTGCAACACCGCCGGCCCAGCCCGTCGTTCCGATGACGATCGTGAGTTCGGACACGAAGGCGTTTCCCGTCGAAATCAGCGGCGTGGCGCGCGACCCCTTTGCGGGATCGAAGACCGTCAATCCGCTCGACGGATTCGCGGTGATGAGCCGCGTGCGGTTCCTTACGGGAAAGAGCGAGATCACAGCGCAAGCACAGGCGCTGCTCGACGAACTCGCGGCGCGCCTGCTGCAATCGACGGTGCGGGTGCGGCTCGCGGCGTTCAGCGGACGTGCGGGCGATCTGTCGAGCGAGGCGCGGCGGCTATCGCTGACGCGTGCGCTCGCGATCCGCAACTATTTGTCCGCCAAGGGCGTCACGCCCGACCGCGTGGACGTGCTCGCCTTCGGCGGCGCTGCGGATGGTATGACCGACCGCGTCGACGTGCTCGTGCGCGGGACTTAGATCAATCTAGAGAGGCGTCGTCTTCGACAATGCTGACGAGGACGCCCGCGGCGTCTGCTGACGGACTTTCTAGGCGAGCGCTGAACGGCGCGTAGTCGCCGGCCTTGATCCGTTGCAAGTCCGGCAGGACACTCCAATGGTAGATCTCGCGCCATGAACTGTCGGCTACAGCGAGACGAATCTTCGGGCTTGGACGCTCGCTGTCACCGGCATTGAACACATCGCCTTCGATCATGACAACGTCGACACCGTTCTGAACATCGGTCGTCGCCACTGCGGAAAGGCGCCAGCCCGGCGCCGGCACCAGCTTGATCACGGGCGTTGGCCGATCGCTTAGGCGCTGCGGCCGCTCGGCTAGCGCCGGTGAAATTAGGGCGAAAGATAGGGCAAGGCAGAACACGATGCGCATCGCATCCTCCTACTCCGCAGCGAGGCCCGCGAATTGCAGGCGAGCGAGCCTAGCATAGAGGCCGCCGCCGGCGACGAGGTCTTTGTGCGTGCCTTGGGCGACGATGCGGCCTTCGTCGAGGACGACGATGCGGTCGGCGCGTTGGACGGTCGCCAAGCGGTGGGCGATGACGATCGTCGTCTTCTTTTGCATCAGATTTTCGAGCGCGATTTGGACGAGGCGTTCGCTTTCGGCGTCGAGCGCGCTCGTTGCTTCGTCAAGCAGCAGGATCGGCGCGTCGCGCAGGATCGCGCGGGCAATCGCGATGCGCTGGCGCTGGCCGCCGGAGAGCGTCACACCGCGCTCGCCCAGATAAGTGTGGTAGGCCTTCGGCAGTCGTTCGATGAACTCGGACGCTTGGGCCGCTTCGGTGGCGGCGCGGATTTCAGCTTCGGTTGCGTCGGGGCGGCCGTAACGGATATTCTCGAACGCGGTATCGCCGAAGATCACCGTCTCTTGCGGCACGAGCGCGAGGCGGGCGCGGACGTCTTGCGGTGTCGCTTGCTTGACGTCGACGCCGTCGATCAGCACGCGGCCGTGTTGGGGATCGAAGAAGCGTTGCAGGAGCTGGAAGACGGTGGTCTTACCGGCGCCGGAAGGACCTACGAGCGCGACCGTCTCGCCGGGATTGATCTCGAGCGAAAAGTCCTTCAGCGCGGAGACGCCGGGGCGCATCGGGTATTCGAACGTGACGTGTTCGAAACGAACGGCGCCGCGGGCAGGTGTGGGCAGCGTCGCGGGATTTGCGGGGGCTTCGATTTGCGGCCTGGTCGCGAGCAACTCCATCAAGCGTTCAGTGGCGCCCGCGGCCTGCAACACTTCGGTCCAGACTTCGGTGAGGGCGCCCGCGCCGGAGCCCACGAGGATGGCGTAGAAGATGAATTCCAGGAGTTCGCCGCCGCTCATCTGGCCCGCGACAACGTCGTGCGCGCCGATCCACAAAACGCCGACGATGCTGCCGAAGATCAGCGTGATGACGAGCGAGGTCGTGGCGGCGCGGGTTAGTACGCGCTTGCGGGCGACGGTGAAGTAATCCTCGACCGTCGTGCTGAAGCGAGCGCGATCGATCGTCTCATGCGTGAAGGATTGGACCGTTTGGATGGCGTTCAGCGTTTCGGCCGCGTAGGCGCTGGTGTCGGCGACGCGGTCTTGGCTTTTGCGCGAGAGGCCACGGACACTGCGACCCATCAGAATGAGCGGGACAACGATGAAGGGGACCGTGACGAGGACGAGGCCGGTGAGCTTCGGACTTGTCACGACGAGCATGACGAGGCCACCCACCATCATCAGCAGGTTCCTGAGCGCGATCGAGATGCTGGAACCGATCGCGGTTTGGATGAGCGTGGTGTCGGTCGTCAGGCGCGAGAGCACTTCGCCGGTGCGCGTGAACTCGAAGAAAGCCGGGCTCAGGCCCAAAATGTGATTGTAGAGCGCCTTCCTGAGGTCGGAGACGACGCGCTCGCCCACCCAGGTCACGAAGTAGAAGCGCACGGCGGTTGCGACACCGAGTAGAATCACGACGGCAGCCATGAACTGGAAGGCGCGGTTCAGCGAGTCGGCGTTTTCCTTCGAGAAGCCGTGGTTGACCATTTCGCGCACGGCCGGGCCGAACAGCAGGGTCGCCGTGCTCGAGATCAGCAGGAAGACGAAGGCGACGGCGATCTGGGTCTTGTAGGGGGCAAGGAACGGCCACAGGCGCTGTAGGACGCGGACATCCCGGCCGCGGCTGCGACCTTGCGCCTCGCGCTGGACGGCGGCTGCGAATTCGGCGCCTCTATTGTCGGTCAAAGGTGAATTCCGGCGGTTTCTAGCTTCGCCCTATATGGCAGGCGGACCCCAGGGTCGCTAGGTCACGGGGCGGCAGATTTCCGCGGTCTTGCGCCGCACAGTGGATTTCGTTATATCCGCGCGCTCTTTTCCGCCGTTTTTGCATTTGAAAGCTTCGTCCGATGAAGAAAGAAGGCCACCCCAACTATCACTACATCACCGTTCTTCTGAACGACGGGACGAAGTACCTCACGCGCTCGACCTGGGGTGCTGAGGGCGATGTGATGACGCTCGACATCGACCCGACCACGCACCCGGCCTGGACCGGCGGCGGGCAGCAGCTCCTCGACCGCGCGGGGCGCGTGTCGAAGTTCACGAAGAAGTTCGAAGGCATCGGCGCTGCGACGAAGAAGTAGGATCGCTAACTCGCGCTCCAAATCCATCGTCATGGCCGGGCTTGACCCGGCCACCCAGAGTTGCGTGTTCGGCGCTGATTTTGCTCACACAATGACACAATGAAACGATGAACCAGTGCGCGGTCAGGCGCATCATTGTTCCATTGTGTCATTGTGTGAGCATTCTTCAGCTATCACGGCGTCGAACTTTGACATTGCCTAACCTCTGTCTACGCGTTCGTAGCTGCCGGTTTCGAAGTCCCGCACGAACGCCGATCCGACCGGCTCATCAATCAGGTGCAGCCAACTGTCGTCCGAGTTGAGAACACTGCCGATTGCGATGTATTGCGTTTCCCGCGCTTCGAGTTCCTCTTTGGAGCAGTTCCGCATGTCTCCGCGAACGCGCCAACCGCTATCGGGGTCCTTATCGCCCTCTTTCGCCAAATCGGGCGCCTCTCGGTAGATGTAGTGGACAGGCAGTTCGTCATCGACAACGCACTTATCGACGAGGCAGCGTTCCCAGTACCATCGACGCGGATCGGGCGGTAACGCATTCTCTCTCGCCGAGTTTACAAAGAACACGTCGATTATGAATGCGCGCTCAACTACGAGCGCGTCGCCCTGCTCGAGCGCCGGTATGTCACAAGGAGAGGAGTCTAGGGTCCCTTCAAAGTGGTCACCCAGAATAGAGGCCACGCAGACCCAAACTCGCTCCGCATGAAACTCTTCGCTTGGCGGAACCGCGCTGATCAAAACCTTCACAAGATCGCCGGGTTCGACGGCCGCCACCGTCTCGGGCGATGGCAGATAGTAGGTGTAAGGCGCCTCGGCCGCGATGGGGCGTGGATCAATGAAGATGTAACCTGGCGCACTCTCGGGCATACGCAAACCCTACGGCGAACGACTAGAGCCGGCAATCGAGGACAAAATTTTAGGGCGGCCACTTGGGCCGCCCTTTTTTGCGTCTTCGCTTTTTGCGAATGACACCCCGTATGCGGTTACTCCGCTGCGCCGAAGGCAGCTTGCAGGCGGTTGAATTGGTGATGGACGCT
>CAZYGK010000153.1:0-7112 GCA_964647355.1 uncultured Flavobacteriaceae bacterium | reverse complement strand
GGCCTTCTGGTGCCGGCGCGATCGAGCGGCGAACTCGCCAAGGCCATGACCGCGGCCATCGAACACCGCCCCGCCTTCGCGCAACTTGCCGAGAACAGCCGCCAGCGCGCTCAGCGCCTCTTCTCGGCTCAGAGCGTCGCCACGGCGACGCTGAACACGCTGCTGCCTGAGAGCGAGGTGCTGCTTAACGAGGCGTATGCGATTGCGTCATGAGCAGCGGCGCTTTCTTCTCGCTTTGTGTCCCAACCTACAATCGGGCAAGCCTACTTCCGGCCTTTTTTGCCGAGCTGTCTAAGCAGCCGGACGAACTTTTCGAACTGGTAATCGTCAACGACGGTTCCACCGACGACACCTCGGCTGTCATCAAAATGCTGGCAGCTGGAGCCTCGTTTCCCGTTCGACATCTTGACGCGCCTCGCGGCGGACGGGCACGCGCGCTCAACCGCGCGCTGGACGCAGCAACAGGCGAGTTCATTGTCATTCTCGGAGACGACGACCACCTGACGATCGGCGCGCTCGCGCGGATGCGCGACACATGGCTCAGCATTCCGGCAGCCGAACGCGAGGCGTTTTGCGGAGTATGCGGCCTTTCAGCTAGCCCAGACGGCACCGTTCTTGGCGATCGTTTTCCCGCCGATGTCGTAGATTCAGATTTCTTCGCGATGCGTGTGGTGAAGGCAATTCGTGGCGACAAGCGCGAGGCCGTCCGGCGCAAGGCAATCGGTGCTTATCGATTCAAGGTTTTCGATGATGAGATGCGAGTGCCCACCTCATCTCTTTGGCTTCATTTGGCCAAAGATTTTCGCACCCGCTTTGTAAATGAGGTGTGGTGCACTATGTCCTACCTGCCCGACGGAATGACTAGATCGTTGAACCGCATACGCATGACAAGCGCGAGCTCGACCGCCGAACACTACCGTGACGTATTGAACGACTTCCCACAAATGCCCACACGCTTGAGGATCCGATACATCGGCAACCTTGTTCGATACACGCTCCATAGCGGGCAAAACATCGGTAACGCACTGCGCGGACTACCGATGATTGAGATTATTGCAGGCAGCGCGCTTGGTGGTCTTGCAGTTGCAGCCGACAAAGCAGCCGCCTTTCGAGCGACTCTACGCGCCAACGCGCGCAAGTAAGTCGCTAAATTTTGCGTCGGCAGTGGACGTTGAGAAATTGCTAAGCGCGCGGCTCCTCGCGCGCTCGCCTAGGCGTCTTCGCTCGTCAGCCGAGAGACGTATCATGTCCGTCAGCGCGGCAGCCAATTCCGTGGGCGCCGACGGCTTCACCACCCGTCCTGTATCACCGACAATGAAAGCGCTGTCGCCAACATCGGTCGCGACACACGGAACTTGCGACATCATCGCTTCTGCGAGCGTGTTACTGAACCCCTCGCTTAGTGATGAATTTACAGCAATATCGAATCCCGGAAGCAGCCGCGCCACGTCAGGCCGCTCCCCGCCCAGGATGAAGCGATCAGCCAATTGCGCAGACCGAAGCCGTCCCACGAGTTCGGCATTGCCACTGTCGGCCCCCGTTCCAAACAACGCGAAGCGGACGTTTTCATTCGCCTTAGCGACAATCTCCGCTGCCGCTATGAAGCTCCGGTGATCCTTCACGGGGTGATATCTTGCGACGAGACCAACCAAGACCTCTCGGGTCTCGACGTGCAGCTCTTTCCTTGCATTTGCGCGCAAGGTCTCGGTGAACGAGAAAAGCGCGGCGTCTATACCATTGTGAATGACCTCCGCCCGCTCCTTCGAGAAGCCGAAATGCGCGTGCTCTTCGGCGGATCGCGCAGAGTTGTAGACAATCGCCTCAGGCGATCTTGAGACTGATCGTGCCAGGCGCAAGTTCATCCGGGACGTGATGCTCATTCCGCCATACGCGGCAAGCGAACTACGCACCATCCAAACCAGCGGCTTGTCCTTGTATCTGACGCGCCGCAACGCATACGCTGCAGTCATGCCGTGGTAGAGCCATCCGACCATGATGTCGAACTTGAGTTGCGAAATCGTTTCGAGCGCGGAGTGTAATCCAAGCGCGGAGGCGACCGGCTTTGATCCGAGATTCGCGTACACGACCCGGCTACCTAGCTTCTCCATCGATGGTGCCAGTGCGCCTGGCGCGCGCAGAGAAAAGACGTCTTGCGTTCCAGTACCGCGCAAGGCGCCAACGGTCCTCAGCAACTGAAGTTCGGCGCCCCCACGATCCAATCCTGTGATGACGTGCAAGACACTCGGCACAGGTCACCTCCCGTCGGTCGACGGCCGCGCTGTGGATCCTCGAGATCTGAATAGAGCCATTCCGATCAAAGCGGTCCCAATCAAGATGATAGCTGCACGCCGCTCGATCGACAGCAACGTGATCAGACTGTTGCGGTGAAGGTAGAAGCAGGCAAACGTACCCATCACCGCGAAGCCGGCGCGCCAATACAAACTGCTGACGCGCAACGCGACGCTGAATAGCAACATCAACACGATGTAAATCAAAACGTAACTGATCACGCCGACCCAGCCGGCGTTACTCCACCCCTCGGCAAAGAAGAAGCTGGCATAACCCCAGCTCAGATCGGGAAACAAATCTGTTTGGAAAAAATCGTTATAGCTACGCGTCTTTCCTTCCTCAGCTACCGATGAAAAAGTGACCTGCTTGATGATGCCATCCACCAGGTACGGCTCCTTAATTCGGTAGTCGTAGTAGACGACCGTGTTCAGAATACCTGCTTGCCCTTGAAACTCAGAGTTCGCAATCAGATCCGCGGTGTTGCCGAAGGCGTACAACCTGGTGACCATGCTTGAGAGATTGCCCGTGAGAATGTCGGCGCGAATTCCTTCGAACTGGGCCACAAGATGTATGCCTAGGAGCAAAAGTACCGCATGATGCCACCGGGCTCTGAGAAAACGCAGGTGCGAAATTCGATTGAATGTTAGCGCGAGAATTGCAATGCACGCGATAACAACGGGCGACCTGAAACCTATCAAGAGGATCAGCAACATATTCAGTGCGGCGAGAACTACGATGCCGCGATCCCGATGAACCCACGCTACCGCGAGCAGCAGCGTCGCCGATGCGACCCAGAGCTGCGAGTAGAATGGTAAGCTCTTCATCATCTCAATCTTGGAGACCATAAAGAGATCTAGGCCGGTCGTCACCACAGTCGCGAGACCGAATGCGACCGTCACACCAGCCAATGCCATCAGGGTCGCTTTGTCACGGTGGTCGGTAATGGTTCTGTCGCGCGGTGTCACGACGTCGAATATGAGGGCGGCGACCAGTGGGGTGGCCAAAATGCTAGTCAGAACTGCCTGTGTCTCTGGAAGGAGTTCCACGACCGTCATGACGCCGCCGACGCCCCAGGGAACATTGACCAGGCCGGTAAACCCGGCGCTGGTGTAGAGAATCGAACCGAGCAAGCCCACCGAGCAGAAGTCGACCGGCCGCGCGCGCAGGAAGCAATAGGACAGCCCAGCGAAGCCGACGATCCAGTGCAAAGCGATGAGGGCCAGCGATGCTGTCTCCATCAGGGAGATCTTTCACGCCGGGCAACGATGGCCACGGTCAACATGGAGGTCAGCGCGCTGTACGCCAAGAACGCCACCGCAGCACCCAATACGCCGGCGTGGACACTTAGAAAGTACGCAGCAACAAGAAACGGTGGAACCGCCAAGACCGTCACAAGGAGCCCACGATGAGCCCTGTCGGAAGCCATGGCAGCGGGAATAGCGACTCGCCCAAAAGCAACGAACACGAAGGCCAGCATGAAAATTAGTCCGGGCTGGAACGCGCTCACGAATTCGGCACCAAACAAGACGTCTATTCCCCACCGTCCGACAATCGCATACCCCAAGAGGGCGACTACACCGGCGGCGCCGGTGGCAAGTGTTGTGGCGAAGAGTATGTGTCGAGCACCCGGTCGGTCGTTGTTAGCGCGGGCCCTTGCCAAGTACGGATAGACCACCAACACCAAGGGGTCGAGCAGGCGATTGAGTTTGATGCAGAGGTCGCGACCCGTTCGATATATGGCAAGTGCCGCGGGCGACAAGGCCGTTGCCACCACTAGGGAGTCCAACTCGCGAAGACTCTGCGCGCCTGACCAAAGATTTGCGCTTACATGCAGTCGCCAATAATCACGTTGACTCACATCGGGTGACAGTCTGGCCGACCCACTGACTTTGAACCCCTCCGCTCGAAGCAGCAAGAACGCTTGAACCACAACGGCAAGATACTCGATAGCCATGCAGGCCGCCCATATTGCCGCAAAGGTTATAAGCGAGCTGTCCCAGTAGTAGGCAAAAACAACGAGGAATAGCTTGAGGGTAGCAACCACCGCGCCTTGTGCCGCGAGAGCCCCAAAACGGTCGGCTAGCCGTAGAACCCCCAACGCAGTCCCATTCACTCGGCAGAGTAAAGAGAGCGAGAACAGCATAACAACTGGCGCAGGCAGGTCGGCACTTGGCGAGAGGTACGCTAGCACGAATGCTGAGAGCGCCACTGCGATGAGAGCCGCAATTGCTCCGATCACGTCGAGAAGGAAGCTGTAGCGCACCAAACTGAAGTATGCGGCAACACCAACCGGTGAAGCCCGATCGAACTGGGACGCGAACCTGATCACAACATGCCACGACTGGAAGCCGACAAGTCGGCCAACAGTCTGAGTGTATGCTACCGCAATCAGCAGAAGCCCAAAGTCGTGCGGCCCCAGCGTTCGTGCCGTCAGGGCGAACGAAGCGAGGCTTAATGCGGCCGCAACTGCGCCGCCGGCAAGGAGTTTCGCCGAGGACTTCCCCATCGCAACCAATGTGCGGCGATAGTCCTTTACCGAATTGGCGGCGCTACTCAATGTGTCACTCACCGCCCACCCAACCCCGCAAGCAGAATCCGAGGCGTCATGAGCAGCACCAGCACGTCCAGGATCAGCGAGTAGTTCTTCACGTAGTAGAGGTCGTGGGCGAGTTTGATGCGGGCGTCTTCGGGGGTTGCTACGTAGGCGAAGCGCACTTGCGCCCAGCCGGTCACGCCCGGCTTCACCAGGTGGCGCAGTTGGTAGAGCGGCGTGCCTTGGCTCCAGGCGACCACGTTCTGCGGCGTCTGGGGTCTTGGGCCCACCAGGCTCATTTCGCCTTTGAGCACGTTGATGAGTTGCGGGATCTCGTCGAGGCGCGTGCGGCGGATGAAGCGGCCGACAACCGTCACGCGCGGGTCGCCGATTTCGGTCGACGAGGGGCCGAGCTTCTCCGCGTCGATCACCATGGAGCGGAACTTCAGAATGCGGAACGCGCGGCCGTTCAGGCCCACGCGCAGCTGCTCGAAGAAGATCGGCCCGCGGTCTTCGAACCAGATCGCAAAGCCGGTGAGCAGCGCCAGCGGCAGCGCCGCCAGCAGGATGGCGGAGGCCACGAACCAATCGAAGATGCGCTTCACCGCGATCCTGAGTTGGTTCCAGTTGGACGACGAGGCCATGATGATGTCGTAGGCAGCGCTTTCGTCGGTCAGGGCTTCGCCGAACTCGCTTTCGAGGAACGCCTCCGGCGTTTGGATCACGACACCCGCGTCTCTTGCGGCGAGCAGCAGCGTCCAGTCGGGGACGTGAGCGCTGGAGTCGCGGTCGAGGACCAGGTGCTCGAACGGCGCCTTGGCGCCCTCCCCTTCTGCCGCAGCAAGCGCGTTCGGGAGTTCGTCGCGGCTGAGGCGCGTGAACGTCGCCTGGTGCGTGGTTTGCGCGAGGCGGTGGTGCGCCAGGCTCTCGTACGTCGCGTCGTCGGCCATGACCGCGATCGTGCGCTGTTGGGCGGCGGCACGGCTGAGGAAATAGTGCGCGGGCATCAAGATAAGCGCGGCCACGAGGTCGAAGGCGATGAAGATCAAGACGATCGAGATCGGGATGCGCGTGCCCGGCTGGAAATAGAACAGCAGGATCATGCCGAAGAAGAACAGCGTCGCGGCCGTCACGTGCAGCTGTAGATGCATCGCGCGGGAGGCCGCCGTCTTCTGCTCGTACACCCGCATCAGCATCTTGGGGATCATCGCGCCCGCGATCATCAAGGCGCCGTGCGCGATCGTCGGAGCGTAGGCCGCGCTGAACAGGAACGGCGTCAGCGCCTGCCTCACATACACGGCCACGAAGAAGGCCAGGCCGGTGACCACGGCCGACAGCAGATAGAGATAGAGCTCCATCGTCTGGACGCGCTTGCCGGCGATCCTCAGGTTTTTCATCGATTCGGGCGACTAAAGTGTTGCCTGCAAACGTGCGGGCGCGCGCGCCTAGCGGTCAAGCACGGGGGACGTGTGGTTCAGCGGATTTGTGCATTGCACGCCGCGATATTGTGGATTTCGCCGGGCACGGCGATAACCTGCGCCACCAGCGATTTGCGGGAGGGGCTTGTGGGACGAAGCGATATTGAGATTGCGCGCGAGGCGCGCATGAAGCCGATCACCGAGATCGGCGCGAAGCTCGGCATTCCGGCCGACGAATTGCTGCAATACGGACGCACGAAGGCGAAGGTGTCGTTCGACTTCATCGAGGGGCTCAAAGGACGCCCGGACGGCAAGCTCATTCTCGTCACCGCGATCAACCCGACGGCCGCCGGCGAAGGCAAGACGACGACCACCGTCGGGCTCGTCGACGGGCTCAACGCGATCGGCAAGCGTGCGGCGGGCTGCATCCGCGAGCCCTCGCTCGGTCCCTGCTTCGGGATGAAGGGCGGCGCGGCCGGCGGCGGCCACGCGCAGGTCGTGCCGATGGAGGACATCAACCTTCACTTCACCGGCGACTTCCACGCGATCACCACGGCGAACAATCTGCTCGCCGCGATGCTCGACAATCACATCTATTGGGGCAACGCGCTCGGCATCGACCCGCGGCGCGTGTTCTGGCGGCGCGTCGTGGACATGAACGACCGGGCGCTGCGCGAGATGGTGATTTCGCTCGGCGGGGTCGCGAACGGTTTTCCGCGGCAGGACGGGTTCGACATCACGGTCGCCTCCGAAGTGATGGCGATCTTCTGCCTTGCGCGCGACGTGAAGGATTTGGAGCGGCGGCTCGGCAACATCGTCGTCGCGCACACGCGCGAGCGCAAGGACGTCACCGCGCGGGATCTGAACGCGCA
>CAZYGK010000152.1:0-7170 GCA_964647355.1 uncultured Flavobacteriaceae bacterium | reverse complement strand
CCGGTCACCTCGAAGCAACCGCCGCCGTGCGCCGCCGCACCCGCCGACCCCAGGGCCAGAATCGATACACACGACATCAGCCGTGCCGCAAAGCGCCACTGGACCATTGCGATTAACCCACCCGATCCCCGTCTGGGGTCCAATTGTTGGCCGCACGCTAGCGACTACCGCACGCTGCGACCAGACAATTGTGCCAGTGAGCTAAATCCGTGCCGCTCCTGTGCCCCCCGCGCACGACGTCCTACAAGTCGCAACACCGGCTGCTACTGCGTCCCCGAGTTGTCGTGGGACGCGCCCCCGTGATGCCTTGCTAAGGTAAAAATCGGCGTGGCCTACCGGTAGGGACAACACGGCACCGCCCCTGGGCACACCTGCTCCGATGAGCAGAATCTGACCCATTTTGTGCCACTCCCGCCACAACGGCGGCCGGATCGTGAAGGCCAGCTTGGCGGCCCGCACCCCGTTGGTGTACCCCCGCCTGATGCTCGATCAACTCCTCCACGACATCTCCTGGGTCCCGCCGCTCCGCTCGGATGCCGCTACGATCGTCTTCAACGCCTTTACGCTCGCCGGCTACACCCCGTTTTTCCTCGTTCTGCTACCGCTCGGCTATTGGCTCTGGGACAAGGCGCTGTTCACTCGCCTCGCGCTGTTGATCGGGCTCGTCGGCCTCTCGAATACGTTCCTGAAAGAGCTCTTCATGGACCCGCGCCCGCCCATCGCATTCGCGCTCGACGGTCGAGTGGGCGACTCGTTCGGCTTCCCCTCCGGTCATGCGCAGATCGCGGTCGCGATGTGGTTCTACCTCGCAATGGAGGTGAGGCGCCCATGGGCTTGGGCAGTCGCAGCCGTTCTGGCCGTGGGCGTGTGCTTCTCGCGCATCTATTTGGGCGTGCACGATGTGGAAGACGTGCTTGGCGGTGCAGCCTTGGGCCTTGCCTGCATCTACATCTTCAAGAGTCTCGAGCGCGAAACGATGATCACAGAGGCGCACCCGGCCGCCCAACTCTTGGGGCTTGCCGTCATTGCGCCGATCGCATGGGCCCTCTGGCCGCGCGCGGGACAAATGCCCGAGGGGATGATCGCACTCACCGCCTTCCTCTTCTTCTGGTGGCTCGGCCGGCTGATCGAGGAGCGTTGGATCAACTACCAGCGCCACGGCAACTGGGCGGTGGCGATCCTGGCGACCGTCGCGGGCGTCGCCGTCGTCTTCGTACTCCTGAAGATCGTGGGCGATGTCGCGGAAGCGGCGAGCCTGAAATCGATCGCCCAAACGCTGCAAATGAGCGTGATTGCGCTCTACGTCACGGCGATCGCACCCGCTCTATTCCGCCTGACGCGCCTCGGCTGGTGACACAGGCTTTGAGTCTTTCCGGCCACACCGGCGAACCAGTCATCTTTCGTTTACCCCCGCGGGCTTAGAAACTCGCTACGGTATTTGCAGCCGCGTGATTCGTTAGGGGTCACTTTGCGTCCAGTGCCCGATGTGGGAACACTTTTGGACCGTTGCAGGCGTCGCGCACCAACCCCGCGCGCAGCCTCCCGCTCCCGACGCCGCGAAATCTTCATGACAGTTTTGTGTAGGAAAGCGCATGCGGCTGTCGCAGGCGCCTCCGCGTTCGAGGGGAGTGAGCCTTATGGGTAAACGTGCCGCCCGCCGCCGCATGCGTGAAGATCACCAGGAACACAGCAAAGTCCGTGCACTCTTTTCCGGCCGGGAGTCCTGGTCGCCGCTCGATCGCGACCGGAGCAATGGCGAACGCGCCTATGTACGTCACGTCAAGCCTTGCTCCGACAACCAGCGCAAACTTTTGGAGGCAATCGACAAGCGCAACCTCGTTGTCGCCGCCGGCCCCGCCGGCACCGGCAAGACGTTCCTTGCGATCGCAAAAGCCGTCGAGGCACTAGAGGACGGCAAGGTCTCGCGCATCATCCTCTCGCGGCCCGCGGTGGAAGCCGGCGAAAGCCTGGGCTTCCTGCCCGGCGCGCTCGAAGACAAGCTCGCACCCTACCTGCGCCCGCTCTACGACTGTCTATCCGACCGGCTCGGCAACAAGCGCTTGAAGGCATATTTGGCCGAAAGCGTGATCGAAATCGCACCGGTGGCCTACATGCGCGGCCGCACGTTGAACAACGCCTTCATTGTCATCGATGAGGCGCAGAACTGCACCTACGGGCAGCTGAAGATGTTGCTGACGCGCTTGGGTTGGCAGTCGACGATGGTGATGACGGGCGATCCCGATCAAACCGACCTGTTGCCGGGCATGAGCGGCCTCGGCCAAATCGCCGACCGTTTAAGCACGCTCGACGACATCGCGGTGATCAGACTCGAAGATAGAGATATCGTGCGCCACCCGTTGGTGGCCGCGATGCTGACCGTGCTCTAGGCGAACAGGACCGCCTGCACCGTCACCAGCGCACCGAGCGCGAGGCATGCGTAGTACGCCGCGAACGACGAGCGGCTACGCCAAGACTTGGGCTCGGTGAACATCGTGGTCGCAGCCTGGGTAAGACCCATCTGTTCGCGTTGGATGAGCTGCTGACCGGTGAACACGACGACGATCGCGGCAGCGAGGAAGAACGCATCACCCGGCGCAACGCGCCCAAGCTCGAAGAGAACCAGGACCGCGCCCATCAGCGCGACGACCAGAACATTGATGATGCGGTTGAACATGAAACTCTCGCTCGCGAACGCATATTGCACTTGCGAAGTGAGATAAGAGTTTCAAACACTCGTTTCAAGCGCCAAAATGACGCCAACGTCACCAATTTGTGAACGCTAGAGACCGAAGAGCATCAGTGCGGCATAGCCAAGAGCGAACGACCAGACGAGACCCAGCGCAAAGCAGCTGAAAGTGTAAGAAAATGGCCATTCTCCGCCCTTCAGCGAGCGGTCCGCAGCCCGAACCAGAATATGGGGACCAGCCAACAGCATCACCCCCACGACCGCCAAGCGCCTGGTATCGGAGGTGACCGGAAAATGCAGCGGCGAAGCTCCGTTCAGCATCAGCTGGAACAAGTTGGACATCACCCCGGAGATCACAAAACCAATCACAAGGCCGAAAATCAGGGTCAGACCAGCGTCGAGCATGGGAATGCCTCAAGAGAGTGGGGTTACCCGGGCCCCAACGCACTCCCCATGCCAACGGCGGAATCCTGCGGGGTCTTTCCCGCTTTGCGACAACAAAAGCGGCGGTCGCCTATTGCAGCCACCTTCGCGGCACGGCACGCTCAGAAAGGACCTGTTGCAGATTGACCACGACCTGGCTGAGAGAATGCAACGCTGAAGATTCCAGAAACCAATCGCGCCGAATAGTGCCCGCATGAAAATCGACCAACGCGACGCTGACGCCGCCCTCGGGGGAGAGGTCCACGCCCACTCGAGCTGGATCCTGCCGGTGATCTTTCTTGTTGTGGCCGGCCTCATCGGCATCGGCTTCTACATCCTGTTCACCGGACCGACTGTCGACGACCTGCAAGGCAACACGACCTGGCCGACCGCGGCGGCCGATACCGCCGACATCCGCATCGACAACGCCGTATTCCGGGTCCCCGCGAACTACACGAAGTTACGCCGGTCGCGCAGCGACGGCGACGCGGAAGACATCCCGATGCACGCGCTGCTGCCGAATCTCACGCCCTGGACCCAAGCACAGGCGGCGGAGTTCAACTCGAACGCCTGGAACGCGCGCGTCGTTCAAATATGGCTCGCCATCGACCACGCCAAGCTGACCTACCAAGACAAGTTCGATCGCGGCATCAAACCCCGGTCCAGCACGCCCGAAGGCATTCCGGGCCCGCACGGCTTGACCACCTACAAGTTCGACGCAGGAACCGGCTACGAGAATACGGAGTGGCTGACCGCGACGCTTGAGGACGGCTCGCGATTTGTGATGCGCTGCGACGCGGCCGCCACCGGCAATTTCGGCTCCAGCTGTATGCGCGTCACACGCCTGAAGGACGGCATCGGCCTGACCTACAAGTACAAACGCGCCTATCTCGCCCAGTGGAAAGAGATCGACGCCAAGATCATGGCGAAGATCGACGGGTTCCGTGTGAAGTAGCTACTTCTTCAGAACGGCGGACGCAGGCGGCAGATCCATCTCCAGGATCGCCATCTCGAAGTGATATGTCGTCTCACCGTCTTCGGTATCTTTGAAGATGACGCCGATGAACTCGTCGCCGACCATCACTTCGACGGAGTCTGTCTTGTTCGGCCGCGCTTCGATCTTGATCGTATCCAAGCGGAACAGCGACCGCAGATATTTCTCGACGCGCAGGATTTCTGTTCTATCCACGAGCTAAAGCTCCCAATCGTTCGAAGCACTTAATCTTCGACCAGGTAGCCTTGCAACCACAAGCGCCCGGAAATTTCGTCCCCAGGCTTTGGCCGGTAGCCGGACGGCAACACGTGTTCTGCGGCATAGAGCGCCACATCGACCATCGACTGCCCGTTCCGCGCCACGGTCACGCGCATGCGATAAACCGTCCCAGTATCGAGCCGCATCGGATAGACGTGCTGCACCGTCGCCCGGAACTCGTAATCGTCGCTCCCGCCCGAACGCGCAGGCTTCAGCACGTCGGCCGGCACGATCGTCTCGTCGCCCTGCACGACCTTCAATCCGAACGGCCTCAGCGAGTAGGCGAACGCGGAAAGCGCGAACTGATAGCTCTCGCCCACTTGATAGTCGCCGCCGTTCTTGAAGAACAACGGATCGAAGAACGAGATCTCAGCGCCGTCTTCCGTACGCCCGCGCACCTGACCCTCGGCGCCCGAACCGGTCGACGCCACATGATCGATCGTCACCGGATGCGCGATCGCGCCGGCGGCGAACGGAAACGCGGACAGCACGCACCCGGATGCCGACTTGCTCTCCGTCAGCAGCAACACCATGTGCCTAAGGTCGCCGTCGCCTTCCGACATCGCCGTCAGCGTGTCGGCGCTTGCACCGTTCGGCATGGCTTGCGCTTCGGGAAGTTCGACCTGCGCAATGATCGTCGAATTTGCGACCATGCTTTTGATGCGCGCACGAATGGCGTCCGGCGCATCGGGATAAAGAGACGCCCAATGCGTCGCATGTGCATCGATCACTGCGCCGGTTTTTTCCATCATCGGATTGCGACTACGCACACTTCTCTCAAGCTTGGCAAGAGCCAAGCCCCCTCTTGATGTTTCTGCAAAACTAGTCTTGAGGAGATCGCATGACTGCTTCGCAGAGCGACTCATATTATCTCGCGACCGCGATTGGGCAACGTGCGCGTCTGCAATTGAACGGTGCGCGCGACGCGGATGTTTGCGTGATCGGCGCGGGCTACACGGGACTGTCCTGCGCACTGCACCTGGCAAAAGCGGGAATGAGGGTCGTCGTGCTCGAGGCCGAAACCGCAGGCTTCGGCGCGTCCGGCCGCAACTGCGGTCAGGTGATCACCGGACAACGCGTCGATCAAGACGAACTCGAACGACGTTATGGCGAAGCGCACGCACGATCGCTTTGGGACCTCGCACTCGAAGCAAGATCTTTGGTCCGCGCCCTCATCGCGTCGCACGCAATCGATTGCGACGAGAAACCCGGTCACTTCACAGCAGCGGTTCGAGATAGCCACGCCCGCGATTTGGAATCCTACGTCGATTTCTTGAGGGGGCGCTACAACTATTCGACCGCGCGGTACGTGCCTGCGGCAGAGGTTCCCGAAATCGTGGCCTGCCACAACTACAAGGGAGGGATGCTCGACACCGCCAGCTTCCACTTGCATCCGCTGAATTACGCGCTGGGTCTTGCGCGCGCTGCGGACGAGGCCGGCGCTGCAATTTTCGAGCACTCGCCCGCCGTCAGCATCGAACACGGTCCGATCACAAAGATCGCGACCGCCCAAGGCAGCATTTCGGCGAAGTTCGTGGTGTATGCGTGCAACGCATATCTCGGCGACCTGAACCGCGACCTTGCGCGCACAATCATGCCGATCTCGAACTACATCGCAACGACAGAGCCGCTGGGTGACGCGCGCGCAAAGGCCCTAATCCCGTCGGGTGCGGCAGTGGCCGACACGAAATTCGTACTCGACTACTATCGTCTCACCGCCGACAACCGCTTGCTGTTCGGCGGCGGCGAGTCCTACGGCGGACGCGATCTCGACAACGTGGCCGAGATCGTGCGCCCGCACATCGAACGTGTTTTCCCACAGCTCAAAGGTGTTGCGATCAGCCACGCTTGGGGCGGAAGGCTGGCAATCACGATGCCGCGTTTGCCCCACATCGGCCGCCTGACGCCGAACGCCTATTTCGGACAAGGTTACTCCGGCCAGGGTGTCGCGATCGCAACACTGGCCGGAAAGTTGATCGCCGAAGCGATCGCCGGCCAAGCCGCACGCTTCGACGTTTACGCCAGTCTGAAAATCCCGGCGCTGCCCGGCGGCACGCTTTTCCGCAAACCTCTGCTGGCATTAGCGCTAACCTGGTACGCGCTGCGCGACCGGTTGGGTTAATCGGAAAATCTTCTCGACCAGCCTCGCGACTCATGAAAATCTGACCTCATCGTGTTCCATCAACGAAAGGAGGTGATCCAATGTCGAGTGAGATCTTGGTGCTGATGCAGAGCCTGAAGGTCAAACGGACGCTGGAGCAACCTCTGGGGACCGCCTGAACTTCGGATCGCAAGATCAGGGCTTGATCGCCATCGCCCATCTCACGGAAGGGCCGCTCATTCGAGCGGCCCTTTTTTTGTTGCCGATCGACAATGCAAGTCCGATCGCAAGCGCCGCAATCAACGACAGGTTGATGAGCGTCGCCGTCGTCGGCCCGCCCGGCGGGATCAATGGCGCTCCGGACGCCAGTGAAATCGCCTTTCGCCCGCCGTTCTCGGCCAAGAGCAGCAAGTAGACCAGCGGGATCATCGCTCGGTACCGCACCAGCGCAAGAAGCCCGAGCGCCGCGAGCAGCGCCAGCTCCAGCGCCCAAGCTTGGAACGAAAAGATCAAATGCCCCTGCGCCTCCACGCTGAACGTGCTGAGTGGAATGCCGTCTACGCCTTCGATGATGTCGCGCGTGTTGATCATCACGTTGATGCCCATCACGAGCTTCACCAGCACCAACGGCACCAGCAGCCAAACCGCAGGCCAATAGCCGCTATAGGTATTGTCGATCTGCTTCGGGAAGATGCGTCCGAGCATTCT